>NZ_CP072597.1:730000-1095000 GCF_018847975.1 Lysobacter sp. K5869 | reverse complement strand
CGCAATACGCCTATCGAACCGGGGCGCCGCGGCGCGGACATGCCGGCGGCAGGATCTGTGCTCCGCGGCGCAGGATCGCCACGCTCCAGACATGCGAAAACCGCCTCACGGGCGGTTTTGGGGATGAACGCAGGGAGCCGGACCGGGCTCGGCGGGCCGCCCGGCCAGGGCGGGGACGCGCGGCTGCCGGCGTCGGCAAACCTCAGCGAGGCCGGGGGCGCCGCTTACGGTCCGCGGCCGCGGCGCTCGACGTCAGGGATTGCGCGGATGGTTCAACACCAGCCAGTACAGCCCGACCTGCTTGACCGCCCACACGAACTGCTCGAAATCCACCGGCTTCTGGATATAGCTGTTGACCCCGAGCGCATAGCTGGCCTCGACGTCGAACGGCTCGGTGCTGGTGGTCAGCACCACCACCGGCAGGGTGCGGGTGGGTTCGTGGGCGCGGATCGCCTGCAGCACTTCGCGGCCATCGACCTTGGGCAGGTTGAGGTCCAGCAGCACGATCGACGGCAAGTCGTTGGGGTCGCGATCGGAATAGCGGCCGCGGGCGAACAGGTAATCCAGCGCCTCGGCGCCATCGCCCATCACCACCAGCCTGTTGGCGATCTTGGCCTCGTCGAAGGCGAGCCGGGTCAGCTCGACGTCGTCGGGGTTGTCCTCGACCAGCAGGATTTCCTTATGCATCAGCGTTTTCCTCGCCCCTCGACACGAGCGGCAACTCGACTGTGAACGTGCTGCCCGCGCCGGGCTCGGAGTGGGCGCGCAGTTGCCCGCGATGGCGCTCGGCCACGCGTCGCGCGATCGCCAGCCCGAGGCCGTGGCCGCCGCCCTGATCCGGCCCGTGCAGGCGCTGGAAGGGCTCGAACAGCTTGTGAGCATAGCGCATGTCGAAACCGCTCCCGTGGTCGCGCACGCTCACCGACAGCGTGCCGTCGCGGGTTTCGCCTTCGATCTCGATCCGCACCGGCGCCTGCGCGTCGGCCTCGAGCGTCGAGAATTTCCAGGCGTTGTGCATGAGCTGGGTCAGCATCAGCTTGAGCAGGCGCTCGTCGCCTTCGACCTGCAGGCCGGGCTGGACCCGGACCTCGCCGCGGCGCGCGGGATCGGCGTCCTGCAGCTCGGCGCCGACCCAGTCGGCGAGCAGGCTCAGATCGACCGGGCCGATCCGCATCTCCGCGCGGGTCACGTGCGACAGCTCGGTGAGCATCGCCAGCAAACCGGTCATGCGGGTCGCGGCGGCGCGGATGCGGGTCAGATAATCGCGGTCGGTTTCGTTCAGGCGCTCGCCGGCGCGATCGGCCAGCAGCGCGGAAAAGCTTTCGATCGAACGCAGCGGCGCGCGCAGGTCGTGCGCGACCGCGTCGGCGAACAACTGCAATTGCCGGTGCGAGGCGTCCAGCGCGGCGCCGTGCTCGGCCACCCGCGCGCTCAGCGCGATGCCGGCCTCGCGTTCGCCGCGGATGTCGCGCATGTGCGAGATGAAATACTGCGGCGCGCCGTCCTCGGCGCGCATCACCGCGACGTTGAGCTGCACCCACACGTCCGAGCCGTCGCGGTGCACGTAGCGCTTGTGTTCGTCCACCGACGCCAGCTCGCCGCTGACCAGGGCGGCGACGAGGTTATGGCTGATCGCCAGATCGTCGGGGTGGGTGACTTCGGCGTAGTGGTGCCCGCGCAATTCGTCTTCGCGATAGCCGAGCATCGCGCACAGCGCGGGATTGGCGTCCAGCCAGATGCCGTCGAGCGACACGATGGCCATGCCGATGTTCGACGCCTTCATCGCCTGACGGAAACGATCGTCGCGGACCGGATCGTCTCCGGCCTGCGTGGCGGTCGGCAGGGGATGCGGCAGGCTCATCGTATTGGAGCGTAGCGTCGGCCATCGGCGGCGAAGTGACCGGGAAGTGTAGCCAATCGACCCGTGACGGCAGGGTAGACGGCGCACACGGCGCGGACACGGCCAAGTCCCGCACAATCGTGCGCATGGACTTTTCTCAGATCGCGTTCCTCCTGATCCTGGCCGGCGCCTTGTACTTGTTCGTCAGCGAACGGCTGCGGGTCGACGTCACCGCCATGCTGACCTTGCTGGCGTTGGTGCTGACCGGGGTGCTCGACGCCAAGCAGGCGCTGTCGGGCTTCGCCAGCGAACCGGCGATCATCGTCGCGGCGGTGTTCGTGATCTCCGGCGGACTGGCCGCGACCGGCATCACGGAACGGCTGGGCCAGTGGATCGGCCGCGCCGCCGGCCACAGCGAGGGACGTGCGATCGCCGTCACAATGCCGGCGGTGGCGGCGCTGTCCTCGTTCACCCACCACGTCATGGTCACGGCGATGATGCTGCCGATCCTGACCCGGTTCGCGAAGTCGCGCGGCCTGTCGGCCTCGCGCCTGTTGATGCCGATGTCGTTCGCCGCCTCGCTCGGCACCACCCTCACCCTGGTCAGCGCGCCGGCGTTCCTGCTCGCCGACAACCTGATCGAACGCACCGGCGCGCCGGGCCTGGGCATTTTCTCGATCACGCCGATCGGCTTGGCCCTGGTCGTGGTCGGCGTGCTGTACATGCTGGCCGCGCGCTGGATCCTGCCCAAGCGCAGCGGCGAACACGGCGACGACGGCTATCTGCGGCTGGATCGCTACCGCACCGAGCTGCTGGTGGTCGACGGCTCGCGCTGGAGCACGCGTCCGCTCGCGGAGCTGCAAAAAGCGCTCGGCGACCGCTTCGTGCTGACCGGCTGGCTGCGCGACGGCGTGCGCCGGCAAGACCTCGGCCCGAGCAGCCCGCTGATCAGCGGCGACATCCTGTTGGTGGAAGCCTCGGCCGACGCGTTGGCCTCGCTGCACGACGATCCCGGCCTCGATCTCAACGCGATCGCGCGCTTCGGCGAACACGCGCAAGGCGACGGCGAGGCGCAGTTGGTGCAGGCGCTGGTCGCGCCGGGTTCGGAGTTCGTCGGCCGCAGCGTGCGCGAGCTCGACTTCGCCCGCCGCTTCAACGCCGTCATCGCCGGCTTGTGGCGGCGCCAGGGCGCGGTGGCGCCGCGGCTGGCCGACGCGCGCCTGCGCGAGGGCGATTTGTTGGTGCTGTGGGGCCGGCCGGCGCGTTTCGCCGAACTCGCCGCGCACCACGGCTTCCTGATGCTGGTGCCGTTCGCCGGCGAAGCGCGGCGGCGGCTGCGCGCGCCGGTCGCGCTGGCGATCCTGGCCGCGACCGTGGTCGCCGCGGCGACCGAATGGCTGCCGGCGCCGCTGGCGTTCCTGCTCGGCGCGGTGGCGATGGTGGCCACGCGCTGCGTCGATGTCGAACAGGCGTATCGCGAGATCGACGTGCGCATCTTCGTGATGATCGCCGGCGTGATTCCGCTCGGCGTGGCGATGGAGCAGACCGGCACCGCGCAATTGCTCGCGCAAGGCATGCTGCACGTGATCGCGGGCTGGCCGCCGCTGGCGATCTTGCTGGTGATGTTCACCGTGGCGGCGTTGCTGACCCAAATCCTCTCCGACGCGGCGACGACGGTGCTGCTGGGGCCGATCGCGATCTCGCTGGCGCAGTCGCTGGGGCAGCCGGCGACGCCGTTCGTGGTGTGCACGGCGCTAGGCGCGGTGGTGGCCTTCCTCACGCCGATCGGTCACCACGGAAATCTCCTGATCCTCGGCCCCGGCCAATACCGCTTCAGCGATTTCCTGCGGATCGGCTTGCCTTTGACCGTGCTCATCGCCTTCGTCAGCGCCTGGATGGCGCGTTGGCTGTGGCTCGGCGGGCCGCTCTGGCCGGGCGGCTGAACCAGCGCGCGCGGTTCGAGTTCGCCGGCGACCAGACTCACCGTGCCCGCGCCGGTCGTCGCCGGCGCCGCGGCCCAGACGCACAGCAAGGCCAGCGCCCACCAAGCGCGGCGACGGCGCCGCGCGCGTCTGCGGGCGGAGGGCGCGGCCGTCGTCCTGGCGTTGGCGGGCATGGTCGGTCCTTCGGTGGGCGAGCGGTGCGGCAGGCGACACGGTAGGGGTGGGCGACGTGGAGGTGATCCGTCGAAAGTCGTGGGGGAGGCGCGGGTTACAGCGGGCGTTCAGTCGCGCAGCGAAGATGCGCATCGCGCAGCGAAGATGCGCATCGCCTTACCCGAACTTTCGCCAAAACCGAGCCCGCGATCAGAAATTTCCTACACCGCGCCCGCGCTTCTTCCGAGGGTAAACGACTGCGGCATGCGTCACTTTATCCGCGCCCCGGAAGCACGACTCACGCGCCGGAAACGGACGCCGCTCGACTTATCCGCAGTGAAGTAGTGAGTCGTCGCCTTGAGCAAGCGGCGCAGCTGGGCCGGGGCCTATCGTTCGCCATCCACGCGGTGCGTCATGGTTTTCACGGTGCAACTCAACGAATCCACCTATCACGGCCGCACGCTGTCTTGCGACGTAGCCGACGCGCGCTTCGACGACGCGGCGTCCGCCTCGGCCGCGGCCAAGGCCGAAGCCTTCGATCTGTCGATGCAGCTCGGCGTGGCGGTGGCGATCCGCATCTACGAAGACAGCCGCATCTATCTGTCGCACATCATGCCGGCGCCGCAGCGCTGAAGCGCGGTCGCCCGAAGCCCGTGTAGGAGCGGCGTAAGCCGCGACCCACCGCAGCGACGTTCGAAAGCGCTTTCGCACGAAGACCGGTCAATCGGCCGCTTCCGGCTGTTTTCGCCGACCCGCCGGGCTTCGGCGAAGGCGCTTTCGAACGTCGCTGCGGTGGGTCGCGGCTTACGCCGCTCCTACAAGGCAAGTCCGTCGCGAACGTCGCCGACCGACCATCGCGCTCTTAGACGCGCATCCCATTTCTTCCATCCCACCCACCCGTTTCGTCCCTGCGAGGTGGGGGGATACGCATGGCGCCGCGTTCGCAGCTATGGGGAACAGCTGCAACGGATGCGCCTTCACTCGTCGTAAGACGCCGCCGTCAGGCACGAACAACTCCCTGCCGTTGTGCAGTAACGCCACGCGCGGCCCACCGCGCGTCGGCGATTTGCGTTCTTTTCTCACTTTCGCTTTGCATGACTCGGAGACCCATCGCTATGTCGATCAAGCACAAGGTGCTCACCGCATCGATCCTGCTCGCCATCACCGGCACCACCGCGACCGCGTTCATCGCCACCCAGCGCGATGCGGACGCCGGCGCGGGCAGCGCCTCGCGCACCGCGGGCGCGCCGTCCGCCAACGCCGCCGCGCCGCGCCACGCGCACGCGTCGGCCGCGCAGGCCAGCCTCGACCATCCCTTCGCCGACGCCTCGGCGCGCTCGGGCGCGACGCCGCGCGCGCAGCTCGAACAGCACCCGGCGGTGCAGCGCGCGCGCGAACTGCTGCAGGCCGACAAGGCCCGCAGCGCCGCCGCCCAGGGCATCGGCGGCGCCAACGCCGGCAACGCGCTGGCCGCGGAAAGCTATAAGCCGCGCGACGTCGTGGTCGAAGCCGACGGCAGCGAACACGTGCGCTTCGAGCGCGATTACCAGGGCCTGCCGGTGATCGGCGGCGATCTGGTCACCCACGCCAAGAACGGCCTGCTGACCTCGATCAGCAAGACGCTGGATCTGGTGGTCGGCGGCAACGCCGCCGCGCCGACGCCGAAGCTGTCCTCCGCCCAGGCCGTCGCCGACGCCGGCGTGCATTTCGCCGGGCGTTTCCTCGAACAGCCCAAGTCGCGCATGGTCTACTTCGCCAAGGACAACCAGCCCAAGCTGGCCTATGAAGTCACCTTCCGCGGCCTCAACAAGGCGCAGCGTCCGGTCCACGACCTGATCTACGTCGACGCCGACAGCGGCGGCCTGCTCGGCCGCGACAGCCGCATCTACAGCGCCGAAACCACCGAGACCCAGGGCTACACCATCACCCGCGGCAAGGTGAACATCACCACCGCCAAGGTCGGCGCGGAAGAAAGCGACGGCCGCGGCCCGGGCTATCTGCTGCGCGACGACAAGCGCGGCGGCGGCAGCACCCACAACACCGGCGGCACCGTGGTCGACCTGATCTTCGGCGGCGGCGACTTCAGCGCGCCGGCGATGTTCGACGCCGACAACGTCTGGGGCAACGAGCAGATGAGCAACGTCGAGCGCACCGGCGTCGAGGCTCACTACGGCGTGGCCCGCACCTGGGACTACTACAAGAAGTACTACGACCGCGTCGGCATCTTCGGCGACGGCGTCGGCGTGCAGAGCTTCGTCAACGTCACCTTCAGCTATTTCTTCTTCGACATCGGCGGCACCAACGCGTTCTGGGACGGCGACGCCAAGCGCATGGTCTACGGCAACGGCGACTTCGGCGTGTCCAACCCGGTGGTGGCCATCGACGTGGCCGGCCACGAGATGTCGCACGGCGTGACCCAGGCGACCTCGGGCCTGATGTACTCCGGCGACGCCGGCGGCCTCAACGAAGCCACCTCCGACATCCACGGCACCCTGGTCGAGTTCTTCGACAACAGCCCGAAGGATCCGCCGGATTATTTGATCGGCGAGAACGTGATGCTCGACGGCAAGCCGCTGCGCTACATGTTCAAGCCGAGCCTGGACGTGGACGCCGACGGCAACGGTTCGTTCGACTGCTACCCGGCCGGCGGCTTCACCGAGGAAGATCCGCACTACACCTCGGGCATCGGCAACCACTTCTTCTACCTGCTGGCCGAAGGCCAGAAGGTGCCGAAGTCGCACCGCAAGAGCGTGCTGCCGGCCGATCTGGTCTGCAACGGCGCGACCGGCCTGAAGGGCCTGACGCCGGTGGTGGCCGGGCAGATCTGGTACCGCGCCAACACCTTGTACCTGACCTCGCAGGCGAGCTACCCGGACGCGCGCGTGGCGACGCAGACCGCGGCGCAGGATCTGGTCGATCGCGGCCTGCTCAAGGCCAGCGCGGTGAAGACCGTGGCGTGCGCGTGGGAAGCGGTGAACGTCGGGCTGCCGGAAGGTTCGGACGCGGCGCGTTGCAAGAAGTGATCGTAGGCGCCGCGGCCCGGTAGCCGCGGCGTTTTTCGATGGCGGAAAGGAAGCGCCGGGACTTCGGTTCCGGCGCTTTTTCGTTGGTGGGTATCGGGTGTTGTGGGCGAGGGGTGGGGCGCGATGGCGGATCGTGGGTTGCGGCGCGAGCTTCTGACCCCGCGGTCGCGACTTGCGTCGCTCCTACAGGGAGCGTTCCCGATGGCGTCGTTGTTGCGGCGGGGCGACTGTAGGAGCGACGCGAGTCGCGACCGCGAAAATTGCTCGACGACGCGATCTTGCGGCTCCGCGGTCGCGGCTTACGCCGCTCCTACAAGGGGCGTTCCCGATGGCCTCGTTGTTGCAGCTGTAGGAGCGGTGTGAGCCGCGACCGCGAATCGTGGGTTGCGGCGCGCGCTTGTGACTTCGCGGTCGCGACTTGCGTCGCTTCTACAGGGAGCGTTCCCGATGGCGTCGTTGTTGCGGCGGGGCGACCGTAGGAGCGACGCGAGTCGCGACCGCGAAAATCGGTCGACGGCGCGACCTTGCGATCCCGCGGTCGCGGCCTACGCCGCGCCTACGACAGCGATCCGCCGCGCCCTCAATGCGCCTGCGACATCGATTGGAAATACCACCCGTCCAACGTGCCGTTGACGCCGCAAAATTCCGACATGGCCTTCGGCTGGCCTTTGACGTCGAGCTCGCGCACGCGCAGCGCGTCGCCGACGCGGGTCAGTTCCAGGCCGCTGCCTTCGCTGTCGTCTTCGGCGCGCGCGAGCACGCGCTCGTCGCTGCCGCGGCCGCTCAGCTGCGCGTCGCACACCCAGCGTCCGTCGATGGGATGCGCCGCGTTGCCGCGCACGAGGTACTCGCCCTTAGCGCCGCGGCGGATTTCCACGCCGCCGGCGAAGTTGTTCCAGTCGCCGAGCAACCCCTTGGCCGGATGCTCGCGAATGCGTTCGAGTTCCTTGAGCCGCGAATCGAGCTGCTCGCGCAAGGTCTTGGCGCGGTCGCCGCGCTCCGCACCTTCAAATGCGGCGTCGCGCACGGCCATGAAGTAACGCTGGTCCTCGCGCAGCCCCTTGCCGGCTTCGCCGCTGAGGCGTTGCAGCAGATCGGCGTAGCGATGGCCGATGGCCGCGTCGCTGCGCGCGGCGGCGGGGTCGGCGCAGATCGCGCGTTCCACCGGCGTTTGCGCCTTGGCGCAGTCGAACGAGGGATGCGCCTTGCCGTCGTCGAAGTACGCGTAGGCCGAGAAGTTCACCGGGTCGGCCTTGGCGCGCGGGATGCGGCGGTAACGCGAGCCTTCGGCGATCTTGGCCTGGCAGCTGTCGGTATCGGCGCCGACCCAATGCAATTCGGCGCCGCAGTGCAGCAGGTAATTCGGCTGCTCCGACGGCGTGCGCGGATCGCAGCGGTCGTAACCGATCACGCAGCCTTCGGGATCGAACTCGACCCGCCCGTCGACCACACGGCCCTTGAACAGATTGGTGCCGCCGGTGTTGCTGGCGCGCCAGTTCCACGCGCCGCGGATCTGCGCGCCGCGCTGTTCCAGTTGCAGGCTCTGGCACCACAGCTCGCCCTGATAGCGCTGGCAGGCCTCCCAGAAACCGTCGAAGGACGCCGCCGGCGCGGCGTGGGCGAAGGCCGGCGCGGCGAGCAGCAGCGCGGCGGCGGCGATACGCGAAGACATCGTCATGGAAGCGTCCTGCCTCAGGAATAGAACGGAATGCGTTGCAGCTTGTAGACGCCGTTGACGCGCTTGAACACGCGCTGCTGGGTGGCGTCGTCGTTTTCCAGCAGGTACTCGCCCGGCTCGATCACGCCGGGCGCCTGCACCTCGCCGTTCTCGTCCTCGCCCGAATCGAGCTTGCGCGAGTAAGCGCGCACACGGTTGGCCTTGAGCGCCGAACGCACCGAGGCGGTGACGATGCGGTCGTACTTGGCGATCGCCTCGGCCTCGCTGCGCGCGCTGGCCGATTGCTTGCGCTGCTGCTCGTCGCACGGGTCGTTGCCGGGCAGGCAGCTGCTGCCGCGGCTGAAGTCGGCGAACGGCTGCGCGATCATCTTCGCCACCGCGGCGCGGTCGTCGGCGGCCACCGCCTTGCGCAGGTCGGCGATGAAGATCTTGAAGTCGCCGTGGCGG
The DNA here is from genome assembly GCF_018847975.1 of Lysobacter sp. K5869. NCBI lineage: Bacteria > Pseudomonadati > Pseudomonadota > Gammaproteobacteria > Lysobacterales > Lysobacteraceae > Lysobacter > Lysobacter sp. K5869. Next base: position 1,085,916 of record NZ_CP072597.1, on the reverse strand, counting down.
TCGTAGCGGTAGTCGTTCTTGCTCTTGGCCGGCGCGGCGGCGGCCTGGGTCGGAGTCAAGGCGTCGCCCCAGTCGCGGCGCATCTGCGCGATGCGCTGTTGATAGGCGTCGCGGATGCAGGCGGCGTCGTGGCATTCGTTGCGGCCTTCGAGCCAGCGCGCGTTCTCGGCAGCGATGGGATCGACCCGCCGGCCGGTTTCGCCGTCGACGCCGCGGGTTTCGGCGCGGATCTGCCGGTAGAGGTCGTTCATTTCGCTGTCCAGGCGCGACAGCTCGGCGTCGGCGCAGATCGTCTTTTCGACCTGGGTGCGGGCGCGGCGGCAATCGAAGCCGACGGCGTGGCTCGCCGCGGCGGCGGCGAGCAGGGCCAGCGCCGCGCAAGCGCGGAAGGCGGGGGATCGGAACATGCGGAGTCCTTGCGGCAGGGAGAAGGAAACGCGAGAAGCCGGGCGCGCCGCATCGGGCCGCACGCGGGGGCGGCGGGAGCGGGCGGGGGAACGTGCGGGAGACATCGGGAGCGTGGGCATCCTTGCGCAGTCCGGCGAATCGGCGAAGGCGCGTCCGGTGCGGCAGCGCGCTGGCGCATTGTCGGCCACGCCGCGCGCGCATGCCACCGCGGGCGAGGCGGTGGACAGATTCGATCAGGCCGTGGTCGCGGCGAGTCGGTGCGAGTCGCGTTGCGCGGACCTTGCCGGCCCGTCATCGCCGCGATGCTGTGGATAGCTTCGCCAGGCCTCTGCTCAGCCTCATGCGAGTCGATGCAAGCCGTGTCCCGCGAGCCGCGCAGCCGACCCGCGCCGGCTACGCGCTCACGCGATCGGCGCATGCCGGAACAATCGCTCGCCGACGAAATCCAGAAACGCGCGCAGCTTCGGCGACACGTGCCGGTGCTCCGGCCACAAGGCCCAGAACTGCCCGCGCTGCGCCTCGAACCCCGGCAGCACGCGCTGCAGACGGCCGGCGGCGAGATGCTCGCGCACCAGGAAATCCACCGAGTACACGATGCCGAGCCCGTGCAGCGCGGCCTGCACCGCGGCCTCGCTGTTGTTGCAGATCAGCGCCGCCGGCAGATGCGGCGCGGTTTCGCCGGGCTCCAGCCGCAGCGACCATTCCTGCAGCTTGCCGCTGTTGGCGAAGCGGAAGTGGATGCAGTCGTGCCCGGCCAGATCGGCCGGCGCGCGCGGTTCGCCGCGGCGCGCGAGGTACTCCGGCGACGCGCACAACATGAAGCAGAACGGCCCGAGCCGGCGCGCGCGCAAACGCGAGTCGGGCATGTCGCCGCTGCGGATGGCGACGTCGAAGCTGCCGTCGATGACATCGACCATCTGGTCGCTGAAATCCAGTTCCAGTTCGACCTCGGGATAGCGCTGGCGGAACTCGCCCAGCACCGGCATCAGGAACCGGTAGCCCACGGTCGGCAGGGCGATGCGCAGGCGGCCGCGCGGCGCCTGCATGGCGTGGGTGAGCGCGGCCTCGGCGTCTTCGAGTTCGTCCAGCAACGGCTTGCAGCGCTCGTAGAACTGGCGGCCTTCCTCAGTGAGCTGGACGTTGCGGGTGTTGCGCTGGAGCAGGCGCACGCCGAGCTGCTGTTCGAGCCGGGCCACGCTCTTGCCCACGGCCGACGACGACACCCCGAGCTGGCGCGCCGCGGCGACGAAGCTGCGGGCGTGGGCGGTGCGGACGAAGGCGAGCAGGCTGCCGAACTTGTCCATGCGGCGGGTCCCGAGGGCGAGGCCGCCATTATGTCCGTTTGCTCCATAAAGCATGAACCGACGCGGTATTTTTCGCCGATTGCGGCCTGCCTAAGCTGTCCAGCCGTCCCCCACGGCCCGCCCGCATGTCCGCTTCCGCCTCTTCCGCCGCGCCCGCGCCCGCGCCCGGCCGCCACGACCGTTTTTGGATCCTCGGCGCCATCTGCCTGGCCGGGCTGGTGCTGCCGCTGAGCTTCACCGCGCCGCCGGTGGCGATCCCGGCCATCGCCGCCGAACTCGGCGGCACCCCGGTGGCGCTGAACTGGATGACCAACGCCTTCATGCTCGCCTTCGGCAGTTGTCTGATGGCGGCCGGCACGCTCGCCGACACCTACGGCCGCAAGCGCGTGTTCGCCACCGGCATCGTGGCTTACGCGCTGGTCTCGCTGCTGCTGGCGCTGGCGCCGAGTCTGGCCGCGCTCAACGGCCTGCGCGTGTTGCAGGGCGTCGCCGCGGCGCTGGCGCTGGCCGGCGGCAACGCGGCTTTGTCGCAGGAATTCCACGGGCCGGCGCGGATCCGCGCCTTCAGCCTGCTCGGCACCGCGTTCGGCCTGGGCCTCGCGTTCGGGCCGAGCCTCGCCGGTTGGCTGGTGCAGACGCAAGGCTGGCGCTCGGTGTTCCTGTCGAGCGTGGTCATCGCGGTGCTGGCGACCGTGTTCGGCGTGCCGCGCATGCGCGAGTCGCGCGACCCCGACGCCAGCGGCCTGGATTGGCGCGGCAGCCTGAGTTCGACCGCGATGCTGGCGCTGCTGACCATCGGCGTGCTGGAAGCGCCCGAGCGCGGCTGGAGCGATGCGCGAGTGTTGGCGGCGCTGATCGGTTCGGCGCTGCTGCTGGTGTGGTTCGTGCGCATCGAGACCACGCTCGCCAAAGCCGGCGCCGCGCGGCCGATGCTCGATTTGAGTTTGCTGCGCTACCCGCGCTTCGTCGGCGCGCAGTTGCTGCCGATCGGCACCGGGCTGTGTTACCTCGCGCTGATCGTGCTGCTGCCGGTGCGGCTGATCGGCATCCACGGCCTCGGCACGCTCGACGCCGGCCTGATGATGATCGCGCTGTCGGCGCCGATGCTGGTGGTGCCGATGCTCGCCGCCGTGCTCAACCATCGCGTCGCCGCCTCGACCTTGTGCGCGGCGGGGTTGCTGCTCGCCGCCGCCGGCCTCGCCTGGCTCGGCTGGGCCGCGGGCCGCGGCGAAGTCGCCGGGCTGGTCGCGCCGATGCTGTTGATCGGCACCGGCTCGGCGATTCCGTGGGGCCTGATGGACGGCCTGGCGATCAGCGTGGTGCCGAAGGAACGCGCCGGCATGGCCGCCGGCGTGTTCGGCGCCAGCCGCGTGTCGGGCGAGGGCATCGCCCTGGCGGTGGTGGCCGCGGCGCTGGCCGGCTTGCTGCAGTGGCGGCTCGGCCACGCCGGCGCGCTCGCCGGCGACGCGCTCAACCAAGCCGCGCAGCGCTTGGCCACCGGCGACGCGGCGCGCGCGCAGGCGCTGCTGCCGCAGTTCGCGCCGGCGGCGTTGCGCGCGGCGTACGACAGCGCGTTCGCGTGGTTGATGTATGCGCTGGCCGGCGCGACGGCGGTGGTGGCGTGGGTGGTGTATGCGCTGCTCGGGCCGGCGGGCGCGACCGCGGCGGAACAGATCGCGGTACCGGCCGACGCCTTGTGCGAGGACGGCGCGGGTTGAGTCGCGATGCGATGCGAATGCGCGCGGCGATGCGTCGTTGTGGATAAGCGCGCCGCTTAGCGCTTCGTGTGGATAAGCGCCGCGCTCCGCGCGCGCGGCGATCTATCCACAGCCCGTCTCAGAACAATTCCATCTGCGGCGTCGGTTTGCGCGGCGCGACGAACTGCGCGGTGTCCAGCGGCGGCAAACGCCCGAATCCGAGCCGCCGCCACGCTTTCTGGAAACGCTGTTCGATCAACTGCGCGAACGGCCCTTCGCCGCGCATGCGGTGGCCGAAGCGCGCGTCGTAATCCTTGCCGCCGTTCATCTGCTGGATCAGGCTCATCACGTGCGCGGCGCGGTCCGGGTAGTGCAGGCGCAGCCAATCGCGCCAGACCTGCTTGAGCTCGTGCGGCAAGCGCAGCAGCACGTAACCGGCCGCGCGCGCGCCGGCCTCGTGCGCGGCGTCGAGGATGCGCTCCATCTCGCCGTCGTTGATCATCGGAATCACCGGCGCGACCATCACGCCGACCGGAATCCCCGCCTGCGCCAGCGTGCGCATCGCCTTGAGCCGCGAATGCGGCGCCGAGGCGCGCGGCTCCATGCGCGCGGAGAGTTGGTTGTCGAGCGTGGTCACCGAGAAATACACCGACACCAGCTTGCGCTGCGCCATCGACGCCAGCACGTCCACGTCGCGCACGATCGAGGCGTTCTTGGTGATCAGGCTGAAAGGATGCGAGCAGGCGTCGAGCACCTCGATCACGCCGCGGGTGATGCGGTAGCGGCGCTCGATCGGCTGATACGAATCGGTGTTGATGCCCAGCGCGATCGGCGCGCACCGGTAGCCCGGCCGCGCCAGTTCGTTCTGCAGGCGCTCGGCGGCGTTGGTCTTGGCGAACAGCCGGGTTTCAAAATCCAGGCCCGGCGACAGTTCCAGGTAAGCGTGCGAGGGGCGGGCGAAGCAGTAGACGCAGCCGTGTTCGCAGCCGCGATACGGGTTGATCGACTGGCCGAAGGCGATGTCGGGCGACTCGTTGCGGCTGATGATGCTGCGCGCGGTTTCCTCGGTCACCACGGTGTCCGGGCGCGAGGCGTCGTCGGCGTCTTCGTAGACCGAGCCCCAGCCGTCGTCCTCGCCGTGGGCGGTGCGCACGGCGAAGCGGCCTTCGACATAGCTCGCCGCGCCGCGGCCCTTGATCGCCGCCGGCTGCATCGAGATCTGGGTTTTGCGCGCCGAATCCATGCGTCCCAGGCTACGCCGCCGGTGTCGCAGCAGACGCGACGGAACCCGGCGGGGTTGTGGATAACCGCTGCGCGGCGGGGTGTGGACAACTAGCCAGGAAGATGAACGAGTCTTGGCTTATCGACAGCAGTTATCCCCAAGCGCCCCATTCAGGGAAACCCGCACCGGCGTTCGGTTTGCGCGTTTTACGCACATCGCGGGCAGGCACTTATCCCCAAGATTGTTCAGCGTTCTATTTTGCGCGGTTTGTAGGGTCGGAGCGGGGGTTTCGGCGCGGGATCGGGCGGCGCCGTGAGCCGGCGTTTGGCGGGCTCCCGGCCGCTGCGGAAGCGGGTTATCCACAGCCCGATCCGACGCAGGCCCGGTTCGCCCCCTGTAGGAGCGGCGTGAGCCGCGACCGCGGGGTGTCACGCTCGCGCCGGCAGCCGGGTTTCGCGGTCGCGGCTCGCGCCGCTCCTACAGTCGGAAACCCAGCTCCACGCGGGAACCGGTTATCCACAACCCGAGCCGACGCTGGCTGGGCCGCCCCCTGTAGGAGCGGCGCAAGCCGCGACCACGGGGCTTCACGCTCGCGCCGGCACTCGGGTTTCGCGGTCGCGGCTTACGCCGCTCCTGCCGTCGGATACCCGGCTCCGCGCGAAAACCCGGTTATCCACAACCCGAGCCGACGCCGGCTGGGCCGCCCCCTGTAGGAGCGGCGCAAGCCGCGACCGCGAGGTTTCACGCTCGCGCCGGCACCCGGGTTTCGCGGTCGCGGCTTACGCCGCTCCTACCGTCGAACACCCGGCTCCGCGCGAAAACCGGTTATCCACACCCGACCCGCGACTCACTCGATCGCGAAACTCGCCGACACCGTCGCATTGACGCTGATCTGCCCCACCGCGAGCGTCCCGTCTTCGCCGTTGCCGCCGTCGCCGGTCTGCTGGATCACGTTCTGCATCGCCTGTCCGCCGCCGACATTGCCCCAGCCGCCGCTGCCGCCGCGCCACCAGCCGCCGGAGTAGGACTCCGACACCGAGCGCACCGGCCCGCGGCGCACGCCGAGTTCGCTTGCCAGCGCGTCGGCTTTTTCCTGCGCGGCGCGGATCGCCAGCGCGCGCGCCGCGTCGCGGTGTTTGCGCAGCTGCGAAGTGCGGAATTCGATTCCGTGCACGTACTGCGCGCCGTTGGCCAGCAGTCCCGCCAGCACCTCTTCGTAGGCGCCGACCCGGGTCAGGCGCACGCCGATGCTCTTGCGCACCACGTAGAACTCCGGCTGCAGGCGGGCGACGACCTTGGCGCCGCTGTCGTAGGGATAGCGCGGCTCGATGTTGACGTAGTCGGTCTGCACGTCCTTGTCGGCGACGCCGCTGGCGCGCAGGAAGGCCAAGGCCTTGGCGACGTCGGCGTCGTTGGTGCGCTTGGCGTCGGCGAGGACGATCGCGCGCGACTCCACGCCGACGCTCAGCAGCACTTCGTCCGGCGGCACTTTGATCTCGGCCGAACCGCTCACGCTGATGCTGCGCGGGTCGGGGTTGGCATCGGCCGGAAACGCCGCGGCGGCGGGACGGGCGGCGACGGCGAGCACGGCGAACAGCAACCATAAGGTCGAACGCGACATAAGACTCCTTCAGTGCGGCGTTGGGAGGCGGCGCCGGCGCGGGCCGGCGTACGGCGAGGGCGCGCCGGGCTCAGCGCGCGAAATCGATCGCCTCGGCCGGCTCGGCGCGAATCGGCGGGCCGAAGCTGGTGAGGTCCGACAAGGTGGCGTTGTGGTGCTCGCGGATCCGCGCCGCGTCGGCGTGCGGCTTGTCGTGGGTGGTGTGCGCGTCGGCGGCGATCGTCACCGGATAGCCGAGCGCGGCGGCGCGGCGCACCGTGGTGTCGACGCAGAACTCGCTGGCGTAGCCGGCGATCACCAGCCGGTCCACGCCTAAGCCCTGCAGGCGCGATTGCAGGTCGGTGCCGAGAAAGGAATCGGGCGTGGTCTTGCGCACGCGTTGGTCGCCGGCGGCGGTGCGCAGGCGCGGGTCGAGCTGCCAATCGTCGCTGGCGTGGGTCAGGAAGCCGCGCTGGCCTTCGTGCTGGATCAACACCACCGGCGCGCCGGCGGCGCGGGCGCGCTCGGCCAGGGCGTTGGTCCGGGCGATCGTTGCCGCGGCCTCGGCCGGTGGCGGCTGAGTGTCGAACAGGCCGCGTTGTACGTCGATCACCAGCAAAGCGGCCGTCATCGTCCCGTCTCCGTTTGAGTCCGCGTTTTCGATCCGGGTCATCCTATCCACAGGCCGTGACCGTTCGCGCGTGCCGCAAGCAGCGACCGCCCGCACACTTTGCGCTGTCGCGCGCTCGGGCTAGCCTAGCCCGGCGCCGCCTGCGGCCGCCTCACACCCCGATGGAGCTCCCCGTGCCCGAATCGCTGACCGCGCTGTGGCAACACCTGGTCCGCATCCCTCACCTGGGTTTGTATCTCACCGTCGGCTGGATGGTGTACCTGGTGTGGCTGGGCACCTGGATCGTGCTGCAAAAGCGCGAGCCCGTGGCGACCCTGAGCTGGTTGTTCAGTCTGGCATTGCTGCCTTACATCGGCTTCCTCATCTATTTCTTTTTCGGCCCGCAGCGCATCCATCGCCAGCGGCTGCGCCGGGTCCGCGCGCGCGCCGCGCTGCCGCCGCCGCCGCCCGGGCTGACGCCGTCGCCCGAAGCGATCGAACTGGCGCGCCTGGGCCAAGCCACCACCGGCCTGCCGCCGACCACGGCGACGCAGGCGCGCCTGCTGATCGACGGCGGCGCCAAGTACACCGAACTGCTCGCCGACATCGCCGCCGCGCGCGAGCACATCCACCTGGAGTACTACATCTATCAACCCGACGGCATCGGCACCGCGCTGCGCGACGCGCTGGTCGAACGCGCGCGCGCTGGGGTCAAGGTGCGGCTGCTGCTCGACGCGGTCGGTTCGGGCAGCACCTCCCAGCGCTTCCTGCAGCCGCTGATCGATGCCGGCGGCGAGGCGGCGTGGTTCCACCCGATGAAGCTGCGCTGGTTCTGGCACCGGCCGTGGCTCAACCTGCGCACCCACCGCAAGATCGTCGTCGTCGACGGCCGCATCGGCTACACCGGCGGCATCAACATCACCGACGAAGAGGACGAGCGCGCGCGCAAGGACGCCTACCGCGATCTGCATCTGCGCCTGGAAGGCGACGTGGTACGCGAGCTCGAGCTCGTCTTCATCGAGGACTGGTGCTACGCCACCGGCCAGCCGCCGCTCAAGCAACTGCACTTGGCGCCGCAACCGGGCACGATCGCCGCGCAGGTGGTCAGCTCCGGGCCGGACTCCAACTGGGAAGCGATCCACCGCGTCCACGTCGGCGCGATCCACGCCGCGCGCCACCGCGTGTGGCTGGCGACGCCGTACTTCGTCCCCGGCGAAGCCGCGCGCATGGCCCTGACCTCGGCCGCGCTCGGCGGCCTCGACGTGCGCCTGCTGGTGCCCAAGCTCAGCGACAGCCGGCTGGTCACCTATGCCGCGCGTTCCTACTTCGACGAACTGCTCGACGCCGGGGTCAAGATCCACGAATACGGCCCGCGCATGCTCCACACCAAGGCGCTGCTGTGCGACGACGAGAGCGTCATCATCGGCTCGGCCAACTTCGACCACCGCAGCTTCCGGCTCAACTTCGAGATCTCGGTGATGTTCTACAACGCCGACCTCGGCGGCCGGCTGGCGGCGCTGATCGAACAGGAATGCTCGCGCGCCCCGCGCGTACGCAACGACCGCGACCGCTCGCTGTGGCGGGTGCGGCTGCCCGAGGCGCTGGCGCGGTTGGTGTCGCCGTTGCTCTAAGCCGCCGCCGAACGCGTCGTTCCTTCCCTCGAATCTCGCGGTTGCGCCCCCTTCGGCGTTGTCTCGAACGCTCCCTGTAGGAGCGGCGCGAGCCGCGACCGCGAAACTTCAAGCTCGCGACGCGCGCCCGATGTCGCAGTCGCGGCTCGCGCCGCTCCTACAGACGGACCTCGCGGCCACGAACACGCCGCCACACGCACCCCAGTAGGAGCGGCGTGAGCCGCGACCGAGGGACTTCAATCTTGCGCCGGACGCCCGATGTCGCAGTCGCGGCTTACGCCGCTCCTACAGTCGGACTTCGCAGCCACACGCACGAACGCGTTGCCGCGCGTGCCCCTCCGCAAGCCTTCAATCCCGCGCCGAACGCCCGAAGCCGCGACCGTCCCTCAACCGCCGCCGCATTCAGCCCGGCCCCACCCAGCCGCTGTTCCACCCCGATGTGCCGGCGGTCGCAAGCCGCGCACCGCGCCGGCTGTGGCCTGCACCGACGCGCGCTACACTCGGACCCGGGCCCGTTCGAGGCCCCGGCCGGGCGCCTCGACGCGACCGGCCCGGACAGGGGAACGCCGTTTTCGTCAGGGAGCACGCCGCAATGCCTTTCGTTTATCTGCTGCTGGCCTTCGCCGCCTTCGGGCTGGCGCTGAAGACCACCTCCCCGGCGCTGATGGCGGTCGGCCTGATCGCCGCGCTCGGCCTGCTCGTCGCCGGCGTCATGGGCCTGCTGGCCCGGCGCCTGGACAACAGCAGCCGCGACGTCTCCTCGATGATCGACCCGGCCGAACTGCGCCGCCTGCGCGAGCAGGCCGAAGCGCGCAAGCTCGCCGCCGCCGCCAGCCAGTCCGAACCGCCGCAGCGCTGAGCCGCCGGTTCGGGCCGGAAGGCCCGCCCGCATCGCTTATCCACAGGCCGCGCACGCGGCGGCCCGATTGCGCACTCGCCGCTGAGCGCCGCGCGCGCTAGGCTTTCGCCATGACCGTCCTCAGCGTCAACGTCAACAAGATCGCCGTGCTGCGCAACTCGCGCGGCGGTTCCGAGCCGGACGTGGTGCGCGCCGCGCGCGCCTGCCTCGACGCCGGCGCCCACGGCATCACCGTCCACCCGCGTCCCGACGCGCGCCACATCCGCGACTACGACGTCTATGCGTTGGCCGAACTGGCCCACGCGCGCGGCATCGAATTCAACATCGAAGGCAACCCGTTCGCGCCGCCGCGCGCGGGCTACCCCGGCATGTTGGAACTGTGCCGCCAGACCCGGCCCGCGCAAGCGACGCTGGTGCCCGACGGCGACGACCAGATCACCTCCGACCACGGCTTCGACTTCGAACGCGATGCCGACGCGCTGCGCCCGCGCATCGCCGAACTGCACGAACTCGGCTGCCGGGTCAGCGTGTTCGCCGACGCCGACCGCGACGGCATCGAACGCGCCGCCGAACTGGGCGCGCAACGCGTCGAGTTGTACACAGGCCCGTTCGCCGAAGCCTTCGCCGCCGGCGACGCCAGCGCGGCGCTGGCCGAATTCGCCGCCGCCGCGCGCCGCGCCCAAGCGGTGGGCCTGGGCGTCAACGCCGGCCACGACCTCAGCCAGGCCAACCTCGGCGCGTTCCTGCGCGCGGTGCCGAACGTGCTGGAAGTGTCGATCGGGCATGCCTTGATCGGCGAGGCCTTGTACGACGGTCTCGACGCTACGGTGCGCGGCTACCTGGCAGTGATCGCGGCGAGCCGCTGAGCGCGGTTCGCGGCGTCGCGGCGGATCGCGCCCTGCGTTCGCGGGGTGTTCGACTTATCCACTGCTCGCACTGGCTAAGACGCGGAAGCGGTGCGGTTATTGGCGCTGAGCACGATCCGCGTTCGTTTCGATGATTGCCGCTCTGCCGCTCTGCCGCTCGTGGCCGTTCGACTTATCCACTGCGCGCGTTAGCTAAGACGCAGAAGCAGTGCGACGCGGCTATCGGGTGGTGGGCATGGTCCACGCTCGTTTCTACGACTGCCTCTCCGCTGCTCCTAGGCGTGCGACTTATCCACTGTGGGCGCGCGTTGCGACGCGAAAGCGGCGATGTCCGGCTATTCGGCGATGAGCGCGGTCCGCGTCCATTTCGGCGATTGCCGCGCCGCCACTCGTAGGCGTTCGACTTATCCACCGTGGACGCGGGTTGCGACGGCAGCAGCGATGCCTGGCGGTTTGCTGACAAGCACAATCTGAGTTCGTTTTAGACGGTGCTGGCGCCGCATAGGCAATGCATCGACTTATCCACTGCGTGCGCCGATGGCATCGCGAAAGCGGCGCGCGGTGTGTCGGCTTCGCGCTTGTGGACAAGCGGCGATGCCTTGGGCTCGGAAATGCACACGGCCGCGCTCGGCGAAGTGGTTGATATCGCCTGTGCATAACCGGTCTTAGCGGCGCTTCTGTGAGTCGTCGTGCGCACGCGGGATCCCGCGGATGTTCGCGACGCCCGCGTCGCTGATCTCTTGTGGACAACATTTCGCGACGCGGGCGCGGAACGCGTCGTGCAAAGCGTTTCGGCGCGTTGTCGCGCGCTGCGATCTTTGTGGACAAACCGCGCGCGCGGCGAGCGCGCCTATCGAGCGAGGGTTGCGCAATCCGTTTTTCGAGAACAGCTCGGAGTAGCCGTATTAATGACGCTGTGGGCAAACGCCGGTGCCGTTTTTTGGCCGGCGAGGTTTCGACGCGTACGAATGCATCGGCACGAGTCCCTGCGGACACCCCCTCGCACCGCCGCCACCTGATGCAGCGAACCCACTCGGCTTGTGGACAACAGCCGATGCGGTGTTGCGCAGAGCGACATCCATCGGTTTACCTCAGGCTGGCGATCCATTTGCGCACGCGGCCCTCATCCCGCGCCGCGGCCACGCGCGCGCCGCTTATCCACATGTGGATAACACCCGCGCGCCGACGCCCGTCTCCACGCGATATGCGCCCCGAGTTCGCCCCGTTTGTGGATAAGCCGCTGCGCAATAGCGAGAGGAGACGTTCATTCGATGCCACCAAGATCGCCGCCGGACGACGGGCTGCGCGCATCTTTCCACCTGTGGACAAATGCGTCGGCCGAGCCGAACCCGGCGACGAGACTTCGCTGTGGATATCGAACGGCCTGCTGGTTCTGCGTACGCCCCGGTTCGGCATCGATCTTGACGCGCTTCCCGCCAGAAGCCCGCGCATCCTCGCTCGCGTGTGGACAGGTGCATACGCAACCCCGCACGCGCCGAGACTCGCTTTCGTCGCCGTCACGACCGATACGGACAAGTGTCCGCCGCCGTTTGCGATGGACCGCTCACCATCGCGCAGCGGTCGATGATCCGCGCCAGGGACGACGTCCCTCAGGGTTGTGGACAAGTCTTGTCATAAGTCTTCGCGCGCCCCTCGCGAAACCCGCTGTTTTCAGGCGTTTTCTGGGGGTTCGGCACGGTGCGGATTTCGGTGTGGACAAGTGTTCGGACACCGTTGGCGCGATGCCGCTTATGGGCTGCTTCTTGCGGGCGGACGCGCATCCGCAATGTGGTTCGCAGGTCTGTGGACAATCGAACCGCGCTCTTGTCGAGTGCGCTAAGCGCGTGCGCAGACGAACTCACTTATGCACAACCGTACCTCGCGCGCGCACGGATAGTCGGCTCACTGCGACCTCGACCCGCGATATGCATTGTGGATAAGACGGGCCTTGTCCGTCGACCTCAGCCTTGTATTCGCGAGTGCCACGGCGCCGCGGCATTCGCGTCGTCGACGGCCCGTCATGAGGTTCGCCGGTGCAGGTTATGCACAAGGCACGCTGAGCATCCAGCCGACGCGTTGGCCGCCGGTTTCTTCTCGATCCGCTGGCACACGGCCCGTGTGGATAAGCGCTTTCGCCTGCCTAAAAAAGCGAGCGTCGCATACCCGACCGCCCGTGGATCAAACTCAAAATCCGTTTCCGCTGTGGATAACGGCCGCTTCCATGCAAACGAAAACGGCCGCCCATTAGGCAGCCGTCTTCGATTCCGTATCGCCGCGAACGCGCGGCGCGCGTGGCGTTTTACTTCGTCGACAAATTGCGGATGCCCGCCTCATCGGCGGCGGCCAGCGCGTGCGCGAAGGCCTGATAGTCGGCATCGGCGTTGGCGTCCACGCTCAACACGGTGTCGGGATTTTCCGCGGCCAGCGCCGTCAGCGCTGTGGACAACTGCGCGCGCGTCAGCGAGCGGCCGTCGAGAACGAAACTGCCGTCCTGCTGCACGCTCAACTCGGCTTTCGGCAGTTCTTTGTCCGGGTGCGGGTTAGGGGAGGGCAGGCTGAGCTTGAGCTGCCCGGTCAGCGCCGGCGCCGTCACCATGAAGATGATCAACAGCACCAGCATCACATCGACCAGCGGGGTCACGTTGATCTCGGCAACGGTGTCGTTGCGGAACCGGCCAGCAGCGGAGTACGCGGAAACGGCCATGAGCTACCTCCATCCTTGGGGCGGGATACCCGGTTTCACGTTAGTCCCGCGGCGGGCCGGTCCGCAAGCGCCCCGCTGAGGGCGAAACTTTTGAGGTCCGGCTGCGACGCATGGAGCCACCCATCGCGAGGCATACGCACCAACGCTTCCAGGCCCGCTCAACCGCGCTCTTATCCACAAGCCCGGCGGCTCTTCAGCGCAGCGGCACGCCCCGTAGCCGATTTCATGCCGGTTTCGGCTCCTAGCCGCTTCGATCCCCAGTTCGCTGTCGATCGCCCGGCCCCGTTATCCACAACCGAAGTTATCCCCAGACTCCGCGACCGCACCAAAAAAAACGCCGCCCATGCGGGCGGCGTTTCACGACGGTAAGCGTCGGTTCCGAGCGGAATTACTTCTGGACGAAACCGATCTTTTTCATATCTGCGTTTTTGGCGTAAGCCAGCACCTTGGCGAGAACGCCGTATTCGGCGTCGTCGTTGGTGTCGATTTCTAGCAGAGGTTGGTTCGTGGGATCGCGCTGAACCGTCTCGTTCATCATCCCCGGGATCGCCGCGAGCGGCGTGGGGTTGCTGTTCCAGAACACCTGGCCGGTGCCGTCGATCTTCAAGCTGATCGGCGGCGGCGGTTCGACGGTCTGCGGCGGCGGGTTGAGCGTCGGCTGCGGCAAATTGACATCGATCGGGTAGGACACCGTCGGCGCCGTGACCATGAAGATGATCAACAGCACCAGCAGCACGTCGACGAGCGGCGTGACGTTGATGTCCGCCATCGCTCCATCGGAGGAGGAATTGTTGCTGAAAGCCATGTTCCTATCTCCGATTAGCGTTCTTTGATCGCGACGAAGCCGACCTTACGCATGCCTTGCTTCTGCGCGATGGTCACCACGTTGTTGATCGTGCGGTACTTGGTGGTGCGGTCCCCGCGGACGTTGATCTGCGGCTGCGGGGTCTTCTGCGCCTCGACCGAAAGACGGCTTTCCAGCTGTTCGGCGGTGATCGGCTCATCGTTCCAGTAGAGATGGCCGTCTTCCTGTACCGCCAAAGTAATCGGCGGCGTCTTCGGCGCTTCCTCGATCTTTTTCAGCGTGGCTTCCGGCAGCTTGATCTCGACCTTATGCGTCATCAACGGCGCAGTGATCATGAAGATGATCAGCAGCACCAGCATCACGTCCACAAGGGGCGTGACGTTGATCGTGGCCATAGGGCCGCCACTGTCGTTGCCTGAACTAAAGGCCATGTCCGAACTCCGGGAGCTACGCTAAATGGGAGGCGTGTTGCGCTTAGCGCTTGTTCGACACTTCGCCGACGCGCGAGCCGGTGGCGAAGAAGTCGTGCAGATCGTGCGCGAAGGTGTCGAACTTGTTGTTCGTCACGCGGTTCAGACGCACGAAGAAGTTGTACGCGAGCACGGCCGGGATCGCGACGAACAGACCGATCGCGGTCATGATCAGCGCCTCGCCCACCGGGCCGGCGACGGCCTGGATCGACGATTCGCCCGAGGCGCCCAGGCGCAGCAGCGCGTGGTAGATGCCCCACACGGTGCCGAGCAGACCGACGAACGGAGCGGTCGAACCGACGGTGGCGAGCACGGTCAGACCGGCTTCCAGACGCGAGCTCTCGCGGGTCACGGCCTGACGCAGGGCGCGATCCACGAACTCCGAGCGGTTCAGCGACTCGACCAGGCGCGAACCTTCGTGGCGCTGGTGGTGAGCGGCGGCCTGAGCGGCGTCGAGCGCGATCTTGGAGAACGGCTCGCTGCGCGACTGCTCTTCCATGTAACGGATGGCGTCCTGCGCGTTCGGGGTTTCCCAGAACGTGCTGACGACGCGGTCGGACGAACCGCGCAGACGCAGGTTCTTCACGAAGTTGATGACGATCCAGTAGACCGACAGAACCGACATCAGCAGGAGCGTGATGAACACGACCCAGCCGACGAAGTCGAAGTTCTGCGCCAGATGCATGAAGCTCATCTGCTGGAGAGCTTCTGCGTTGGAGCCCCCGGCGGCGGCGGTGGTGGTTTGCTGCAGCATGACGCTTACCTTTGTAATGTCGTGGAAAGGAAAGAAGGTATTACGTGTGACTCACAACGGCCCCGCGACCCCGATCAGGTCGGCGGGACGAAATCGACGGGCACTCGGACGCGGCTGGCGACCGGCTGACCGTTTTTCATTTCGGGATTGAAGCGCCACTTGCGTGCGGCATCCATGGCCGCGCGGTCCAGGTTGCGGTTGCGGCTGGACTTCTCGACTTGCACGTCGAGCACGTTGCCTTGGCCGTCGATGCTGATGACCAGGACCACGGTACCACCCACGCCCTGACGGGCTTCGGTCGGCGGATATTTCGGCGGGTTCAGGCGGCGCGAGGACGGATCCACGCTCGAACCGATGTCGCTGGCCACCTGCGGCGGCGCGGGCGGCGCCGGCGGCGGGGCGGGCGGATCGACCGGGCTCGGATCGAGGTTCTCGATCGGCGGCTGTTCCGGCGGCGGCGGCGTCGGAGTCGGACGCGGCGGCGACAGCTCCTTCGGCGGCTGCTTGATTTCCTTCGGCGGCTCCGGCGGCGGCGGCGGCGGCGGCGGGGGCGGCGGCGGCGGCTTGATGATGTTCACCATCGTCACCTCCTCCTTGTCCTGCTGCTGGGCGGGCGGAGTCATCGGGGCCAGCAACAACAGCAGCGCCGCAGCATGCACGGCGATCGCGCAGGAGATACCGGCAATACGTGCCCAGTTCAAACCTTCGCGGTCGTCATTTTTCCTAACTTGGAGTTCGAGGTCTTGCGTCATGCCGTCAGCTCGGGAGGTGTTACCGGACGCCTGGGCGCCTCGGGCCATCGTTCGGTTCCTGCAACCGTTTCCAGTCGCGGGAACCTCCTAGCATATACCAAACCGCGTCACAGGTTTACAAGCGCGGTCGGCCCTGCACGCTGAAATTACTTGCCTTTCAGCGCGAGAATCTTGTTGGCGTCCTCGGGCTTTTTCACGCCCTTCGCGATCGCCTGCTTGGCGGCTTCCTTGGCCTCGGGGATGCGGTCTTCCTGCCACAGCACGCGGGCGAGATTCAGGTACGTCTCACCGTCCGGCGCGAGCGGAGCCGCTTTCTTGTACGCGTCGATCGAGGGGCCGGTCTGGTCCGAATAGTAATAAGCCTGGGCCAGGGCCACGTAAGCCTGGTAGTCGGGCTTGAGCACGCCCTTCTGCAGACCCTCGTTGATCACACCGATCGCCTCCTTCTCCTTCTTGTCGAGATTAAGGTAGGTGGCGTAAAGCTGACGATAATCCTTGTCCTCGGTGAACTGGCCGGAGGCGCGGATCTTCTCCAGCACCGCGGCGGCCTTGTCGAGCATGTCGGCCTGCGAATAGACCGCGGCGACGTTCATCTGCGCGCGCTTGTCGTTCGGATTCTTGGCGGCGATCGACTCGGCGACCTTGGCCGCTTCGGCGCCCTGGTTGTTCTCGACGTAGCTCGCCATCAGCAGCTGCAGCCATTCCTGCTTCGGCTCCGGCGAGGCGTCGACGGCCTGCTTGATGATCTTGGCCGCGTCCGGGTAGCGCTCCAGGCGGTACAGCGCGTTGCCCTTGACGATCAGATGCTCGGGCTTGGTGCTCTTGGACTCGTTGAGGAAACGGTCCATGGTCGCCAGCGATTCGGCGTACTGCTCTTCCTGCAGCTGCAGCTGGGCCAGGACGAACATGCGGTCGAAGTGGGCGTTGTTGTCGAGGCCGTTGATCTCGATGGCCTTCTTCAGGTACTCGATCGCCGCCTTGTTGTCGTCGGCGTCGTAAGCCACCTGGAAGCCGATCTGCGCGGCGAAGGAGCGTTCGTACGGATTGAGACCGGTGTCGGCGATGATCGCGTCGGCCTGCGAACGGGCCTCCGGGAACTTCTCCTTGTCGAACGCGTCCATCATCTTCTGCAGCTTGGCGCCGCCCTTGGACGAGGCTTTGGCTTCCGGCGCGGTGCGGGTCGCGTTCGGGTACTGGTTTTCCTGCTTGGCGGGCTTGCCGCTGTCCTTGGAGGCGCGGCGCTGGGCGCTGCGTTCGGAGGCGGTCTGGGCGTTGACCTGGGTCACGGCACCGAACACCAGCACCGCACCGATGGCGGCGGCGAGCAGGGTGCTGCGACGGGTGGGTTGCTTGTTCATGTGACTCACCTCAAAGGGCTCAGCGGCCGCAGACCGGAGCCTCGCGGCGGACCGGCGCAAGGCCAAGGGGCCGCCAACCTAACAGAAATTCGGGGCTGCGCGATACGGGTTCGGGCCGCCTTTTTCACACGTTCATCATCCACACTTCGGCGTACGGCCGGCCGCGCGTGCCTGCTCGTAGACCGGGATCAAGGCGCCGGCACGGGCGTTGAGTTCGTGGATGCGCGACTGCGGGTCGGGGTGGGTGGACAGCCATTGCGGCGGCCGGGTGCTGCTGGCCGCGATCATGTTCTGCCACAGGTCCACTGCCTGACGCGGGTCGTAGCCCGCCTGTGCCATAAGTCGTTGACCCACCACGTCCGCCTCGCTTTCCTGGGTGCGCGAACCGGGCAGCAGGAAGGCGGTCTGCAGGGCCGCGCCGCCGAGCTGGCTGGTGGCGCTGGCGGCGCCGTCGCCGTAGCGCGCGCCCATCAGGCTGCCGAGGATGTTGAGCGCGACCTGGCTGCCCATCTGGCGGGTGATGCGCTCGTCGTGGTGACGCGAAACCACGTGGCCGATTTCGTGCGAAATCACCGCCGCAAGTTGGTCTTGGTTCTTGGCGACGGTGAAAATCCCCGTGTTTACGCCAACCTTTCCGCCAGGAAGCGCAAAGGCGTTGGGGGAACTATCCACGAACACGGCCACTTCCCAATTCGCCTGCCAACCTTGCGGCAGTTCGCGCGTGATCGAGTTCACCACGCAGCGCACGTAGGCGTTCTGGCGCTGGTCGGTGCTGATGCGCTCTTTTTTCTTGGTCTCGGCGAAGGCCTGCGCACCCATTTGGTCGAGCTGGGCCTTGGAGACCGCGCCGACGTGCTGGGTGCGCCCGGTCGGCGACGTGGTGGTGGCGCAGGCCGCGACCGCGGCCGCGATCGTCAGCGCGAGCAAGATGCGTTTCATTGCCGGTTGTCCCCAAAGCGATAACGGCTTTGTAGCCCCGGCCGGATTAACGGATCGTCAATAGCGGTGCGGGTTTGCGGGGAACCGGGCTTGACGGCCTCAGGGCCCGTCCATCAGCGCCAGGCAGGCGATCAGGTTGTTGCCGGCGTGCGCGAGGTAAGCCGCCCACAAGCTGCCGGTGCGGCGGTAGATCCAGGCGAACACCGCGCCCATCAATGCGTACACGCTCCACAGCACCAGCACGCCCCAGCCGCGGCCGGCGCCGAGGCCGGGCGGCTCGTGGACCAGGGCGAACGCGACCGAACTCAGGGCCAATCCCAGCCACGGCCGGCCCGCCGCCCACAGTCGGCCGAACAGCACCCGGCGGAACATCAGCTCTTCGTAGGCCGGTGCGATCAGCACCGCGAACACCAGCCACAGCGCCGGCTGCCGATGCAGCGGCTCGCTGAGGACGGCGTTGGTCGGGGTGGCGTCGATAGTCAGCGCCTGGGTCAGCTTATCGGCCAGGGAACTGCCCGATAGCAGCACGATGATCGCCGTTGCGATCCAGATCCACGTAAATGGCCGCGACAACGCCCGCCACGCGGCGCTCCGCTCGACCGCGTTCGCATTTCGACGAAAGTAGTAGACGATCAGGGCCGCGAAAGCGGTCGCGAGGAGCCCGATGGCGAGCGAAACCGCCATCGGCGGCCCCGCTTGCGCGGGCGATGCGCCGTTCAGGCCTTGGACGAAGCCCCAGGCGACCGTGCCGAGCAGCGAGCCGCCGGCCAGCAGGAACACCCACAGCAGCAGGTCGAAGAAGAAACCGGCCAGCGCCGGCAGCAGGGGCGCGGGCGTCGCCAGGGCGGCCGCGGAGCCGCGCCCGGAAGCGGGGGCAGCGAATGCGGCCGTGGAACCCAGGCCGCGGCCGGCCGCCGGAGCGGCGCCCGCCTCGCCCGCGAACGCAGGCGAGGGGTCGGCCGGCGCGGCCATCGCGGCGCCGGCGGGGGGAGCGTCCGACGCGGGCTCAGACGTCGAGATTGGCCACCTTGAGCGCGTTGTCCTCGATGAACTCGCGCCGCGGTTCCACCACATCGCCCATCAGCGTGCTGAAGATCTGGTCGGCGGCGACCGCGTCCTCGATCCGCACCTGCAGCAGGCGGCGGGTTTCCGGATTCACCGTGGTGTCCCACAGCTGCTCGGGGTTCATTTCGCCCAGGCCCTTGAAGCGCTGGATCTGGCGGCCCTTCTTGGCTTCCTCCATCAGCCAGGCCTGGGCCTGACCGAAGCTGGACACCGCCTGGGTGCGGTTGCCGCGCACGATCTGCGCGCCGTCGCGCACCAGCCCGTGCAGCAGCGCCGCGGCTTCGCGCAGCGCGCGCAGCTCGCCGCTGTCGAAGGACGCCAGCGGCAGCACCTGGGTCAGTTCCTGGCCCATGTGGACGCGCTTGACCAGCAGCGCGGCCTGACGCGTTTCGTTGGCCCGGTGCAGGGTCAGCGAGTAGCGCGGACGGCCGAGGCCGGCTTCGTTGAGGCGCGCTTCCAGCGCGGCGAAGTCCGGCGTCTGGTTGAGCAGGTAGTCGCTGTCGAGGCGGGTGAAATCGATCAGCGCCGACAGCACGTTCGGATCGTAGCGATGCGCGCTGCGGGCGATGGTGTCCTTGGCTTGCGCGTAGGCCAGCAGCAGCTTCTCCAGCGCCGTGCCTTCGATCGGCGGCTCGCCGTCGGCCGGAATCAGGCCGGCGCCTTCGACCGCGTTGCCGGCGAGGTAGGCGTCGAGCGCGGCATCGTCCTTGAGGTAGATCTCGTTCTTGCCCTGCTTGATTTTGTACAGCGGCGGCAAGCCGATGTAGATGTGGCCGCGCTCGATCAGCTCCGGCATCTGCCGGTAGAAGAACGTCAGCAGCAGCGTGCGGATGTGCGAGCCGTCGACGTCGGCGTCGGTCATCAGGATGATGCGGTGGTAACGCAGCTTGTCCGGGTTGTACTCGTCCTTGCCGATGCCGGTGCCCAGCGCGGTGATCAGCGTGCCGACCTCGGCGCTGCCGAGCATGCGGTCGAAGCGCGCGCGCTCGACGTTGAGGATCTTGCCCTTGAGCGGCAGGATCGCCTGGGTCTTGCGGTTGCGGCCTTGCTTGGCCGAGCCGCCCGCGGAGTCGCCCTCGACGATGAACAGTTCGCTGAGCGCCGGATCCTTTTCCTGGCAGTCGGCGAGCTTGCCGGGCAGGCCGGCGATGTCGAGCGCGCCCTTGCGGCGGGTCAGGTCGCGCGCCTTGCGCGCGGCTTCGCGCGCGCGCGCGGCGTCGATGATCTTGCCGGTGATCGCGCGCGCTTCGTTCGGGTGTTCCTGCAGGAACTCTTCCAGGCGCGCGCCGAAGGTGCTTTCCACCACCGGACGCACTTCCGAGCTGACCAGCTTTTCCTTGGTCTGCGAGGAGAAGCTCGGATCGGGCACCTTCACCGACAGCACCGCGATCATGCCTTCGCGCATGTCGTCGCCCGACAGCGCGATCTTCGCCTGCTTGGCGATGCCGCTCTGCTCGATGTAGTTGGTCAGCGTGCGGGTGAGCGCGGCGCGGAAACCGATCAGGTGGGTGCCGCCGTCCTTCTGCGGAATGTTGTTGGTGAAGCAGAACATCGTTTCCTGATAGGAATCGGTCCACTGCAACGCCACTTCCACGGTGATGCCGTTGAGCTCGCCGGACACCGAAATCACGTTCGGATGCAGCGGCGTTTTGACCTGCGCGAGATGCTCGACGAAGGAGCGGATGCCGCCCTCGTACTGGAACACGTCGCGGCGGCCTTCGCCGCGCTCGTCGATCAGGGTGATCTTGACGCCCGAGTTGAGGAACGACAGTTCGCGCAGGCGGCGCGCGAGGATGTCGTAGTGGAACTCGATGTCGGTGAAGATCTCCGCCGCCGGCAGGAAGCGCAGCAAGGTGCCGCGCTTGTCGGAGGCGTCGAGTTGCTTGAGCGGATACACCGGCTCGCCCAGCGCGTATTCCTGCTGGTGGTGGTAGCCGTCGCGCCAGATGTCCAGCCACAGGTGCGAGGACAGCGCGTTGACCACCGACACGCCCACGCCGTGCAGGCCGCCGGAGACTTTGTAGCTGTTGTCGTCGAACTTGCCGCCGGCGTGCAGCACGGTGAGGATCACCTCGGCCGCGGAGACGCCTTCTTCCTTGTGGATGTCCACCGGAATGCCGCGGCCGTTGTCGTAGACCGAGACCGAGCCGTCGGTGAGCAGGGTGACGACGACATCGTCGGCGTGGCCGGCGAGCGCTTCGTCGATCGCGTTGTCGACGACTTCGAACACCATGTGGTGCAGGCCGGTGCCGTCGTGCACGTCGCCGATGTACATGCCGGGCCGCTTGCGCACGGCCTCCAGGCCGCGCAGCACGGTGATCTTGCTGGAGTCGTACGAGGTCGAGGGCGGGGTCGGAACGGTTTCGTCGGTCATTCGCTTCGGGTCGGCTGCAAAGGCTGGCACGGCCGGGCGAAAAGTACGGCGCCCTGCCAGACATTAGCTATTGGGATCCAGCGGAAATTATAGCACCTCGCGCCCCCTGCCCCCTGGGTCCCCAGCCCCGCGCGGGCAGAAGGGCTCTCAGCGCGTCCCAGGCGCCAGCAGCGCTTGCACGTCGACCACCTCGACGTCGTGCATCGGGCGCAGATAGGCCTCCAGATAGGGCTTGTGCGAGGCGCCGACGATGTCGAGCACGCGCGCGCCGGGCCGGTTGCCGAAGGCCTCGCGCAGGTTCGCGGCCATGCGCAGGTTGCGCGCCTCCCACCACGCCACGTACTGGCGGCCGTAGCGCTCGGGCGAGGGCTCGCGGAGGTTGGCGCCGAAGTCGCCGGCGATGGCGGCCTGCTGCGATTCGGGGGCGTTGAGGCGGCGATACAGGCCGAGCAGATCGCCCTGGTCGATGAGCGCCTTTTCGCGCTCGGCGAAGGGGTAGACGAAGCCGGCCCAGACCGCCTTGACCGCTGCTTCGTAGCCCTTGCCGGCGTCGGCGGTGATGCGGTCGGCGTGGTGGTCGTCGACCGCGTAGACCCGCTGCAGGCCCAGGCGCGCGGCCAGGACCGCGCCGATGCGGTAGTTCTCGTTGCGGGCGTCGGTGGCGAGCCGGTCGAGCTGGGCCGCGAGGGCCGCGTCCAGGCCGTCGCCGGCGCGGCGCTCGGCCGGCGGCAGCTGCAGCCATTGGGTCAGCGCCGAGGGCCGGTCGTTGGCGGCCAGCAGCAGGCTGGCGAGCGCGCGGCGCTGGGCGGGAGTCGGGTGGGCCGGCCACTCGGCATAGCGCTGGCGCACGGCGACCACGGCGGCGTGGACGTCCAGGCCGGTGGCCTTGCGCGCGGCTTCGGTGTCGGCGCAGTAGCTCTCGTCGGCGCCGTCGAAGAGCTCGCGGTAGCGGGTCAGGTGGTCGCAATCCTCGCCGGAGACAGCTTCGATGGCGATCACGTCGGGTTTGAAGGCCGCGAGCCGCTCCAGCAGCGGTTCCAAGGCCTTGAGGTCGTAATCCTTCGGCAAGCCGCTCAGATGGGTGCTGCCGAGCACGGCGACTTGGGTGCGGGGGCCGACGGTGCCGCGGCTGAGGGCGGCGAGATCGACCTGGGCGAGGGCAGGCGCGGCTTGGGCGACGAAGCACAGGCCGAGCAGAGCGGAGAGCATGCGGTTCAAGCGGTCGTCCCTGAGGTGGTTCGTCTCAAAGGGATGCGCGGGGAGGTCGGCGGGTTTAGAGGCGGGTTCGGCAGTGTGTTCCACGTGGAACACGTGCGTGGAGCCGACGTTCGCAAGTTCCACGCTGGCGGAGGCCGGTTCCACGCCAGCCGTGAATCATTCCGGCTTCAAGGTTCCATGTTCCACGTGGAACCGAGCGATCTCGACCTGCATCTCGGCCAGCGCGGGCGGCGCCTCCGTCCCGGTGATGAAAACCTGGGCCCGGCTGGCGATCAGCCGCTCCAAGACCCGGCGCTGATGCTTGCGATCCAGCTCGGAGGCCAGATCGTCCAACGCGATCACCGGCCATTCGCCCTGGATTTGGGCGTGTTGCTCGGCCTGGGCCAGCAACGCGACCAGGGCGACCAGCTTCGCCTGCCCGCGCGACAAGGCCTCGCGCCCCGGAATCCCGCCGTAGCCGATCCGCCAATCCGCGCGATGCGGGCCGACCGAGGTAAAGCCTTGCTGCTGATCGCGCTCGCGGGCCAGCAGCAGAGCATCGGCCAGCGGAAACTCGTCGCGGCGCCAGCCGGGGACGTAATCGAGGCGGATCGCCCCCAATCCGGGCGCCAGTTCGGTCGCGAAGGCGGCGAATCGGGGTTGGAGCTCGTCCAGATACTGCTGGCGACGGCGGCTCAACGGTTCGCCGGCCTCGGACAACTCCCGATCCCAGGCATCGAGCTGCCCGTCGCGGGCGCGAGCCTTGAGCAGGGCATTGCGCTGCTTGAGCGCCCGCGTGTAACGCCGCCACAGCGGAGTGAAGTCTGGTTCCACGTGGAACAAACCCCAATCGAGGTAACGACGGCGGATTTCGCCCGGCCCGGTAATCAGGGAATGGCTGCCGGGCTCGAAACTCACGACGGCCAGCGCGGCGCAGAGTTCGCCGAGCTGGGACACCGAGGCCCCGTCGAGCCGGCCGACCCAATCCTGGCCGCTGTGGCGCAGTCCGGCCTTGCGGCGTTGATCGCGGCGGGCTTCCTGCCATTCGACGAACACCTCCAAGGCCGGATCGCCAGCCCGGATCAGCCCGTCCCGAACCCGGCCGCGGAAGCTGCGGCCGTACGCCATCAGATGCAGGGCTTCGAGCAGGCTGGTCTTGCCCGCACCATTTTCGCCGGTGATCAGGTTGATCCCGGGCGCCGGCAACAGGCTTACGTCGGCGAAGCGGCGCAGGCCGCGGGCGTCCAGGCGGGTTACGTGCATGGGGAAATGATCGCAGATTGGGCTGAGGCGGGGCAGGAGCGGCGCTCGGGCTGCCGGGTAGGAGCGGCGTGAGCCGCGATAAAACGAAGCGATGTACGAAAGCGGGGCTAACCGAGGCCGAAACGCGTCGATGCGGGGCTTTTCGCTTGCAGAACAGCCACTTCGGCCGGTTCTCGGAGGTCAACCGCTTCGGTTTATCGCGGCTTACGCCGCTCCTACAGGGGGCTCAGGAACCTTGCGCAGGAGCTGGTCGGAACGCGGAAGCCCAAAACGAACACGCCCGGCAGAAGCCGGGCGTGTGTTTTGTTCCACGTGGAACCGAAGCGAACCGGGCGTGGATCAGAGCCGCAGCGGCATCACCACATGGCGGCAACGCTCGTTCGAGGCCTCGCGCACCAGCGCCGACGAGTTGGCGTCGCGCAGCGCCAGCACCACGTGCTCGTCGCGCAGCGCGGTCAGGGCGTCCAGCAGGTAGTTGACGTTGAAGCCCACGGCCAGGTCGTCGACCTTGGTGTCGGCTTCGACTTCTTCCTGCGCTTCTTCCTGTTCCGGGTTGTGCGCGCTGATCTTGAGCTGGCCCGGCGAGACTTCGATGCGCACGCCGCGGTACTTCTCGTTCGACAAAATCGCCGCGCGCTGCAGCGACGCGCGCAGGATTTCGCGCTCGATCCGCACTTCGCGGTCGGCGCCGATCGGAATCACGGCTTCGTAATCGGGGAAACGGCCGTCGATGAGCTTGCTGGTGAAGGTCACATCGTCGCGCTTGATGCGGATGTGGCCGCGGCCCATTTCCAGCTCGACCTCGCGATCGCCGCCTTCGAGCAAACGCTGCAGTTCCTGCACGCCCTTGCGCGGCACGATGATCTGGCGCTTGGTCTGCGCGCCGCCTTCGAACGGCGCTTCGCACAAGGCCAAACGGTGGCCGTCGGTGGCGACGCAGCGCAGGCTGGTTTCGCGCAGATCGAACAGCAGACCGTTGAGGTAATAGCGCACGTCCTGCTGCGCCATTGCGAACGCGGTGCGTTCGATCAGCTCCTTGAGCGCGGCTTCTGGAACGCGCACGCGTTCGGTGGCTTCGACTTCGTCGATCGACGGGAAGTCGTTGGCCGGCAGGCTCGACAAGGTGAAGCGCGAACGGCCGGCCTGCACGGTGATCTTCTCGGCGGCCTGGCTCACGGTGACCTTGCTGCCGTCGGGCAGGGCGCGAACGATTTCGAACAGCTTGCGCGCCGGAATCGTGGTTTCGCCGTCTTTCGCGTCGTCGACGTTGACCCGGGAAATCATTTCGACTTCCAGATCGGTGCCGGTCAGCGACAACTGGCCGTCCTTGACCTGCACCAGCAGGTTGGCGAGGACCGGCAAGGTCTGCCGGCGTTCGACGACATTGACCACTTGGGCCAACGGCTTGAGAAAAACTTCGCGTTGCAGGCTGAAACGCATGCGGACCCCTTGGCCGGTCGGTGGGCGCAAGCCCAATTACAAAAGAGATGTATAAATCAAAAGCTTAGTGGCGGTGGAGCGGCGAAAAACGGTTGAAAACCGACTTAAGCCTTTGATTTACAACTATTTTTCGGTACTTCAAAAGCGGGTAGAACTGGCCCTGGAGGACCGGTAGATCCTGTGGATAACTGCGGCGCGGTCGCGCGGCGTCAACTTTATCCACAGCTTGTACGAATCTAGTCCCCCAACTTATGCCTTTCGTATCAGCAACTTAGCCATTACCTTGTGTCCACCGGCGACGAAGTGTCCAAGCGGACCCCGAGACGCCGGAGCCAATGGACTTCCGCCATCGCGAGCCGCGCGAGCGTCTGGCCTGCCGGTTCCGCTGGATGAGCGACACCGCCAACGCCGAAACCCCCGCCCGGCCTCGATGCTGCGGTCCTGCGATCTCTACGGATGAGCGCGGACGGCCGCGGGCCGACCGGAAGGCCGCGCCGCTGCGTCGCGCTCGTCGTCGTGGAGTCCGGCTAGGCGCCGCCCAACGCAAACGAGGCGCTGGCCCCTGGGCTGAGCGGAAATTCGCGGCCGGTTCGCCGGCCAGAAAGCCGGACGTGCGGCGCCAGCGTTGGCGCGGGCCGCGCGACGCGGCCGGCAGCGCGATGTCGGGATCGCGCCGTCGGCGCTGCCGCGCATCCCAGGCCGAGGCCGGCGCCCGTCGATCGGGCGCCGCGGATCACTCGCTGAGCTTGCGGATCAGCTTGTCCCAGTCTTCCCGCAGCTTGCCGTCGGTTTCCATGAGGGTGCGGATCTGACGGCAGGCGTGCAGAACGGTCGTGTGGTCGCGACCGGCGAAGGCATCGCCGATCTCCGGCAGCGAGTGTTCGGTCAGTTCCTTGGTCAGCGCCATAGCCACCTGGCGCGGACGGGCGAGCGAACGCGTGCGCCGTTTCGACAACAAGTCCTTGATCTGGAGGCCGTAGTAGTCTGCCACGGTCTTTTGGATGTTGGGGATGCCGATCGCCTGCTGCTGGGCGCGCAGCAGGTCGCGCAGGGTCTCCTGGGCGAACTCGGCGGTGATCGCGCGGCCGGTGAAGTTGGCGCGGGCGGTCAGGGTGTTGAGCGCGCCTTCCAGGTCGCGCACGTTCGAGCGCATCTTCTTGGCCAGCAGGAAGGCGACTTCCTCGGGGATCGCGGCGCCGCGTTCCTTGGCCTTGGAGATCACGATCTGGGCGCGGGTCTCGAAGTCCGGCGGCTCGATCGCCACCGACAGGCCCCAGGCCAGGCGCGACTTGAGCCGCGGCTCCAGGCCTTCGACTTCGCGCGGGTAGCGGTCGCAGGTCAGGATGATCTGCTGCTTGCCGTCGAACAGCGCATTGAAGGTGTGGAAGAACTCTTCCTGGGTGCGGTCCTTGCCGGCGAAGAACTGGATGTCGTCGATCAGCAGCGCGTCGACGCGCTGGAACTGGCGCTTGAACGCATCCATGGTCTTGTCCTGCAGCGCTTTCATCATCGCGCTGAAGAACTGTTCCGAACGCAGGTACATCACCCGCATCGCCGGATTGGCGTCGCGCATGGCGTTGCCGGCGGCGAACATAAGGTGGGTCTTGCCGAGGCCGGTGCCTCCGTACAGCAGCAGCGGATTGTGCGCGCGCTCGCCCGGCTTCTGCGCGGCCTGCCACGCGGCGGCGCGGCCGAGCTGGTTGCTGCGGCCTTCGACGAAATTATCGAAGGTGTAATGCGTATCGAGATTGCCTTGGAACGGTTCGACCGGCGCGGTCACCGCGGCCGGCGTTTGCCGCACCACGCTCGCCACCGGTTCCAGCGGCAACGGCTGGGTGCTGGCCGGCGAGCGCGGCAGCGAGCCGACTTCCAGGCTGACGTCTTCGCTGCCGGCGAAGTACGAAAGCAATTCGCGGATGCGCGAGAGATAGCGCTCGCGCACATGCTCGACCACGAACGCGTTGGGCGCGTAGAGCACGGTCTTGCTGTCGCGCTGCGCGGCTTGCAGCGGCTTCAACCAGGTATGCACGTCCTCGACCGGGAACTCGGCTTCAAGGCGTTCGAGGCAGCGGGGCCAGGCTTCCATCTGTAGCGTGTCTTCTTTTATGCGTGATGCTGCGCGATGCGGTCGGCCGCGGCGGCGACAGCGCCGGCGACGGACGAAAGCGGCCCAACGCACGATGCGCACATCGCGACGCAGGAAGCCGGGGGGTCGGTCAGACTACCACCGAGGCCGGGTTCGGAACAGGACTAATCCACAGGTTCATGCACAGCTCGTACACAGGCTGTCCCCGGCCGCTTCGGTGGCGTCCGTCGCGGATCGGGAATCCCAATCGGGACAAAGGCTTGACCCTGACTCGGGTGCGCCGCTAGAATCGGCGGTCCACTTTCGTCGTTATCTTTGCGAGCCTGTCATGGCCACCAAGCGCACCTACCAGCCCAGCAACCTCAAGCGCAAGCGCGACCACGGTTTCCGTGCCCGCATGAAGACCGCCGATGGTCGCAAGATCCTCGCCCGTCGTCGTGCCAAGGGCCGCAAGCGCCTGACCGCCTAAGCGTTGCCGGCCGCCCTGCCGCGATCGCTGTTGGCCGCTTCCGGCCCAACCAGTCCGATCCGGCGCCGCGCGGCCGACCGCCTGCAATGAATTCGTCCCGCTTCCCGCGCACCGCGCGGGTACGCGCGCGTTCCGATTTCGACCGCATCTTCAAGCATGGACGGCGCGTGGCGCTGCCCGTGCTCGCTTTGCATGTCCAGGCCGATCCGAACGTGCCCGCGCGCCTGGGCCTGGCGGTGTCGCGCAAGGTCGATCCGAACGCGGTCGGCCGCAACCGGATCAAGCGCATCTTCCGCGACGCCTTCCGCCACCTGCGCGCCGAGCTCGCGCCGGGCGATTATGTGCTGGTCGCGCGGCCCGGCGCGTCCAAGCTGTCCGGCCCGGAACTCCGCGCCGCGTTCGAGAGTCTGCTCAAGCGCGCCGGCGCGCGTAGCGCTCTCGCATTGCCCGAGACTGCGGCCCCCGGCACAATGCCGGCCGCTTCCCCTTCTCACCCCACGCCGGACCCCGGTCCCGGCTGAGCCCGCCTGCTGCCCATGAACCAGACCCGTGCTTTCCTGATCCTCGCCTGGCTGATGGTGGCGACCCTGCTGTGGATGGAATGGGGCAAGGAGAAGTCGGCGCCGCCGGCTCCGCCGCCGGGCGCGGTCGCGCCGGTCAGCACCGTGCCCAGCGCCGCGGGCCTCGCCGCCCAGCCCGGCGTGCCGGGCGCGCCCACCGCGCCGCCCGCCGCGGGCGCCACCCCGGTCGCCGGCGCCGCGCCGGCCACCGACGCGCCGGTGACGATCAGCACCGACGTGTTCAAGGTGATCCTGCGCGGCGGCGAAGTCAGCGAAGCCGACCTGCTGCGCTACCCGGTCGGCACCGAGCCGAACAGCCCGCCGATGCGCCTGCTGGCGCACGACTCGACCTTGTACTTCGTCGCCCAGAGCGGCTGGGTCAGCCAGGGCGGCATCGCCCCGACCCACGAAAGCGGCTTCCGCTACGCCGGCGATTCGCGCGAGCTCAAGCTCGCCGACGGCGCCAAGGACATCGCGGTGCCGTTCGTGTGGACCGGCGCCAACGGCGTGACCATCACCCGCACCTACACCTTCCGTCGCGGCGACTACGTCATCAAGGTCCGCGACGACGTCAGCAACGCCGGCGCCGCGCCGTGGCAGGGCTTCGTCTACCGCCAGCTCAGCCGGGTGCCGCGCGAGCTCGCGCGCAAGGGCCCCTTCAGCCCCGAGCAGTACAGCTTCCAGGGCGCGGCGTGGTACAGCCCGACCGATAAGTACGAGAAGCGCAAGTTCGACAAGTTCGCCTCCGACGGCAACCTCAACAAGCAGGTCTCCGGCGGTTGGATCGCGATGCTGCAGCACCACTTCTTCGCCGCCTGGATTCCGGGCGACAAGGACCAGGGCCAGTTCTCGCTCGAGCAGCTCAACGCCGGCGGCGCGCCGCAGTACCTGATCCGCGACCTCGGCCCGGGCGTCAACGTCGCGCCCGGCCAGAAGGCCAGCACCGAAGCGCGCCTGTGGGTCGGCCCGAAGCTGGTCAAGGCGATCGAAGCGCAGAAGGTGCAGGGTCTGGACCGCGCGGTCGACTTCAGCAGCTACTCGATCTTCGCCACCCTCGCCAACGGCCTGTTCTGGCTGCTCGACAAGCTGCACGGCCTGTTCGGCAACTGGGGCTGGGCGATCATCGGCCTGGTAGTGCTGCTGAAGCTGGCGCTGTATCCGCTGTCGGCGGCGCAGTACAAGTCGCAGGCGAAGATGCGCAAGTTCCAGCCGCGCGTCGCCCAGCTCAAGGAGCGTTACGGCGACGACAAGCAGAAGTTCCAGATGGCGCTGATGGAGCTGTACAAGAAGGAGAAGATCAACCCGGTCGGCGGCTGTCTGCCGCTGCTGCCGAGCATCATCATCTTCATGACGCTCTATTGGATGCTGGCCGAGTCGGTGGAACTGCGCCACGCGCCGTGGATGCTGTGGATCCACGACCTGACCTCGCGCGATCCGTTCTTCGTGCTGCCGCTGTGCAACATCGCGATCATGTGGGCGACGCAGAAGCTGACCCCGATGACCGGCATGGACCCGGCGCAGCAGAAGATGATGCAGTTCATGCCGCTGATGTTCGGCGCGATCCTGGCGTTCCTGCCGGCGGGTCTGGTGCTGTACCAAGTCGCCAACGGCGGTTTGGGTCTGCTGCAGCAGTGGGCGACGACCAAGCGCTACGCGGAAGACAACGCGGGCGGTAGCGGCGGCGGAAAGGACAAGGACAAGAGCTGATCGCTCGTTCTTGAGCGAACGGATCGAAGCGAAGCCCGCCGTATGGCGGGCTTCGTGTTTTTGGGGATAAGTCGGTGGGGAGCGCGTCGGCGGGTCGTTAGCTGGACGCGTTGCTGCAGGCCGGCGTTCTGACGGTTCCACGCAACGACGCGGTCCTCACGACAGCTGCAGAAACTCCCAAGTCGTCATCCCCCGCAGGCGGGGACCCAAAGACTTCAGCGTCGTGCCTCGGTAAAACCCTGGATCCCCGCTTTCGCGGAGATGACGGTAGGTAGCGGCCGCCGCGGCTTGTAGGCTCTTCCTCGCTCCTCGCTCCTCGCTCCTCGCTCCTCGCTCCTCGCTCCTCGCTCCTCGCTCCTCGCTCCTCGCTCCTCGTCCTAGGTCCGATCCGAGTCCGAAATCCCATTCCCCAGTTCCCTGCTCCACCCCGAGTTATCCCCAGCCTCGCCACCCACTATCATTCGCCCATGACCGCCGCCTCTCCCGCCCGCGACACCATCGCCGCCGTCGCCACCGCGCCCGGCGCGGGCGGCGTCGGCATCGTGCGTTTGTCCGGCCGCCACGCGCGCGGGATCGCGCAGGCGATGACCGGCCGCGAACTGCAGCCGCGCCATGCCCATTACGTGCGCTTCCGCGACGCCGACGGCGAAACGCTCGACGACGGCATCGCGCTCTACTTCGCCGCGCCGGCCAGCTACACCGGCGAAGACGTGGCCGAGTTGCAGGCGCACGGCGGCCCGGCGTTGCTGGAAGAACTGCTCGCGCGCGCCTGCGCGCTCGGCGCGCGCCGCGCGCGGCCGGGCGAGTTCAGCGAACGCGCGTTTCTCGAAGGCCGGCTCGATCTCGCTCAAGCCGAAGCCGTCGCCGATCTGATCGCCGCCGCCGATGCGCGCGCGGCGCGGGCGGCGCGGCGCGCGCTCGACGGCGAGTTCTCGCGCAGGGTCGACGCGCTGGCCGGCGACTTGCTCGCGGTGCGCGTGCACATCGAAGCCGCGATCGATTTCGCCGACGAACCCATCGACACGCTCGGCGGCGCCGCGTTGCGCGCGCGCTTGAGCGACACCGCGCAAGCCTTGCAAGCGCTGCTGGCCGCGGCCGAACGCGGCCGCCGCCTGCGCGACGGATTGCACGCGGTGATCGTCGGCCCGCCCAACGCGGGCAAGAGTTCGTTGCTGAACGCCTTGGCCGGCAGCGAACGCGCCATCGTCACCGACATCGCGGGCACCACCCGCGATCTACTGCACGAGACCATCAAACTCGACGGCGTCGAACTGACCTTGGTCGACACCGCCGGCCTGCGCGACGGCGGCGACGCGATCGAGCGCGAAGGCATGCGCCGCGCGCGCGGCGAACTCGACCGCGCCGATCTGGCCATCGTCGTGCTCGACGCGCGCAATCCGCACGGCGGCCTCGCCGCGGTCGCCGATGCGATCGAAGCGGTGCCGGCGCGGTTGTTCGTCTACAACAAGATCGACTTGCTCGAATCCGATCACGACTCGCCGGGCCCGGCGGACGTCGGCGGCGAAGATCGCGTGTTCGTATCCGCGCACACGGGCGCGGGCTTGCAGCTCATGCACGCGCGTTTGCGCGCGCTGGCGCAGGGCGATGCGGCGGATGCGGGCGAAGGCGCGTTCACGGCGCGCGCGCGGCACGTCGATGCGTTGCGGCGCGCGGATGCAGAATTGAGCGAGGCGCGGGCGCAGCTCGATTATGAAATGCTGGATCTGGCCGCCGAGGCGTTGCGGCAGGCGCACGATGCGCTGGGTGAAATCACCGGGCGCGTGCGCGCCGACGATTTGCTGGGGCATATCTTTTCGAGTTTTTGCATCGGGAAGTGACGCGGCCGATGTCGCGACGATGTCGCCTGTAGGAGCGGCGTGAGCCGCGATCGATCCTTCAAGGTTACGTCGTAAGCGTGGTATCGCGGTCGCGACTCGCGTCGCTCCTACAGCCGCTGCGTTGCAGCGACCTAGCTACCTGTAGGAGCGACGCAAGTCGCGACCGCGAGACTTCGGCAACGACGCAAGCGCGATGCCGAGGTCGCGGCTCACGCCGCTCCTACACCCATCACGCCGCGCGCGGGTAGTCGGTATACCCCTGCGCACCGCCACCGAAATACCGCGAGCGATCGCCGTCGTTCAACGGCACATCGTGCTGCAGCCGATGCGGCAGATCGGGGTTGGCGATGAACGGCCGGCCGAAGCCGATCAAATCGGCCCAGCCCTTCGCCAATGCCTCCTCGGCCCGCGCCTTGGTGTACTTGCCCGAATAAATCAGGGTGCCGCGATAGATCATGCGCAGCGCTTCGCGGAACGCGTCGGGCATGCCGGGCGCGTCGTCCCAATCGGCTTCGGCGATGTGCAGGTAGGCGACGCCGATCTCGTCGAGCAGCTTCGCCGCGGCCAGATAAGTCGCCTGCGGCGTGTCGTCGACCGCGCCTTGCATCGTGGTCAGCGGCGCCAGACGCACGCCGACGCGTTCGGCGCCGATGGCGTCGCTGACCGCTTGCGCGACTTCGCGCAGGAAGCGCAACCGGTTCGGCAGCGAGCCGCCGTATTCGTCGTCGCGCGCGTTGGCTTGCGAATCGATGAACTGATTGATGAGGTAACCGTTGGCGCCGTGCAGTTCGATGCCGTCGAACCCGGCGGCGACGGCGTTGCGCGCGGCTTGGGCGTAGTCGGCGACGATGGCGGGAATCTCGTCGGCGCGCAGCGCGCGCGGCGCGGAGTGCTGGACCATTTCGCCGACGCCGGCCTCGGGGCCGCGGCCTTCGGTATCGACGAAGACCTTGACGCCTTCGGCGACCAGCGCCGACGACGACACCGGCGCGGCGCCGTTTTCCTGCAAGGCGACGTGCGAGACGCGGCCGACATGCCACAGCTGGGCGAAGATGCGGCCGCCCGCGGCGTGCACGGCCTCGGTGACGCGGCGCCAGCCGGCGATTTGTTCGAGGGTGTAGAGGCCGGGCGTCCAGGCGTAGCCCTGGCCTTGGCGGCTGATTTGCGTGCCTTCGCTGACGATCAGGCCGGCGCTGGCGCGCTGGGCGTAGTACTGCGCCATCAGTTCGGTGGCGACGTCGCCGCGGCCGGCGCGCGAGCGGGTCATCGGCGGCATGACGATGCGGTTGGGCAGGTCGAGGCCGCTGAGGCGGTAGGGCGTGAACAGCATGGGGGGATCTCGCGGGAGTTGGGGATGACGTGGGGGCGGCGGCGATGGGGCGCAGGCCGGATCGCGTCGATGCTGTGTTCTGTGGATAAGCTTGCGGGGCGAGCGGGTGGGAGGGCGGTCGCGGCTCGCGCCGCTCCTACCGTCGCTGCGTTGCGACGACGCCAAGATCGCGAGGAACTCCGCGATCGACCTGTAGGAGCGGCGCAAGCCGCGACCGCGACAATTCAACGCCGCCGCATCAATCCCAAACCGGCGCCAACCCCTGCGGATCGGTCAACCGCTCGCCGCGATCCAACCCGACGATGCGCTGCATGTCCTCGTCGTCCAACCGCAGCGAAACCGCCAGCAAATTGCCGGCCAAATTCTCGCGCTTGGTCGAAGACGGAATCACCGCATACCCCGACTGCATCGCCCAGGCCAAGGCCACCTGCGCCGGCGTCGCGCGATGCTTCGCCGCGATCGCCGCCAGCGTCGGATCGCTCAGCACCTTGCCGTAAGCCAGCGTCATGTACGAGGTCAGCCCGATGCCCGCTTCGCGCGCGAACTGCGCGAGCGTGCGGTTCTGCAAGTACGGATGCAGCTCCACCTGATTGGTGGCGATCTGATCGGCGCCGACCGCGGCGATCGCGCGCCGCATCAGCTCGATGTTGAAGTTGGACACGCCGATCGCGCGGGTCAGGCCTTCGCGCTTGGCTTGCAGCAACGCACTCATGAATTCGTCCACCGGCACCGCGTCGTTCGGCGAAGGCCAATGGATCAAGGTCAGATCGACGTAATCGGTGCGCAGCTTGGACAGGCTCTCGCGCAGGCTCGGGATCAAGCGTTCGCGCGAGAGGTTGTCGATCCAGATCTTGGTGGTGAGGA
The DNA here is from genome assembly GCF_018847975.1 of Lysobacter sp. K5869. Taxonomy (NCBI): domain Bacteria; kingdom Pseudomonadati; phylum Pseudomonadota; class Gammaproteobacteria; order Lysobacterales; family Lysobacteraceae; genus Lysobacter; species Lysobacter sp. K5869. The sequence goes on along the minus strand of NZ_CP072597.1, from coordinate 1,051,744 downwards.
ACACTTGATCGCGGGCCACGCCGCTGTCGGCGACGGCTTGGCCGACCTCGGCTTCGTTGCCGTAGATCTGCGCGGTGTCGACGGCGCGGTAGCCGAGCTCGAGGCCGGTGCGCACCGAATCGACGACGGTTTGGCCCTTGAGGCGGAAAGTGCCGAGGCCGAAAGCGGGAACGTTCATGGGGATATCTCCAGACAACACGAGGGAAGGAAGTAACAGTGGCGAATCAGTGCGCGGCGACCGCGAGGCCGTCGGCGCGGTCGGCGATGCCGTCGCGGCGATCCAGACGGCCGCTCAGCGCGGTCAAACCGAACGCGGCGAACACCACCAGCGCGGCGATCCACGGCGTGTGCGCCAAGCCGAGATGAGCCACGACCTGGCCGCCGGCCCAGGCGCCGCCGGCGACGCCGAGGTTGAACGCGGCGATGTTGAAGCCGGCCGCGGTATCGACCGCTTGCGGCGCGTAACGCTGCGCCTGCTTGACCACGTACACCTGGAGGCCGGGCACGTTGCCGAATGCGACGGCGCCCCAGGCCAAGGCGGTCAATACCACCAGCCACGGGTGGTGCGCGGTGAAGGTCAGCGCCAGCAGCACGACGGCGAGCAGGGCGAAGATGGTCTTGAGCGCTTTGACCGGGCCGTGGCGGTCGGCGAGGCGGCCGCCCCAGACGTTGCCGACCGCGACCGACACGCCGTAGGCGAGCAACACCGCGCCGACCATGTTCGGGCCGAAGCCGGCGATGTCCTGCAGGATCGGCGCGAGGAAAGTGAAGGCGATCAGCGAGCCGCCGTAGCCGACCGCGGTCATCGCGTAGACCAGCAGCAGGCGCGGTTGCAGCAGCAGCGCGGCTTGCTGGCGCAGCGGCGCGGGCGCGCTGTGGGCGATGCGCTTGGGCACGAACAGCGCGCTGCCGATCAGCGCGATCAAACCGAACGCGGCGACCGCGAGGAAGGTCGCGCGCCAGCCGAAGTGCTGGCCGAGGAAGGTGCCCAGCGGGATGCCGGTGACGAAGGCGACGGTCATGCCGCTGAACATCGTGGCGATGGCGCTGGCGGCTTTTTCCTTCGGCACCAGACTGGTGGCGATGATCGAACCGACCGAGAAGAACACGCCGTGGGCGAGACCGGTGAGCACGCGCGCGACGATCAGCGTGGCGTAGCCGGGCGCGAGCCAGGCGACCACGTTGCCGGCGGTGAACAAGGCCATCAGCCCGACCAGCAGCGCCTTGCGCGGCACCCGGCCGGTCAGCGCGGTCAGCAGCGGCGCGCCGATGGCGACGGCCAGCGCGTACAGGCTGACCAGCAGGCCGGCCGAGGGCAGGTCGACGCCGAGGTCGGCGGCGAGGGTGGGGATCAGGCCGACGATGACGAACTCGGTGGTGCCGATGGCGAAGGCGCCGAGGGTCAGGGCCAACAGAGCGAGGGGCATGGCGGGCATCCGGGGAATCGAGCGATTCGGGATGCGCAGTGTCGGCGCCCGGCCTTTGCCGAAAAACGGGGTTTCTACCGAATTACATTTGACTGTAAGTCAAATATAGCGGCGCTGAGAGTTGTGGATAAGCAGGGTATAGCCGCCGGATAAGAACCCGGAAAACTATGCCGGACAAGGCGATACAGGCCATGTGGCTTATCCACAACCGGCTTATCCACAAGCCGGACCTGCCCGCGGCCGCCACGAGCCCCGGCGCGGCCGGGGCTGTGGATAAACCGCCCTTGTGGATAACTCAGCGGTTCCCGCCGAACACCGCCAGCAGCACCAGCAGCGCGATCGCCGCCGCCAGCGCGGCGAAGAAGATCTTGACCCAGCTGTAGGGCCGCTCGCCGGCCAGCGCGCCGGTGTAGCCGTTGGCCAGCACCTGGAAGCTGCGCGAGCCGTAGGTGTAGCTGACCAGCCACACCGGCACCAGCACGTGCTTGAAGGTGCGGCCGCTGAAATCGGCGTCGACCTGCAGGTTGCGCTGGGTGTCGCCGGGCACCTCGGCCGAGCACAGGCTGCGGGTCTGGTCTTGCATCTGCGCCTGCCCGATCTGCGCGGCTTGGCGCAGATCGACCTGATAGCGCTCCACCACCCAGCCGCGCACGAACTCGGGCGAATACGGCTTGAGGTCGGTGGTGGTCGGAAAGCGGCCGATCTTGTCGAGCAGATCGGAATGCACGCCGACCGTGCCGGGCACCAGCTCGTCGTCGAAGAAATGCCGCAGCGAGCCCGAGGCCGATTCCCAGCGCACCTTGCGCACTTCGCGGGTCTTGCGCTCGCCGTTCTCGGTGTAGCTCTCGGTGTCGTAGTAGTAGTAGCCGGCCTCGGCGGTCCAGCGCGCGGCGACGTGCGCGTCGAAGGTCCAGTACGGCAGGTACACGCCCTTGAGCGTGTCGGTCAGCGCTGCGCGCTTGAGCCGGTTCGGCGCGAACCAGCGGGTGCCGTACCACTTGCGGATCGCGTCGCGCACTTGGCCGTCGCTGATCTTGAACGGCAGCAGGCTTTGCGGGGTGATCGCGTCGCCCAGCGATTGATGGTCGATGATCGACGGCGAACCGCAGAACTCGCAGCGCTGCGCGACCTTGCCGTCGACGAACACCGAAATCGCCTTGCAGCTTTGGCATTGCACCTCGCGCGGCGCGCCGTCGCCGGCGTAGCCGCGCTGGTCGCTGGGGTGTTCGGACAGCGCGCGCGCCAGATCCAGTTCCTGCACCACTTGCAGGCCCTGCGCTTCCTGCGCCGGCGACCACGGCACCACGGTGCCGCAGTACGGGCAGGCCAGCGCCTGCTTGGACGCATTCCATTGCAAATCCCCGCCGCACTCCGGGCAGGGATGTTTTCCGACGGTGGCGTTGTCCATCAGCCGCGCAGGAATTCTTCGAGCGCGCTCTTGGCGATGCGGGTGGCGTTGCCGATCTTGCGCGCCTTCAGATCGCCGGCGGCGATCGCGGCCATCACGTCCTCGACCGACACGCCGAGCGCGGTGGCCGCTTGTTCCGGCGTGAGCACCTCAAGCCCGGCGGCGGGCGCGGCCTCGGCCGCCGGCGCCGCGGCCGGGGCGTTGCCCTGCGGCGCGCCCTGCATGCCGCGCATCATTTCTTGGGCGATGCCGAAACCCACCGCCATTTGCGCCGGCACCGCGGCCGAGGCGTCGCCGCCCTGGCCCATCGCGCTGCCCATCTGGAATTTGACGTAGTCGTTGAGGTTGCCGACCGCGCTCATGCTCGAACGCGCGTCGATGGCCTTCTCCACTTCCGGGGGCACCGACACGTTCTCCAGCACGAACGAGGTGATCTCGATACCGTACTTGGAGGTCATCGCCGGGTTGATGACCGGCAGCAGCGCTTCGCCCAGTTCGGTGTAGCGCGAGGCCACGTCCAGCGCCGGCACCTTGGCGGTGGCGAGCGCTTCGGTGAACACGCTGACGATGCGCGAACGCATGGTGTCGGCGAATTCGTCGAGGCGGAAATTCTGGTCGGTGCCGGCCACTTCCTTGAGGAACCGGGGCGGATCGACGATGCGGAAATCGTAGGTGCCGAACGCGCGCAGGCGGACCACGCCGAAGTCGGCGTCGCGCATCATCACCGGGTTGGCCGTGCCCCACTTGTTGCCGGTAAACAAGCGCGTGTTGAGGAAGTAGACGTCGCACTTGAACGGCGACTCGAAGCCGTATTTCCAGCCCAGGATGGTCGACAGGACCGGAATGTTCTCGGTCTTGAGCGTGTGCTTGCCGGGGCCGAACAGGTCGGCGTACTGGCCGGCGGCGACGAACTGGACCTGCTGCGATTCGCGCACGATCAACTGGGCGCCGTTCTTGATCTCCTTGTCGTCGTCGGGGAAACGGTAGGAGAGGGTGTCGCGCGAGTCATCGGTCCACTCGATGATCTCCAGCAGCTCGCCCTTGATGAAACCCAGAATGCTCATGTCGCCGCTCCGCTTCCTGCCAGTGGTGCGGCGATTCTAGAGCAGGGCGGCGACGGTTCCGCCAGCGGGGCCGGCAGGGGGCGGGTTTCCGTTCGCCGGCGCACGGTCGGCCGGCGGCGCGGTCCGACGGCACGCCGGAACTGTGGCGACGGTCGCGTGCCCGCCTGCGAACCGACACACCCGGTATCGGTGCGGCCCGCGATGGATGGCACACTCGGCTTCTGACGCCCATCGCGGCGGGCCGCGGCAACCTGAATGCTTGACAAACGCGGCCCGCTAGCGCGTTCTATCCGGCGTGCGCCCGGCCCCGTATCGGACGGGGACTCGCGTACTTCAGGGGAGCTTTTATCGATGATCGCCAATAACGACCGGCACTACAGCCGGCTGTCCGCTGTGAAGCAGGTGTCCGCCGTGTTCGCGCTCGGATGCGCGCTGGCGGCCTGCGGTAAGAAAGAAGAGGCCGCCCCGGCCGCGCCGGAGCAGGCCGCGCCGAGCGCCGCCGCGCCGGCGGTGAACGCGGGCAACGCCGTTTCGGCCAAGGTATCGGCGCTGACGGTGGACCAGCTGCGCGAAGCCGCGCGCAAGGCGTACGCGGAAAACCGCCTGTACGCGCCGGCCGAAGACAACGCGGTGGAGTACTACCTGGCCCTGCGCGAAAAAGCGCCGGCCGATGCGGTGGCCTCCAGCGCGCTGACCGACCTGCTGCCGATGACGGTGATCGCCACCGAGCAAAGCATCGGCCGCGAGGATTTCAGCGAAGCCCAGCGCCTGTCGGCGCTGATCGAACGCGCCGATTCGCAGCATCCGGCGCTGGCCCGGCTCAAGGCCGCCATCGCCAGCGCCCAGCAGGCGGTGACCAAGCGCGCCGAGCAGGAAAAGCTGACCGCCGAGGAACAGGTGCGCAAGCAGGCCGAGCTGGAGAAGCAGCGTCAGGCCCAGCAGCAGCAACAACAGCAGCAGGCCGCGCAGCAGCTGGCGACCCAGCAAGCGGCCGAGCGTCAGGCCGCGACCCAGCGCGCCGCGGAACAGCGCGCCGCCGAGCAACGCGCGGCCGAACAGCGCGCCTCGCCCGCGCCCACCGCTGCCGCGCCGGAACGTCCGGCCCCGGCGCCGGCGCCGAGCGCACCGGCGGCCGCCGCCAGCGATCTGCGCGCTGTGTCCACGCCGGCGCCGCGTTACCCGCCCGAAGCGCTGCGCGCCGGCACCTCCGGCGAGGTCCAGGTCGAGTTCACCGTCGGCACCGACGGCTCGGTCACGGCCGCGCGCGTGGTCCGCGCCAACCCGGCGCGCGTGTTCGATCGCGAAGCGGTCAACGCGGTGCGCAAGTGGCGCTTCCAGCCGGTGCCCGCGCCGGTCACCACGCGCCGTACGATCGGGTTCAATCCGGGCGGTTGATCGCCGCGGGTGGAATCGAAGCGAAACGGAAAAGCCCGGCGCGAGCCGGGCTTTTTCTTTGTCGGGTTTCGTCGATGTGAGGTTTGCGACTGTAGGAGCGGCGTGAGCCGCGACCGCGAAACCTCGGTTGCGTCGTAAGCGCGGTGTCGCGGTCGCGGCTTACGCCGCTCCTACACGGCTGCGAGGGATCAGCCGGAAATCGCCAAGCGCTCGTTGTGATAACGCCGCACCGCCGCGATCCACAGCAGCGCCGCCAGCCCGAAGCCGCAAGCCAGATACACCACCCAGATCTGCCCGTTGATCGCCTCGCCGCGGATCACCTTGAGCAGCAACTGGTTCTGCGCGAGGAACGGCACCGCGAACTGCCACAGCTGGGTCTTGAGCGGATTGACCATCAGCACGAAGGTCGGCAGCAGCGGCAGCAGCATCAGCCAGGTGACGTGGCTCTGCGCTTCCTTGAGGCTCTTGGCCGCGGCCGACAGATAGGTCAGCAGCGCGGTGCCGATGAACGACATCGGCAGCAGGATCAGCAGCATCTTGCCGATCGAGTACAGGCTGACGTCGAGCATGCGCCCCACGCCGCTGCTCATCTGCGCGCTGAGCTTGAACGCGAGCAAAGTCAGCAGCAGCGAGAACAGGCCGAGCACGCAGGCCGCGGCGATCTTGCCGCTGACGATGGCCGAACGCGGGGCCGGCGTGGCCAGCAGCGGCTCCAGCGATTGGCGTTCGCGCTCGCCGGCGGTGGCGTCGATGATCAGGAACGCGCCGCCGGCGAAGGAGGTCATGATCAGCAGGTACGGCAGCAGCGCCGACAGCACCAGGCCGCGCTTGGCCTCGGCGGTGGCGACGTCGCGGTCGGCGACGTTGACCGGCTGGATCACGTTGGCGGAAATCCCGCGCGCCAGCAGCCGCAGCGCACCGACCTGACGGCTGTAGCCTTCCAGCGCCGCGTGCAGGCGCCGCGCGGGAATGTCGGCGTCGCGGCGGGTGCTGTCTTGCACGATCTCCACCAGCGCCGGCTGCCCGGCCTTCCAGTCCTTGGCGAAATCGGCCGAGACGATCAGGCCGACGTCGTGGTCCTGGTTCTGCACCGCCGCGTCCAGATCCTTCGGCGCGGGCACCGCGACGATGTTCTGGGTGGCGAGGAACTTGATCAGGTTCGGTGCGTGTTCGGCGCCGACCACCGGCACCTTGAGCGCGCTGTCGAGTTGGGTGCGGGCGCGGTTCTCGGCCAGCGAACCCATGCCGAGCATCAGCAGCGGATACAGCAGCGGGCCCATCAGCAAGGTGATCGCGAGGGTGCGGCGATCGCGCGAGATGTCGCGCAATTCCTTGCGCACCACCGACCAGAACGCGGCGAAAGGATTCACGTTCATGCGTGCAGGCCCTCGTCGCTGCCGATCGCCTTGACGAAGGCGTCTTCCAGATTGTCCTCGCCGGTTTGCGCGCGCAGTTCGTCGGCGCTGCCGGCGGCGACGACCTGTCCCTTAGCGACGATCACGATGCGGTCGCACAGCGCCGCCACCTCTTGCATGATGTGGCTGGAGAAGATCACGCAGCGTCCTTCCTCGCGCAGTCCGCGCAAAAAGCCGCGCATCGCGCGGGTGGTCATCACGTCCAGGCCGTTGGTGGGTTCGTCCAGGATCACGTTGCGCGGGTCGTGCACCAGCGCGCGGGCGATCGCGGTCTTGGTGCGCTGGCCTTGCGAGAAACCCTCGGTCTGGCGGTCGAGGATGTCGCCCATGTCCAGCGCACGCGCGAGCTCGGCGGTGCGCTGTTCGATCTGAGCGCGGGTGAGCCCGTGCAGTTCGCCGAAGTAAGCGATGTTCTCGCGCGCGGTCAGGCGCTTGTAGACGCCGCGCGCGTCGGGCAACACGCCCAGCGCGCGCCGCACCGCGGCCGGATCTTTGGCCGCGTCGACGCCGTCCACGCGCACTTCGCCGCGGTCGGGACGCATCAGGGTGTAGAGCATGCGCAGGGTGGTGGTCTTGCCGGCGCCGTTGGGGCCGAGCAGTCCGGTGATCTCGCCGTCGCGCGCCTCGAAGTCGACGCCTTGCACGGCGTTCACGGTGCCGGTCTTGGTCTTGAAGGATTTATGCAGGTCGTGGGCGGTAATCATGGTTACACGCTATGAGAAGGGGGGAATGAGGGGAAAGAGGGGAACAGGGAATGGCGGGGTCGGGATCGCGGGTGCGATCGCGGGGGACTGAGAGCGCGAATCGGTTCCGAGCCGACCTCGCCATTCCCTGTTCCCTTCTTTCCCCTCATTCCCTTTCGCTCAGCTCTCGCCTCACGGCTCCCACCCCGTGAAAGAGACGAACGGCGGCACGTAGCCCAGCGAATCCAGGCAGCGCGCGTCGAGCTTCTTGGCGTCGGCGGTTTCCAGGAACTGGCCGAGCAGCTTGGGCGCGCAGCCCACGCGCAGCGCGCCGTGGCCTTGGCCGCGCAGCACCAGGTGGCGGCCGTTGGGCAGGTTCTTGAGCACTTGTTCGCCGTAGCGCGGCGGCGTCACCGGATCGAGTTCGCCCGACAGCAGCAGCACCGGCAGGTTCGAGCGCAGCGGTTCGTGGAAATTCTTCGGCCGCGCGCCGGTCGGCCAGACCTTGCACTGGGCCTTGAGCGTGTCGGTCATGGCGTTGCCGAGCACGGTGTCCTTGTCGGCCGGATCGGCGACGAACAAGTCGGCGTCCTCGGCGCAGGTCACCGACAGCTGCATGCCGTAGTTGAGCTCTTCGCTGAGCTGGCCGCCGATCATCTTGGACAGCGCCAGCAGCGGCGCGTGGCGGCCCTGGTCGGCCTCCGACAGCACCAGCGGCAGCAGCGAGGCGGCCTCGGGCTGGTAGGAGAACATGCGCGTGAGCATCGCCACGTGGCCGGCGGTGACGCGCTCGCGGCGCGGCTCGCCGGTGGACGGATCGCGGTAATCGACTTCGACCGGGTCGGCCTGCAGCCGCGCCATCAGCCGGCGCAGCTGCTCGCGCGGGTCGGCGCCGAAGCGCGCGCGGCAGGCCGGCGTCTGCTGGCACAGCTTGAATTGCTGGGCCAGCGCGGCGTCGAGATTGCGCGCGTGTTCGCTGCCCAGCACCAATTCGTTCGGCGCGACGCCGTCGAGCACCACGGCGCGGGTGTGCTGTGGATAACGTCCGGCGTATTGCTGGGCGACGCGGGTGCCGTAGGACACGCCGACCAGATCGACCTTGGCCGCGCCGACTGCCGCGCGCACCGCGTCGAGGTCGGCGATGGCGTCGGTGGTGGTGAAGTAGCGCGCGTCGACTTTCAGGCCTTGCGCGCAGCGGCGCACGGCGTCGATCGAGGCGTCGAGTTGGGCCGCTTCGTCCTGGCCGGCGTCGTCCTCGGGCACGGCCTCCGCGCAAGTCAGCGGCGCGGATTTGCCGGTGCCGCGCTGGTCCACCAGCAGGATGTTGCGGCGCTTGCGCACGTCGCGGAAGGCCGCGTCGATCAACGGCCACGACGAGGTCGCCGCTTGCCCGGGGCCGCCGGCGAGGAAGAACACCGGGTCGTCTTCGGCCGCGCTGCTGTCGGTGGCCGGCAGCCAGGCGAGGTTGAGTTCGATCTTGCGGCCGTTCGGATCGGCGTGGTTTTCCGGCACCGCGTAGCGCGCGCACTGGGCCGCGATGGTGCTGGTGGCGAACGGCGAGGCCAGGGTGCACGGCTCGAACGCGATCGCGCCGTAGCGGCGCTTGACCGCGCCGCCGTCGCGCTCGGCGTTGGCGCCGCCGCCGCAGCCGGCGAGGGCCATGGCCGCGAGCGCGGCGGCTAGCGCGAAGGCCGCGCGCCGCGGCCGGGGGTGCTTCCAATCGATGGGCATGTTCCGTGATCTCGTCGCCAGGGCGGTTGCGCCTGCAAGAATGACAGACCCCGGTGGCGGGAAGAATGTGACCACTCGAAGTGGACGAAATTTAATCCGCGCCGCCGCTGCCCGAAGCCGCGCCACCGCCGGCCCAAAAACATCGGGCCCGAAAGCCCCTCCCGCTCCGCGCGGAAGAACCTCTCAGGCCCACGTTTCTTGCGGGTGGCTACCCCCGGCTCACTTCGACGAAACGTACTTCTCCCGCCGGATCTGCGGCACCGCCAGCCCATAGCCCTTCAAGGCCTCGAAGCAAGCATCGACCATGTTCGGATTGCCGCACAGATAGGCGATGTCGCCCGAGCCCTCCGGCGCGAACTCGGCCAGGAACTGCTGCACATAGCCGTGGCGCACGTCCGGATGCGGGTCCGCCGGCAGCTCGCGCGAGAAGCACGGCACGAAGCGGAAGCCCGGCACGCGTTCGGCGAAGGCGCGGAACTCGTCGCCGTACAACAGTTCTTCCGGCGTGCGCGCGCCGAACAGCAGCACCACTTCGATCCCGCGCTCGCGGATCTGCTGTTCGAGCTGCGGCAGCATCGCCCGGTACGGGGTCACGCCGGTGCCGGTGGCGATCAGCAGGTAACGGCGGTTGGCGTCGGCCGGCATCAGGCAGAAGCGGCCGAACGGGCCGCTGGCCTGCACCGCGTCGCCGTCGTTCAAACCCTCGAACAACGCGGTGGCGGCGCCGCCGGGCACGTAGCTGACCGCGATCTCGACCGTTTCGCCCGGACCCAGCGCGTGGTCGTGGATGGTCGCCAGCGAATAGCTGCGCTTGGTCGCGGTGCCGTCGGCGTATTGGAAGTGGACCTGGATGAACTGTCCGGGGATGTAGTCCAGGGGCTCGCCGTCGTCGCGCTGGAACACGTAGTGGCCCACGGTCGGCGCCAGCATGCGGCGCGAGACGAGCTTGAGCGGGAATTGCTTCATACGGCACGGTTCTCGGTGGTCGACCGGCCGGAGCCGGGCGCGGAAGGGGCGGCCGACCGCGCCGCGAGGCGGACGAAGGGGCCGGCTGTGCGAAGTCGGGCCGGATCGGGCGCTCGGGCGCGGCCGCAATGCCGGGATTTCGCAACAGACTGTGGCCGGAGTGCCGCCACGGGGCCGCCTATACTAAGCCATTCGCCGCGAGGCCCGCGGCCAGCGACCGAGACCTTCCCGCAATGACCCAGCCAACGGCCCCCGCCACGGGCCCACGTCCGGCTTCGGCCGGCACCGCCACGGTTAGCGCCGCCGCGGTCCCCGCCCTGCGCGTGCGCGACCTGCGCAAAACCTACGACAACAAGGTCCAGGCGCTCAAAGGCGTGTCCCTGGACGTGGCCGAAGGCGATTTCTTCGCCCTGCTCGGCCCCAACGGCGCCGGCAAGTCCACCTTGATCGGCATCGTCAGCTCGCTGGTCAACCTCAGCGACGGCGCGGTGGAGATCTTCGGCACCGACCTGCAGCGCCGCCGCGATCAGGCGATGCGCCTGATCGGCTTGGTGCCGCAGGAAATCAACTTCAACATGTTCGAGAAGCCGCTCGACATCCTGGTCAACTACGCCGGCTTCTACGGCGTGCCGCGCGCCGAAGCGCTGGCGCGCGCCGAGGAAGAGCTCAAGCGCGCGCAGCTGTGGGACAAGGCCGACAAGATGAGCCGCACGCTGTCGGGCGGCATGAAGCGCCGGCTGATGATCGCCCGCGCGATGATGACCCGCCCGCGCTTGCTGATCCTCGACGAACCCACCGCCGGCGTCGACATCGAAATCCGCCGCGGCATGTGGAAGACCCTGCGCGAGATCAACGCCGCGGGCACCACCATCATCCTCACCACGCATTACCTGGAAGAAGCCGAGAGCCTGTGCCGCAACCTGGCGATCATCGACCAGGGCCGGATCGTGCAGCAGGGGCCGATGAAGGCGCTGCTGGCGATGCTCGACGTGGAAGGCTTCCTGCTCGACATCGACGGCGTGCTGCCGGCCGCGCTGCCGCAGATCGAAGGCGCGACCCTCGCGGCCACCGACGACCACACTTTGGATCTGGAAATGCCGCGCGCGATGGATCTCAACCGCGTGTTCGCCGCGCTCGGCGAGGCCGGCATCCGCGTGCGCTCGATGCGCACCAAGTCCAACCGCCTGGAAGAGCTGTTCGTGCGCATGATCGCCCAGCCTTCCGCCGCCGCCGGGAGCGCCGCATGAGCCGTCAGATCCAATCGGCGAACCCGTCGGAGATTTCGCCCGCGCGCCGCAACCTCACCGCGCTGGGCACCATCGTGCGCCGCGAAATCACCCGCATCCTGCGCATCTGGGGCCAGACCCTGGTGCCGCCGGCGATCACCATGACCCTGTACTTCCTGATCTTCGGCGGCCTGATCGGCTCGCGCATCGGCGACATGGGCGGTTACACCTATATGGAGTTCATCGTCCCCGGCCTGGTGATGATGAGCGTGATCCAGAACAGCTACGGCAACATCTCCTCGAGCTTCTTCGGCGCCAAGTTCGGCCGCCACGTCGAGGAGCTGCTGGTCAGCCCGATGCCGAACTGGGTGATCCTGTGGGGCTACGTCGCCGGCGCGGTGCTGCGCGGGCTGATGGTCGGTGCGATCGTGCTGCTGATCGCGATGTGCTTCACCTCGGTGCGCATTCCGCATCCGCTGGTGACCTTCACCACGGTGCTGCTGGGCGCGACGATCTTCTCGCTCGCCGGTTTCATCAACGCGGTGTACGCGAAGAAGTTCGACGACGTGGCGATCGTGCCGACCTTCATCCTGACCCCGCTGACGTATCTGGGCGGCGTGTTCTATTCGGTCAAGCTGTTGCCGGCGTGGGCGGAGGCGGCGACGCACGCCAATCCGATCTTCTACATGGTCAACGCGTTCCGTTACGGGTTGCTGGGCAGCAGCGACGTGCCGCTGTGGGTGGCGTACGCGTTGATGTTGGCGTTCGTGGTGGCGTTGTCGTCGCTGGGCTTGTGGTTGCTCAAGCGCGGCGTGGGCCTGCGCAGCTGACCTGTCCCGCTAGCCCCCTGTAGGAGCGGCGTAAGCCGCGATCGCGAAAACGCAACAACGACGAGCCTCGCCCATCGGCAGCAACAGCAACCAACATTGCTGTTGCTGTTCGCTCGGACGTAACCCTACCCGAGGTCACCGTTGCGCAGCCCCGGAGGGCGCGCGCATGGATGCGCGCGCGCCATGGGTCAGGATGACCCTTATGGCGCGACCCCGCGCCCGGTGCTGGACCTAGTGGCTCTTGATTCGAAAACGGGGAAAGCGCCTTTCTTTGGTTACTTTCTTTGGCAAGACAAAGAAAGTAACTCGGCCGCTTGCGGACGAAAGCTTTAAGCGTTTGATCTTCGCTTGTCGTCGTACGCCTCTTGCCAGAGAAAGCGTAAGCAACATCAAAATGGATTCCGGCTTTCGCCGGAATGACGGAGTGTGAGTTGCGCTTCTCGCAGATGGCGGACACCCCGCCCACCGTCATTCCGGCGAAAGCCGGAATCCATTTTGACTTTGCCGCTGGTTTTGCCTTCAACGCAACAACGAGTGACGACAAGCGACAATCCAAAGCGTTCCGTCCGCAAGCGGCCGGGTCACTTTCTTTGTCTTGCCAAAGAAAGTAACCAAAGAAAGGCGCTTTCCTTGTTTTCGAATCAAGAGCCACTAGGGCTCGACGTGGCGCGGGGCCGCGCCATAAGGGTCATCCTGACCCATGGCGCGCGTGCGCATCCATGCGCACGCCCTCCGGGGCTGCGGGGCGTGTGCTTGGCTTGGGGATGCGTCAAAGCGAAGAGCGGCAGCAACAGCAAAATGGATTCCTGCTTGCGCAGGAATGACGGGGCGGTGGGGCGTGTCGATCGGAAGGAAGAACGATGCTGGTCGCGCATAACTGAACCGCATTCCCCCACCATTGACCCTTCCTGCACCCGCCCCGCGTTACAACCATGCCCGCCCGCACCGGCATGCCCGCCCGCACCGGGCGTAATCGCCCCACCAAGGAGTTCCCCATGCGCCTGATGCCCCTCGCCGCGATCGCCTCGCTCGCTCTCCTCGCCGCCTGCACCGCGCCGGATAAGGCCAAAGACGCCGCCGCGCCGGCACCGGCCGCCGATGGCGCCGCATCGGCCACCGCGCAGCCGGCCGCTCAATCCGATCCGTCCGCGCAGCCGTCCGCCAAGATCGGCGCCGATCAGGTCGGCAAGCTCAGCCCGGTGCCCGCGTTCAAGGGCTTCGGCGAACACTGGAGCATCGACATCCAGTCCACCGGCGAGATGAACCACAAGGTCGATCTGACCTGGGGCAGCGGCAGCGAGAAGGCCAGCGGCACCGCGCGCTACAACGGTCAGCCGGCCGATGCGCCGAGCACGCTGATCGTGCTCAGCGGCGAGTTGAAGACCAAGGACGGCGCCAAGTCGATGGTGATCGAGATCAGCAAGCAGGAGTGCATCGACGACGGCGACAACAAGCACATGCAGTCGGTCGATGTGACCGTCGACGGCATGGACAAGCTCACCGGCGGTTGCGGCGATCTGGCCGTGTACTGATCGCTCGCGCGACGCACGAAGAAACGGCCCGCACTGCGGGCCGTTTTCGTTTTCGCCGGATTCTTCTAGCCGGGATCCTCTTGGCCGGATCCTCGCGCGCGTCTTCAGCCGCGCGCCATGCGCCCGTGCAGCCAGCGCACCAGCAACCACGAAGCGACCGGCGCGATCAGCAACGCCGCCACCACGGCGATCACGCGCGCGGCGAGGTTCCAATCCTCGCCGCCGAGCACGGCCGGCAACGAACCCAGCACGATCAGCACCGGCGTCAGCAGCGACGACAGCAACGCCGGCAGCGCGCCGGAGCCGCGCCGCACCGGCGCGATCAGCGCGGTCAGCGCGTGCACCGCGCCGATGCCCAGGCCGACCACGCTCATGCCGGCGCGCTGTTCGCCGTCGCCGAGCGAGGTGAACGCCGCGGCCGCGGTCTGCACCAGCAGCGCGACGCCCGCGCCCAGGCTCAGCGCGATCAGCGCGCCGATGACGCGGCGTTGCCGCGAAGTCCACTGCACCGGCACCGCGCCGCGGCCGCCGAGCCACCACGCCAGCGGCAGCGCGATCAGATTCACCGCCACCACCTTGAGCGCGCCGAACGCCGCGGCCCACGCGCTCAGCGTCTGCGCGCCGAACCGCTGGGCCAAGCCCGGCATCAGCGGCGTTTGCAGCAGCGACCATGCCACGCCGAGGCCGAAGATCAGCACCAGCGCGGCGAGGATGCAGGCCCACGGCCGCGCCGGCACGCCGCGGCGATCGGTCAGCACGCAGGCCAGCGCGGCGATGAAGCCGATCAGCGAGCCGATCGAACACAGCCACTGCGCCGCGTTCAAACCCGCGCTCTGCGTCGCCGGCGAGGACAGCGCCGCGACCAGCACGAACGCGCCGGACAACACGAACACCAAGGTGGACAGGGCCAGCGGAACGAACGCGGGCGAGCGGTTTTCGGCGAGGGCGGTCGGCATGGGCGCGGGCGGATAAGGGCGGGAAGGCAGCGCGACAGGGTAACGGGTTCGCCTCGCTGCCGCGCCGCCGAGGCCGGCGCGGCGAGCCGGCAAGAGCGCCTACGCGACGACTCGCTCGCGACGCCGGAATCATCGATTGGCTCCATCATAAATCGAGTAAATCGAGCCAACAAAGGAGCCAATATTTTGCCGCATTCAGCGCAATCCTTAACGAATCTTGCTGGATGCCTGTTGCATTCAGCCCGTTTATGTCTTTAAAAATCAACAAGTTAGCAAGAGTAAACATTTTGTTACGTTTTTTTGTTGCATCGGCCACCGACCCCGACCTACTAATGAGATTCCCGTGGCGCAAGGCCACGGATGACTTTTCGGGGGAAAACTCATGCAAACGACTCACCGTCGCGGCGGGGTGCCGCGCCGTTCGCCGCTCATGCTGGGCATCTGCCTGGTTCTGGCCGTTCCGGCCGCCCTGGCTCAGCAGCCCGCGCCGGCCGACCAGCCCGCCGCGGAGAAAGCGGCCGATAAGCCGGCCACCAACACGACCGATCTGGACCGCCTGGTCGTTACCGGTTCGCGCATCCGCCGCGCCGGCTTCGACACGCTCGAACCGGCCACCGTGGTTTCGAAGGACTACATCGCCGCGCGCGGCATCACCAACGTCGCCGACGCGCTCAACGAAATTCCCGGCTTCGGCGTCGGCATCACGCCCGAAGGCGGACAGGCGACGTTCGGCACCGGCGTCAACTTCGTCAACCGCTTCGGCATCGGCAGCGCGCGCACCTTGACCCTGGTCAACGGCCGCCGCTTCGTCACCAGCGCGCCGACCACGCTGTTCGGACCGGCCGCGCCGGGCCTGCAGGTCGACCTCAACGCGATTCCGACCGCGCTGGTCGAACGCGTGGAGAACATCGCCATCGGCGGCGCGCCGACCTACGGCTCCGACGCGATCGCCGGCGTGGTCAACGTGATCCTGCGCAAGAACTACGAAGGCGTGGAAGCCGGCGTCAGCTACGGCGTCACCGAGCAGGGCGACAACGAGCGCTACAACGCCTGGGCCTTGGTCGGCGCGAACTTCGACGACGGCCGCGGCAACGTCACCTTCTCGTTCACCTACGACGACAGCAAGGGCGTGCTGCAGCGCGATCGCGACTTCTTCCGCGCCGGCTACTTCAACGCCGCCAACCCGTTGGCCGCGCGCATGGCCGCGCTGTTCCCGGGCCGCACGCCGGCCAACGACGGTCGTTACAACCCGAACATCCCGTTCAACACCGGCAACAGCGACGGCATTCCCAACGGCGTGCTGATCAAGGACCGCCGCATCTGGTCGACCCCGTTCGGCGGCCTGATCTCGCCGGTCAGCGGCGCGTTCAAGCCCGGCACCGACAACATGATCGCCAACGGTTTCGGCCCCGGCGGCAACACCGTGCTGGCCTTCGACCGCAGCGGCAATCTGGTGCCGTACAACCAGGGCATTCCGTTCTCGGCCACCGATTCCAGCGGCGGCGACGGCATCAGCCTGGTCGATGCCGGTCAGGTGATCTCCGACCTCAAGCGCATGTCGGTCAACACCACCGCGCGCTGGGGTCTGACCGACCGCATCGACGTGTTCATGGAAGGCTCGTTCTACTCGGCCGAAAGCACCGAGCTGACCGACCAGTGGGCCTACAACTCGCCCTTGTTCGGCGGCGCCAGCTCGATGCTGCGCTTCCCGACCAGCTACGCGCTGCTGACCGATCAGGCCCGCGCCAAGCTGCAAAGCCTGGGCGTCACCTCGTTCAACCTCTCGCGCGCTTCGCGCGATCTGATCACCAACAACGGCAGCGGCACCACCGAGTTGGGCCGGATCGTGTTGGGCCTGGAAGGCGACTTCGACATCGGCGAGCGCACGTTCTACTGGGAAGCCTCGGCCAACTACGGCCGCAGCGACTCGCGCGCGTACGGCACCTCGCTCAATCAGCAGAACTTCGTCAACGCGCTCAACGTCGTCAACGTCAACGGCCAGATCGTCTGCGCCGGCGCGCCGGTGGCCGGCGTGGTCGTGCCCGGCGGCGTCACCGCCAAGCCCGATCCGAACTGCGTGCCGCTGGACCTGCTCGGCGAAGGCCGCCCGAGCGCCGCCGCGCGCCAGTACGTCACCACCCGCACCGCCTCGCAGGCGCTGCAGGAGCAGGAGGTGTACAACATCAACGTCTCCAGCACCCTGTTCAATCTGTGGAGCGGGCCGCTGCAGTACAACATCGGTTTCGAACACCGCAAGGAAAGCGGCCTGTTCGATCCGGGCTCGTTCCTCGAGCAGGGCCTGGGCCGTTCGGTGCCGATCACCCCGCTGCAGGGCCAGTACACCACCAACGAGTGGTTCGGCGAGTTCGTGCTGCCGCTGGTCAACCCCGAGCGCAACTTCATCGGCCTGCGCAAGCTGGACGTGATCGGCAAGTACCGTCAGGTCGACAACTCGATCAACGGCAAGTTCGACACCTACACCTACGGCCTGCAGTGGAAGCCGTTCGAGGACCTGGAAATCCGCGGCAACTTCACCCGTTCGCTGCGTTCGCCGGCGATCACCGAAGCCTTCCTGCCGCAGGCGACCTCGTTCCAGTTCGTCACCGGCGACCCCTGCGACGCGCGCTTCATCAACAGCGGCGCCAACGTCGCCAACCGCCAGCGCAACTGCCAGGCGTTCTTGAACTACTACGGCCTGACCAACTTCACCTCCAACGCCAACGGCGCGTCGATCCAGGGCATTTCCGGCGGCAATCCGAACCTGCGCAACGAGTCGGCCGACTCCTACACCTACGGCTTCACCTGGGCGCCGTCGTTCGCCGAAGGCCTGACCGTCACCGCCGACTACTACAACATCAAGATCAAGGACGTCATCAGCAGCCTGACCGCGTCCGACATCGCCACCGCGTGCTTCGACGCCGCGGACTTCAACGCCGGCGACGTGCCCAACGCCAACTCGTTCTGCAGCCGCATCGTCCGCAACGCGCCGGGCAGCACCGCCGGCGCGGGTCAGGCGACCACCTTCATCAGCGGTTTCGTCAACGGCAAGTCGCTGACGATGGAGGCCTACTCGACCGAGATCGCGTACCGCTTCGACACCGACCGCTTCGGCCGCTTCGCCTTCGGTCTGACCGGTTATTTCCCCAAGGAACTGACCGTCGACGTGACCGGCGTCGCGCCGAACCCGTCGGCCGGCGAGATCGGCACCTCCAAGCGCCAGTACCAGCTCAGCGGCGCCTGGGAGATGGGCAAGTGGGGTCTGAACCTGACCGGCAACTACCTCAGCAGCGCCGAGTTCAACGTGCTCAACACGCCGGAAACCCGCGACATCCTCAAGGTCGGCGATTACTGGCTGTTCAACGGCGGCGTGCGCTACCGCATCAACGATCACGCCCTGCTGCGTTTGGCGGTGACGAACCTGTTCGACAAGGAACCGCCGTTCCCGGCGCAGACCTCGGCCGACTCGTTCTCCACCTACGATGTGCTCGGCCGCCGCTACAACCTGGCGTTCGAGTGGAAGTTCTGACGCTGTACCGCGAAGTGTAGGCAGTAACACTCGATGGCCGGCCCGCTCTCCGACGGGCCGGCCCTTTTTTTTGCGGCTCAGCCCGGCAAGCGGAAGAACTGCGTGGCGGTGGCGGTGCTGTGGGCGGCCGCGACGGCGGTGTCCTCGCCGCGGTCGCGCGCCAGTTCCTCGACGATATGGGCCAGATACATCGGCTCGTTACGCCGATGCGAGGGCGCCGGCTTGACCGTGCGCGGCAGCAGGTACGGCGCGTCGGTTTCGATCATCAGCCGCTGCGCGGGAATGTGCTTGACCAACTCGCGCAGGTGCAGGCCGCGGCGCTCGTCGCACAGCCAGCCGGTGATGCCGATGTACCAATCGCGGTCGAGATAGGCGAACAGTTCCTCGCGCGTGCCGGTGAAGCAATGCACCACGGCCGGGCCGAGCTTGCCGTCGAAGTTCTTCATCATCGCGACGAAATCGTCGTGCGCGTCGCGCTGGTGCAGGAACAGCGGCTTGCCGGTGTCGGCCGCGGTCTGCAGCTGCATCTCGAACGCGCGCCGCTGCGCCGGACGCGGCGAGAAATCGCGGAAGTAATCCAGGCCGCATTCGCCGACCGCGACCACCTCGTCGTGGGCCAGCAGCGCGCGCATTTCCGCGTCGCATTCGGCGGTGTATTCGCTGGCGTGGTGCGGGTGCACGCCGGCGGTGGCGAACAGTTCGCCGGGATGCCGCTGCGCCAGTTCCAGCGCCTTGGGCGAATGCTCGCGGCTGGCGCCGGTGATCACCATGCGCGCCACGCCGGCGTCGCGCGCGCGTTGCAGCACGGCGTCGCGGTCGTGGTCGAAGCTGTCGTGGGTGAGGTTGGCGCCGATGTCGATCAGTTGCATGGGGCGGAGCGGAAGCGGGGGCAGCGCGCAGTTTAGAGGGTCGCCGCATCCGGCCCAAGCCGCGCGGCGGCGGACTCGCGATGGCGGGCCGCGCCGGGCCGTCGCCGCTTCGCTGCGTCCGCGGCCGGCCGCGCCGCGCCATTCCGGCCGCCGCCGCGGGTCCGTATCCTTGCGCGGGTGAACAGCCCCGCCTTCCCCATCGATCCGCTGCTGCCGCAGATCCGCGACAGCCTCGCCGCCCATCCGCGTCTGGTGCTGGAGGCCCCGCCGGGCGCCGGCAAGACCACGCAAGTGCCGCCGGCGCTGCTGGACGCGCCGTGGCTTCAGGGCCGCAAGATCGTCATGCTCGAACCGCGCCGGGTCGCCGCGCGCGCCGCGGCCCAGTTCATGGCGCGCCAACGCGGCGAGCCGGCCGGCGAAACCGTGGGCTACCGCATCCGCTTCGAGAACAAGGTGTCCGCGCGCACCCGCATCGAGGTCGTCACCGAGGGCATCCTGACCCGGATGATCCAGGACGATCCGATGCTCGAAGGCGTCGGCGCACTGCTGTTCGACGAATTCCACGAGCGCCATCTGGCCGCCGATCTCGGTCTGGCGCTGGCGCTGGACGTGCAGGCCTCGTTGCGCGAGGACCTGCGCATCGTGGTGATGTCGGCGACGCTCGACGGCGAGCGCCTGGCCCAGTTCCTCGACGCGCCGCGGCTGAGCAGCGCCGGGCGCAGCTATCCGGTGGAGATCGGGCACTTTCCCGCGCGGCGCGAAGAGAAGCTCGAACATCAACTCAAGCGCACGGTCGAGCATGCGCTGACCGCGCATCCCGGCGATGTGTTGGTGTTCCTGCCCGGCCAACGCGAAATCGCTCGCGCCGACGTCGCCTTGGCCGGCAGCGAAGCCGCGCGCGGCGTCGATGTGCTGGCGCTGCACGGCGAATTGCCGGTCGAACAACAAAGCCGCGTGTTGCAACCCGATCCCGACGGCCGCCGCCGCGTGGTGCTGGCGACCAACGTCGCCGAATCCAGCGTGACCTTGCCCGGCGTGCGCGTGGTGATCGATTCGGGCCTCGCGCGCGAGCCGCGCTACGACCCCAACAGCGGTTTCGCGCGATTGGACGTGGTCGCCATCGCCCAAGCTTCGGCCGATCAGCGCGCCGGCCGCGCCGGCCGCGTCGCCGACGGTTGGGCGTATCGCCTGTGGCCCGAATCGCAGCGCCTGGAGCCGCAGCGCCGGCCCGAGATGGCCCAGGTCGAACTGGCCGGCCTCGCGCTGGAACTGGCGGCGTGGGGCGACGCCGGCCTGCGCTTCGTCGACGCGCCGCCGCCCGGCGCGATGGGCGCGGCGCGCGAACTGTTGCTGCGCTTGGGCGCGCTGGAACACGGCGCGGGCGGGCAGCTCGCGATCACCGCGTTCGGGCGGCGCATGCTCGCCTTAGGCACGCATCCGCGTCTGGCCGCGATGCTGTTGGCGCCCAGCGACGCCCGCGAACGCGCGCTGGCCTGCGATCTGGCCGCGCTGCTGGAAGCGCGCGATCCGCTGCGCAGCGGCGGCGACGCGCTGCACGCGCGCTGGCAAGCGCTGGCCGCGTTCCGCGCCGGACGCGCGCCGGCGGACGCCTCGCGCTCGGCGCTGGCCGCGCTCGATCAGGCCAGCAAGCAATGGCGCCGGCGCTTGCGCGCGGACAACCCGCCGCCGCCGTCGGCGCCCGCGCATGCGCTCGGCGATCTGTTGCTGCACGCGTTCCCCGACCGCATCGCGCGCCAGCATCCGAGCGACCCGTACCGCTACCAACTCGCCAACGGCCGCAGCGCCAAGCTGTTCGACGACAGCGCGGTGTACGGCGAGCCGTGGCTGGTGGTCAGCGAACTGCGCGACGACCCGCGCGACGCGCGCATCCTGCGCGCCGCGCCGCTCGACGAGGCGCGGCTGGAGCGCGAGTTCCCGCAGCGCTTCGTCAGCGAAGACCGGGTGGTGTGGGACGCTAACGCGCGCGGCATCGCCGCGGTGCGCGAGCGCCGCTACGACCGCATCGTGATCGACAGCCGCCCGCTGGCGCGGCCGGATCCTTCGCGTTACGCCGACGCGCTGGTCGACGCGGTGCGCCAACTCGGCCTGGACGCGCTGCCGTGGACCGCGGGCCTGCGCCAGTGGCGCGCGCGCGTGCGCTGCCTGCGCGAGTGGATGCCCGAGCTCGCGCAAGCCGACGCGCCGCTGCCGGATTTGTCGGACGGCGGCTTGCTCGAACGCCTGGATCAATGGCTCAAGCCCGCGCTCAGCGGCAAGACCCGGCTGGACGCGCTCGACGAAGCCGGTTTCGGCGAAGCGTTGCGTTCGTTGTGCGATTGGTCGTGGCGGCAGAAGCTCGACGCGCTCGCGCCCACGCGCATCGTCGTGCCCTCGGGGATGGAGCGCGCGATCGAGTACGGCTACGACGATCACGCCGACGACGGCCGCGGCGCCGCGCAGCCGCCGGTGCTGGCGGTGAAGCTGCAGGAACTGTTCGGCCTCGCCGACACCCCGCGCATCGCCGACGGCCGCGTGCCGCTGACTTTGCACCTGCTCTCGCCAGCCGGCCGGCCGCTGCAGGTCACCCAAGACCTGCGCGGTTTTTGGGAGCGCACATATCCGGAAGTGAAGAAGGAAATGAAGGGACGCTATCCCAAGCACCCGTGGCCCGACGATCCCTGGACCGCGAAGGCGACGCATCGGGCCAAGCCTCGCGGCACGTAACGTCCGTTGAGAACAGCGCGTCTCAACGGACGCGGAACCCGCGCCGAAACCCGATCGCGGCGCATCCCCGATCGCCCCCTGTAGGAGCGGCGCAAGCCGCGACCGCGCCACCGCAACCACGACGCCCCTCCACTCGTCGTATCCTCTTCCCCACGTTCAGCCCACACCCCCTCCAGCGCGGCCCCGCTCACAGAATTTCAACGGTGGCGCGCCGACACTGGAGCCCGTTTCTCTCGTCCAGGACCGACACGATGAGCAAGTTCGATTCCCTGCCCGACCGCGCACTGGAATTGGTGCACGCGATCAGCGCCAACCTCAAGGAAGCCGCGCCCAAGGCCGGCCAGTGGCTCGACACCGGCGCCAAGCTCGGCGTGGTCAAGGCCGGCGCGCGCACCGCCGGCGGCTTCATCCGCCGCAACCCGGTGGTCGCCGTGGCCGCCGTCGCCGGCGCCGGTTTGCTGTGGTACGCCGCGGCGCGGCGCAAGGCGCGCAAGCAGGCCGAAGGCGATCCGATCGAAGGCTCGGCGCGCCGCATCGACGCGCGCCGCGCGGCGCCGGGCAGCGCGCGGCGGCGGGCGCGCAACGGTGCGGATGAGACCGCGGCGGAGTAAGCCGGACGGTTCGTTCGCGCGAACGATGCGCGGCGCTGCAGCGTCGCAGGCGATACGAGAAAGCCGACGCGAGAGCGTCGGCTTTTTCATTGGGCGATCGGGGCGGCATTTGCGGATGCTTCGGCATCGGAGTTTCGTCGCGATCCGATTGTCGCGGTCGCAGCTTGCGCAGCTCCTACAGTCGGATACGAACTATCCCAAGCCCCTGTAGGAGCTGCGCAAGCTGCGACCGCGACATCGCAACTACGTCGAAACCCCACTGCGCCGGAATCTGTTTTGCCGTTGCCGTTGCCGTTGCCGTTGCTGCTTGCTTTGACGTATCCCCAAGCAAAGCACACGCCCCGCAGCCCCGGAGGGCGTGCGCATGGATGCGCACGCGCGCCATGGGTCAGGATGACCCTTATGGCGCGGCCCCGCGCAACTCCGAGCCATAGTGGCTCTTGATTCGAAAACAAGGAAAGCGCCTTTCTTTGGTTACTTTCTTTGGCAAGACAAAGAAAGTGACCCGGCCGCTTGCGGACGGAACGCACTTGATTGGAGCTTGTCCTCACTCGTTGTTGCGTTGAAGGCAAAACCAACGGCAAAGTCAAAATGGGTTCCGGCTTTCGCCGGAATGACGGAGTGCGAGATGCGTTTCTCGCACGTGGCGGAACACCCCACCCACCGTCATTCCGGCGAAAGCCGGAATCCATTTTGATGTTGCTTCCGCTCCCGCTCGCAAGAGCGCACGACGACAAGCGAAGATCAAACGCTTAAAGCTTTCGTCCGCAAGCGGCCGAGTTACTTTCTTTGTCTTGCCAAAGAAAGTAACCAAAGAAAGGCGCTTTCCTTGTTTTCGAATCAAGAGCCACTAGGTCCAGCACCGAGCGCGGGGCTGCGCCGTAAGGGGCATCCATGCCCCTACGGCGCACGCGCGCATCCATGCGCGCGCCCTCCGGGGCTTTGGGGCGTGGGCCTCGGGTGGGGATGCGTCCAAGCGAAAGGCAAAGACAACAACAACGGCAAGGGCAAAATGGATTCCGGCGTTCGCCGGAATGACGGCAAGCGGGATTCGGCGTGGTTGCGCTTTCGCGGTCGCGGCTCGCGCCGCTCCTACAGGAGGCGGCCGAAGCCGCGTGGGACTCGGGCGGTTTCCATGCGAGAGCGCCGAAGAAACCGGACCTTACGCCTCCGGCAACTCGATGATGAACCGCGAGCCCCCATGCTTGCGCTCTTCGTACCAAAGCTGCCCGCCGGCATTCACCACGATCTGCTTCGCCAACGACAACCCCAAGCCGCTCGACAAGCCATCGTCGATATCGCTGTCGTGCAAACGCACGAACGGCTTGAACAGTTCGCGCTGCCGCGCCACCGGAATCCCCGGCCCGCGGTCGGCGACGATCAATTGCCAAAACCCCGGCGCGCTGTTGCGCGCGGCCAGGGTCAGGTCGCCGCCCGGTGCGTACTTCATCGCGTTGGTGACCAGGTTTTCGCTGACCTGACGCAGCACGCGCGCGTCCATCGCCACCTGCGCCGAACCGTTCGCCGGCGGCTGCACCTGCACGCGGATGCCGCGCGCGTCCAACTGCATTTCGTAGCGGCGCACCAACCAGTCGAGGGTTTCGCCCAGGTCCGCGCGCGCGCCGGATTCGGCGCGTTCGTGATGGCCGGCCTGGCTTTCCAGGTAATGGCGGATGTAGCCGAGCGCGTCGTCGGCGCTCTCGTGGATCATCTGCAAATAACGCGGCACGCGCTCGGGCTTGCAGCCGTGGTTGATCAGCAGGTCGCTGGCGAACAGCACGCTGGTGAGCGGGTTCTTGAGATCGTGCGCGACCAGATTGACCAGTTCCTCGCGCTCGCGCGCGACGCGTTCGAGGCGGTCGCGGGTGAGCTTGAGGCCGACGTGGGCGTTGACCCGCGCCAGCAATTCTTCGGGCAGAAAGGGCTTGGTGACGTAATCGACCACGCCGGCGTCGAAGGCGCGCAGCAGCAGGTCGCGGTCGTGGGCGGCGGTGACGAAGACGACCGGCACGCGCAGCGGCGAGTCGGCGCGCAGCGCGTCCATGACCTCGAAACCGTCCATGCCCGGCATCATCACGTCGAGCAGGATCAGGTCGGGCGGGGACTGCGCATACAACTGCAAAGCCTCGTCGCCGGTCGAGGCGGCGACCACCTCGTAACCCTGGCGGGACAACAGGGCGGTCACCACGCGCAGATTCGCGGCCTGATCGTCGACGACCAAAATGCGACCGGTGGATGTCGCGGGAGTGCTCACGTCCTGTAAATCTCCTGGAAGCGCTGGATTGCCACGTAATTCACATGAAATTCGCATTTGTGAATCGCGTGGAAATCGTGTGGCAAGTTAACAGAAACCTTCACATAAAGGCGGGACCGTTCACGGGAATGATGAATCGTTCACGCCGCTGCGGCGACCCGACGCAGTCGGCAACGCCGGTTCGCGGATTCAGGGATGACGCCCCCGTTTGCGGCGGCGCATCATGAACATTCCCGCATTAAGGAAAGCGCAATGAACCTGCGTCCGCTCGGCCGTTCGTCCCTGTCCGTCGCGCCGCTCGCGTTCGGCGGCAATGTGTTCGGCTGGAGCGCCGACGAGGCGGCGAGTTTCGCCCTGCTCGACGCGTTCACCGAGGCGGGTTTTTCCCTGGTCGATACCGCCGATGCGTATTCGGCGTGGGTGCCGGGCAATCAGGGCGGCGAATCCGAACGGATCATCGGCCGCTGGCTGGCGCAGGGCGGCGGCCGTCGCGAACGCATCGTGATCGCGACCAAAGTCGCCAAGTGGGCGCCGCGGCGCGGTTTGGCGCCGGCCAATATCCAGGCCGCGGTCGAGGATTCGCTGCGCCGGCTCGGCACCGAGGTCGTCGATCTGTATCAGGCCCACGAAGACGACCGCTCGGTGCCGCTGGAAGACACGCTGGGCGCATTCGCGCGTCTGATCGAGCAGGGCAAGGTGCGCGCGATCGGCGCGTCCAATTACTCCGCCGCGCGCCTGGCCGAAGCTTTGGACGTGTCGGAACGGCACGCGCTGCCGCGCTACGAAACCTTGCAGCCGGAATACAACCTCTACGATCGCGCCGGCTTCGAGCGCGAACTGGAGCCGTTGGTGCGCCGACGCGGCGTCGGCGTGATCGGCTATTACTCGCTGGCCAGCGGTTTTCTGACCGGCAAATACCGCAGCCGCGACGACCTGGGCAAAAGCCGGGCGCGCGCCGGCGCGGTGGAGAAGTATCTGAATGCGCGCGGCCTGCGCATTTTGGCCGCGCTCGATGAGGTCGCCGCCGGGCACGGCGCGACCCCGGCGCAGGTGGCGCTGGCGTGGCTGATCGCGCGGCCCTCGGTGACCGCGCCGATCGCCAGCGCGACGAGCGTCGCGCAGTTGCAGGAGTTGATCGCCGCGGCGCGGCTGACGCTCAAGGCCGACGAGATCGCGGCGCTGGATGCGGCCAGCGCCGAAGGCTGACCGGCGCCGAACGCGAGGTCGGCCTGCGCGGGCCGGCGGATCGGAGCATCAGAACGCCGATGCCCGGTCGACCGCCTGCGACAACGAAGCGGTTCGGACGCGCCGCCGTGTCGCGGGCCCGGCGCCTCAGGGCGTGAAGCGCCGCCGCCCGGCCGACCGCCCGCGACGGCAAACCGATTCGGACGCGGCGCCGTGTCGCCGGCCCGGCGCCGGCCTTAACCTGTGCCCCGGACGCCGCGGCGTCCGTCCGCCGTTTCCCCACGTTTCGCCGCCTGCCGCCTTCGTTCGCGAACCCGGCGGCGAGCGCGTTCACCCGAGATCGCCCGCCCGTGTCCCCCGCTTCCGCCGCCGCCCGCCGCACCGGTTTCTTCCTCGCCGCCACCGGCGCGATCCTGTTCTCGGCCAAGGCGATCCTGGCCAAGCTGCAATACCGCTACGGCGTCGATTCGCTGCAGGTGCTGGCCCTGCGCATGGCGTTTTCGCTGCCGCTGTTCGCCGCGCTGGGCCTGCGCGAGCACGGCCGCGCCCGCGCGCGCGGCGCGCTGCCGACCCGGCGCGATTGGGGCTTGATCGCGATCCTCGGCGTGCTCGGCTATTACCTGTCCAGCCTGCTCGACTTCTGGGGCTTGGAGTACGTGCCGGTCTCGCTGGAACGGTTGATTCTGTTCCTCAACCCGACCATCGTGCTGCTGATCGGCCTGTTCGCGTTCAAGCGCAAGGTCGCCGCGCGCGAGTGGACGGCGCTGGCGGTGAGCTATGCCGGCGTGGTCCTGGTGATGGTCGAGAACCTGCGCGTGCAGGGCGATCACGTGCTGCTCGGCAGCGCGCTGGTGCTCGGCGCGGCGGTCAGCTACGCGCTGTATCTGGCGATGTCGGGCGAATTGATCAAGCGCTTGGGTTCGTTGCAGCTGGTGGCCTGGGCGATGATCGTCTCGACTGCCGCGGTGCTGATCCATTACCTGATCGCGCGCCCGCCGTCGGCGCTGTTCGGCCTGCCGTGGCAGGTCTACGCGCTGGCCGCGGCCAACGCGGTGTTCTGCACGTTCTTGCCGGTGACCTTCACCATGGCCGCGGTCGGCCGGCTCGGCGCGGGCACCGCGGCGCAGTTCTCGGTGATCGGGCCGGTGTCGTTGGTGTTCCTCGGCGCCTGGGTGCTCGGCGAGAAGATCACCGCGATCCAGTTGGTCGGCACCGCGGTGGTGCTCGGCGGGGTGTTGCTGCTGAGCCGGCCGGGGGCGAACTCGGTGCCGGTGCAGGCGACCGCGACGGACAAGGCCTAGGGCCGAACTCCGCCGGACTCCGTTGCGCCCCGCCAAGCGGCAATCCGCCACGTCGCCGCGCCCGCGCCGTCCCGCTGAAACGCGAACAGGCGCCCGCGGGCGCCTGTTCGTTTTCAAGCCGATGCCGCGCGCCGGATCAGTGCGTCGCCAGCAACGGCACGCTGACCGCCTCGTGGAACACGCCGCCGGCCAGGCAGGCGTTGGTCTGCAGCGCCGACAGCTTGGACTGCCGGTCGACCAGATCGCCGTAGGTGCGCGGCGAACCGCTGAACGGATCGGCCATGGTGAAGGTGCTCGGCGCGGCGAGCGTGCCGGTGCCGACCAGGAACTTCGACAGCAGCGAGGTCGCGCCGGCATTGCGCGGGGCGATGTGGAGGAAGTTGGCGGTCTGGGTTTCCTTGCCGTGGCAGGCGTTGCAGGTGTTGAGCGAGAACTTGTTGCGCTCGTCGTTGCCGGCGCCCGGGCCGTTCCAGAACAGCTGCGGCGGGCCGTTCGGCACCGCGCCGGTGAGCAGGCGGTCGCTGCCGTACAGCAGCGGCAGGCGGTAGGTGCCGGCGAGGATCTGCGGGCCGTTGTCGAAGATGTAGTCGCCCAGGGCGATGGAGTTGTTGAGGCTGTGGTGCGGCGTCTGCTTGGCCGTGGTCATGGTCAGCTGGGTGGCGCCGCGGGCGATGGCGAACTCGCGCAGTTCCCACGGGCTCTGCAGGAACTCGTTGGTGCGCACCTGATTGATCGCGCTGCCGTTGGGCTT
The DNA here is from genome assembly GCF_018847975.1 of Lysobacter sp. K5869. Classification (NCBI taxonomy): domain Bacteria; kingdom Pseudomonadati; phylum Pseudomonadota; class Gammaproteobacteria; order Lysobacterales; family Lysobacteraceae; genus Lysobacter; species Lysobacter sp. K5869. The sequence continues at coordinate 1,023,890 of NZ_CP072597.1, read as the reverse complement.
GCCCGGCGAGGCGTTGGCCGCGGTGAAGCGGTCGGTGATGACCTGCAACTGCGAGTTGTAGGCCGGCGAGCCCAGGGTCAGCGTGCCCAGCGCGCCCCACTGGCGGGCGTAGCTGCGGATGTTGGTGCAGCCGCTGATCGGGATGCCGTACTCCAGGATCACCGTGAACGGGAACACCGTGCAGCTGCCGCTGGTGTTGCGCCGGATCACGCCGAACACGAACCGGCCCTCGCCGGCGGTGCCGCCGCCGTAGGCCGAGTTGGTGCGCAGGTCCATGCGGTTGACCACGCCGAGCAGGCGCAGCGGCGAGCGGTCCAGGCGCAGCTTGCCGGTGACGGTGTCGCGTTCCCAGGTGTTGAGCACCTGGTTGATGATCTGGGTGCGCGGGGTCGCGGCGAAGGTGTTGATGGTCTGGGTGGTGCCCCACTGGCGCAGCCAGTTCTCGACGAAGTCGGACGGGTTGACGCCGCTGACCGGCTGATTGGCCATGTTGGTCATCAGCTTGTTGAAGGTCCACGCGCCGTTCGGGTTGCCCGCGCCGGTGCACAGGTCGAAGGTGCGGGTCGGGTCCTCGACCACGCTGGGCGCGGTGACCAGCAGCGAGCGCTCCGGGCGCACGATCGCCGGCGGGCCGAACACCACCGGGAACGGAATGCGGATCGGCACCCGCAGCTCGATCTGCTTGCGCAGGGTCTCCGGGTCGAGGAAGGCCATCGGCGCCTCGCCGCGGAACTCGCGGCCGACGAAGGTCGGCACGGTCAGCTTCTGCGAGGCCAGTTCCTGGCGCTCGGTCTGTTCCTTGACGAAGCCGTCGAAGTCGAACGGGATCGGGGCGCTGTAGAGCTGCGGATCCTTTTCGTCGCGCACCAGCTTGACCGGCTTGTCGCCGACGTTGAAGGCGATCTCCGCCGGCAGCTGCTGGTCCTTGGCGTAGATCAGCTGGAGCAGGGCGTCGCCCGAGCCGGACTGCGGGGTCGGGGTGATCAGCATGTCCTCGACCACCGGCGGGGCTTGGTCGAACGGCAGCGGCTCCTCGGCGGCGGACGTCGCCGGGGCGTACAGCAGCGAGACGGTTCCGGCGGCGAGCGCGAGGCCGATGCCGAGGGTCAGGGAACGCAGGGTGGACATGGGTCGGGCTCCTCCGTTGAGCAGACCGCGAGTGGCGCAGCGCCAGGCGCGTAGCTGTCGCCGACGCTAAGGCCGCGCGCGCGGGCGGCGCCAGCGCCGGTGCGGGATCAAACCGGGACGGTTTCTCAGCGGCGAAAGCGAGCTGAGAACGCGGTCGCGGCGGCGATGAGCGGGCGATTGCAGCGCCGGGTGATCGAACGTGAGCGGTCGGGGCGCGCGGGTGTGGGATGGTGCGGGTGCGTTCGCTCGGGTCGGCGCGCTCGCGGTGCGGACCGCGTGCGCGAAAAACGCGACCGCGCTCGCAAATCTCGTCAGCGCGCCGCCGATCCGCGAGAATGCCGCGCCCCCCGACTGACCGCGCCAAGGTTCCGCGCATGCAACGACTCCTGCTGCTGATCGCGCTGGCCGCGATCGCCGCGTTCGCCTACCTGCACTGGTTCGCCGTGCCGGCGCCGCGCTACCGGCTGGCCGATATCGACCGCCAGCCGATCCCGCGCGCGGAATTCTTCGCGCTGTGGCGCGAGGCCGCCGAGGGACTGTGCGAACGCAACGTAGCCGGCACCGGCCGGCTCGCGCCGGCCGATTGCCGCGCCTACGTGGCCCAGGCGCATGCCCGCTGCGTCGATGCGCGCGCGCCGGCGATGATCGCCGGTCAGGCCGAAGGCTGGCGTTGGGCGGCGCCGTATCTGGATTGCGTGGCGCCCGCGCCGGTGTGCCGCGGCGTGGACGTACGCACGCTGGAGGACGCGCTGCGGCATTGTCTGCCGTCCGACCGGGCCGGCGCGGCGAGTCGCTGAGGCGGCGGCGCGCGCGATCGAGACGGTCGGCCGCGTGAGCCGGCTAGCGCCGCCGCGCGGCTAGAGCGCGCGCCACTGCCCCGGCGCCAACCCGTCGAGCCGGTGCGGGCCGATCGCCACCCGGATCAGCCGCAGCGTCGGCAAGCCCACCGCCGCGGTCATGCGCCGCACCTGCCGGTTGCGGCCTTCGCGGATGCTCAGCTCCAGCCACGCATCGGGCACGGTCTTGCGGAAGCGCACCGGCGGATCGCGCGGCCACAGCCAGTCGGGCGCGGCGACGACGCGCGCTTGCGCGGGCAGGGTCGGGCCGTCGTTCAAGTCCACGCCGTCGCGCAGGCGCCGCAGCGGTTCGTCGCCGGGTTCGCCTTCGACCTGGACCAGATAGGTCTTGGCCTGCTTGTGGCGCGGGTCGGTGAGGCGGTGGGCGAGCGTGCCGTCGTCGGTGAGCAGCAGCAGGCCTTCGCTGTCGTGGTCGAGGCGGCCGGCGGCGTAGACCTCGGCGGGCAGGCCGAAGCCGGCCAGGGTCGGCTTGGGCGGCTGGCTGCGGTCGGTGAACTGCGAGAGCACGCCGTAGGGTTTGTTGAAGGCGATGAGCATCGGGCGGTGCCGGCGGCGGAAGGCGGGCGCTAGTGTGCCGGGGCGGCGGTGCGGGGGGCGCGAGGGCGGGGGGCGCGATGGCGCGGAGGTCGGCGCGACGGTGGAAAGGTTCGCGGTGGTTGGATTGTCGCGGTCGCAGCTCGCGCAGCTCCTACAGGGGCTTCGGTCGGTTTCGTATCCGACGGTAGGAGCTGCGACCGCGACAACTGCGGCAACGACGAACCCATCGGCGCAGCGAAACACCGACAACGCGCGGCGGCCCACCGGACCGCCGCGCGGCGCGATCGAATCAACGCGGCTTGCGGAACCGCAGCGTCATCCGGTCGCTCTCGCCGATCGCCTTGTACTTGGCGTCGTCGGCCGCGTCGTGCTGGTTGGTCGGCGGCAAGGTCCAGACCCCATTCGGGTAGTCCTTGGTGTCGCGCGGGTTGGCGTTGACCTCGCTTTTGCCTTCGAGCTTGAAGCCGGCCGCCTCGGCCATCGCGATCACCTGCGCCTGACCGACGTAGCCGCTCTTGTCGTCGGCCGGCAGATCGGCCTTGGCGCGGTGTTCGACCACGCCGAGCGTGCCGCCCGGCTTGAGCACCTCGAAGAAGCCCTTGAACATCACTTCGGCCTGTCCGGCGGTGCGCCAGTTGTGCACGTTGCGGAAGGTCAGCACCACGTCGGCCGAATTGGCCGGGCCGAACGCCGGCTTGAACGGGTCGTAGGCGGCGATCGCGACGGCGGCGTACTGCAGCGGCGCGCCGGCGAACTTCTTCTCCAGGCCGGTCTTGGCCTTGGTGTAGTAGATGCGCGCGCTGTCCTTGGTCTGGCTGTCGGGATCGACCACGGCGGCGACGTAATGGCCCTTCTCGCGCAGGTACGGCGCCAGGATTTCGGAGTACCAGCCGCTGCCCGGGGTGATTTCGACCACGGTCTGGTCCGGGCGCACGCCGAAGAACTGCAGCGTTTCCAGCGGATGGCGGTAGGCATCGCGGGCGACGTTGTTCGGGTCGCGCCAGCTGCCGGCGATGGCGGTCTTCAGCGGGCTGCCGGCGGTCGCCGCGCTCGCGGGCTTGCGCGCGGCGGGCTTGTCGGCGGGCTTTTCCGCGGGCTTCGCAGCGGCCGGCTCGGCGGCTTTTTCGGCCGGCTTAGCGGCGGTCGCCTCAGCCGCTTTTTCGGCCGGCTTCGCGGTGGTCGGCTCGGCGGCCGGCACGGCGGCTTGCTCCGCCGGCTTCGCCGCGGCTGGTTCGGCGGCCTTCTCGGCCGGCTTGTCGGCGGCTTGTTGCGGCGCGACCGGCTCCGCCAGTTTCGCGGCCGTCTGTTCCGCAGCGGCCTCGGCGGGCTTCGCCGCCGCCGGTGCGGCGGCCGGTTCGGCCGGCTTCGCGGCCGTCTGCTCCGCGACCGCTTCGGCCGGCTTGGTTTCCTGGGCATGCGCGCCTGCGCACAGGCCGGCGGGCAACAGCGCGGCGAGCAGCAGGCGGGCAAGGCGTTGACGTTCCATGCAACACACTCCAGTGAATTCAGAAGGCCGCAGCCTACCGCATGCGTTCAGCTTGCGCTGCAGCGCAACTGTGCGCAGGTCGCCGACGGCCGGCGATGCGGCGTCGCCGCAGCGCGCTCAGCTGCGTTTCTTGCGTGGCTTTTTCGTGCTCGCCGCGGCCGCGGCGGGATCGCGCGCGGCGAGGTCGGCGTCCATCTGATCGACGTACTCGCGCGCCTGTTCATGCAGCCAGGTACGGAAGGATTCCAGCCCGGCGTGATCGACCGAGCGCGACGGATACACCAGGTAATGCCCCCAATCGATCTTCAACCGGCCCTGGCTCAGCGGCACCAGTTGGCCGTTGCGGATCAACAGCCGCGTGCGCGCCATCCGCCCCAGCGCCACGCCGAGTCCCTCGACCGCGGCGCGGTGCATGGTTTCGGAATCGTCGAAATGGGCGACGTAGCGCGCCGGCGGTTTGCCGCCGTAGCGGTCGAACCAGTCCTGCCAGTACGTAGACAGGTCGCCCAACAACGGCCAGCGGTGCAGGTCCTCCTGCGCCGGCAGCCCGCCCATGCGCTCCACCAGCGCCGGGCTCGCCACCGGGATCAGGGTTTCGTCGAACAAGTGTTCGATCACCAGCCCGGGCCAGCGGCCGTAGCCGCCGCGCATGGCCGCGTCGATGCCGGGTTCGCGGTCGAAGTCGACCAGCGCGGCGGAGGAAAACAGATTGAGTTCGAGCTGCGGATAGCGGGCGACGAAGCTGCCCAGCCGCGGCACCAGCCAGGACGAGGCCATCGACGCCATCAGGCTCAGGGTCAGCACGTCGTCGCGGCGCGGGCTGTACGGGCGCAGGGCGTGGTCGAGCGCGTCCAGGTGCGGCGCCACCACCGACAGCAGGCGCTCGCCGTCGGCGGTCAGGCGCACCCCGCGCGGGCCGCGTTCGAACAAACGCCGGCCCAGGCGCTGTTCGAGCGTGCGGATCTGATGGCTCAACGCGCTGACGGTGAGGTGCATCTGCTCGGCCGCGCGGGTGAGGTTGTTCAAGCGCGCGGCGGTGGCGAAACCCAGCAAGGCGTGCAACGGCGGACGGTTCATCGCGGCGGTCCCGGGTGGCGTGGAGCGTTCGATCCGGCTCAAGTCTGGCTTGCAAACGTATCGCTTTTTTGCCGCATTTGGCGAGCGTAACTTGAGCCTCGTCCGCAGCCGGACCGGCGTTCCCCACGCGCCGCCCGACTCCGGGCCCCAAATCGATGAGGCGCCGGCCGTCGCCGGCTCCCGAGGAGACCAGGCCCATGAACATCTACAAGAATCTGCTGTTCCTGCACGGCCATTTCGTCGATCCGCGCGATGCCGACGACGAGTCGCCGGCGGCCGAGCGCAAGCCGGCGGCGTTCGTTCCCGCCTCGCGCCCGGCTCAAGCCGCCCGCCGCGCCGGCCCGCGCCCGTGGTGGCTGCGGCTGTGGCCGGCGCAGAGCGCCCGGGTCGACGCCTGCGACGGCGCGCACGGCTGCGCTTGAGCCGGCACCTCAGCGGCGGCGTCGGTCACGGCAGCCGCCGCTGCGAAGGGTACGGCGCCACGTCGTTAATCCGCCCGGCCGCCAATCCGGCCTGCACCTGCCGCCACCACTCGACCTGAAAAATCTCGCCGTGGGCGTGCATCAGCGCGCCCAGCAACGGCGGCGTCAGGCCCAGGAAGCGCGGGAACTGTTCGGGAAACACGTCGTTGCCGTGGGCGTAGAACCACGCGCCCGACTCCATCTCTTCCTCGTGATTGCGCGGCGCCGGCACCTCGCGGAAGCGGCAATCGCTGACCAGACACAACTCGTCGTAGTCGTAGAAGATCGCCCGCCCGTGGCGCGACACGCCGAAGTTCTTCAGCAGCAGATCGCCGGGGAAGATGTTGCTCAGCGCCAGATCGCGGATCGCCTGCCCGTAATCGATCACCGCCGCGCGCGCGGCCTCCGGCGTTTGTTCGCGCACGTACAGGTTGAGCGGGCGCAGCCGGCGCTCGACGTAGCACAGGTGCAGGACCAGATCCTCGCCGTCGAGGGTGATGCTGCCCGCGCAGGTCGTCATCAACTCGTCGAGCAATTCCGGAGCGAACCGCGAACGCGGAAACCGCAGGAAGCGGAACGGCTGCGCATCGACCAGCCGGCCGACGCGGTCGTGGTGGAACACCAGCGAATACTTCGCTTCCACTTCTTCGCGCGCGACTTCCTTCGGATACGCGAAACGGTCGCGGATCAGCTTGAACACCAGCGGATAGCTGGGCAGGGTGAACACCGCCATGACCATGCCGCGTTCGCCTTCGGCGCGGATCAGGCGTTCGCCCGGCTGCGCGGCGAACTGGCGGAAGAAGGTGCGGTAGCGCTCGGTCTTACCCTGCTTGGCGCGGCCGAGCACGGTGTAGAGCTCGTCGATCGGCTTGCCCGGCAGCAGCGTGCGCAGGAACACCACGGCGTCGCCGACGGTCGGCAAGTCGGCGTGGAAGTAGCTGCGCGAGTAGCTGAAGAGCTGCACCACCTCGGCGCGCAGGGTCAGCACCGCGTCGACCCGCAGCGCGCCGCCGTCGTTGACCAGCGCGATCACGCACGGCGAGAAATTGCGTTCGCCGAACACCCGGCCGACCAGATAAGCGCGGCGCTCGCGATAGAACACCGTGTCCAGCAATTCCACCGCGCGCACCGGGTGCGGGCCCCAGTGCTGCAGGTCCTCCTGCAGCCGCACCGCGATGCCGGCCGCGCAGCGGGTGCGGTGGGCGTAGGGCAAGGCGAAGGGGTAATCGTCGAGCACGCGCATGAACGTCTCGACCAAGCGGTCGCCGGACACCGCGTAACTGTGCCGCGCCACCGGATGGGTGATCGCGTCGGTGGGTTCGATGTCGAGGGCGACGAACTCCAGCGCCGGGTCGACGCCGCGGGTCTTGAAGAAGCGCCGGGTCAGGGTGTTGAAGAAGGTCTTGTACAGCTCGCCGTCGAGCAGCGGCGCGACGATGCCGGCGTAGGCCTCGCGCACCCGCGCCCACAGCGCGCGTTCGCGCGCGCGCGCGCCGAGCCGCGACTCCAGCGCGCGGCCGGCCTCGCCCACGCACAGGTCGTAGAGCGCGATGCGCTCGACCGCGTCCTCGCGCGCGCCGTTCCAGTCGCTGCGCTCGAAACGGCTTTGCGCGCGCCGGGTGATCGCGGCGAAACGCGCGTGATAGTCGGCGAACGCATCGCGGATCTGGCTGGCGACGGCGACCGCTTCGGCGAGAGCGTCGGGGGCGGCGGACATGGCCGCAGTGTACGGCGGCGCGCGCGCGGCTGTGGCATGCTCGCGCCCCGACTTTTCCTTACCGATGAAACCGTCATGACGACCCGGACATGGACGCCCGCGCGCCTGCTCGCCCCCGCCGCGCTGCTGCTGGCCGCGCTGGCTCCTGCCGCGGCCGCCGCGCAGGACGGCCTCGCCCTGACTCTCTACACCGGCCGCGTCGGCGAACGCGCGGTGACGATGTACTTGCAGGACGAACCCGCGCCATGCGGCGGCGACCAGCGCCTGGTCACCGCGGCCTACCGCTACGACGGCGTGTCCAAATGGTTGGAGTTGCGCACCCAGAGCGACCGCAAGGGGCACCTCGCCCTGGTCGAATCCAACCTCGGCAGCGGCGTCAGCGGCGCGATGATGCTGGTGCGCGACGGCGCCGGCCTGAAAGGCAAGTGGATCAGCCCCGACGGCGAGCGCGTGCTGCCGGTGCAGTTCAAGAAGACCGAGGCCTCGGCGAAGAAGCGCAAGGAAATGGCCGAGACCTTGGAGAAGGTGCATTACGAGAACGACGACTGCTGAGCCGTCGCGCCGGCTTCCGGCGCCGCCCGCGTCGCTTCGGCCGCGCCTGTAGGAGCTGCGTAAGCTGCGACCGCGGAGCAGCCGCTCGCGCCGCAAGCCCGAAGATCGCGGTCGCGGCTCGCGCCGCTCCTACAGGTAGGCCATGCGGGAGCGCGGCGATTCGGTCGCGCGCGCGGGCAACGGCTGCCATGCGCAGCGAATCGCCGAGCCGAATCGCACCGCAATTCCGCCCGCCCCGCGCGTCGCCTCGCCAGCCCCCTGTAGGAGCTGCGCAAGCTGCGACCGCGGGATAGCCGCTCGCGCCGCAAGCTCGAAGACCGCGGTCGCAGCTTACGCAGCTCCTACCGCGAGGCCATGCCGGAACGAGGCGATTCGGCCGTGCCCGCGGGCCAGCGCAACTCCAACGCTACCGTCGCCGCCACGCACAGCGAAATCGCCGGCCACTGCGGCACGAAGAACCCGAACGTCGCCTCCCAGCGCGCCCAGGTGTTGCCGTAGAAGTCGGCGAACGCGGTGAGGTTGCCGTGCAAGGCCAGCAACAAGGCGACGCCGCTCAGCGTCGCGGCGATTGCGCGGTCGTAGCGGCGCGGCCCGCGCCGGCGTTGCCGCCAGCGCAGCAGCAACGACCACGGCAACACCGCCAGCAGCAGCCAGATCGCCGCGCCGAACGCCAAGTAGCCGAGAAAGCGCGCCGGCGTCAGCGTCTGCATCGCCGCCAAGTCGAACTCGCCGACCACCGAATCCCAATGCGCCCAGGCCGGCAGCGCGACGGCGGCGGCCAGGAACCACAGCGCGCGCAGGCTCAGCGGCACGGCCGCGGCCTCGCCGGTGCGAGCGGTCGAGCGAGCGTGGGCGTGGGCGACGAAGCGCGGCCGGCGGTCATGGGCGTCCTGTCCGAGAGCGGGTGCGGCCGCCGATCCTACTGTCATTACCGGCAAAATCCGATGCACTTCTCGAAAACATCGGAGTACCATCCGGCGCGACGGTGCAGGGATGCCGATACGCGCCGATCGGACCGGCCCGATGAGGGGACCGTCCGGAGCGGCGCCGCCGCCCGGACCGCATCGCCGGAACCGTTCGCCGCTCGCGTCTTGCGCTCGAACCGGGGCTCGCCGCCCCGTGCCTTTCCTGACGAGAGCGACACATCCATGGTTCAGAAGATCATCATCGGCGTGCTGGCCGCGGCCCTGATCGCGGTCTGTTCGGTCTGGGGCTACACGACCTGGCAGAAGCAGCAAGCCGCCGCGCCCGCGCCGCCGCCCGCCGCCGCGCTGCCCGCAGCCAAGCCGGCCGACGCCGTCGTGCCGACCGAGACCGCGCCGGTCGCCGCCGAGGTGCCGAAGGAAGAGAAGGCCGACGGCACCCACTTCACCTACAAGTACGTCTCCCCGCGCAATCCCGAGCTGCTGGCGATGTACAACATGGCCAGCGAGATCGACATCCTGCATCACCTGCCGGAGGTCAATCAGCTCGACGGCTGGCTGACCCTGCCGCGACCGATCAACTTCGTCACCGCCGAGTGCGGCACGATCAACGCCTTCTACGCCCGCGACAAGGGCGACGTGGTGCTGTGCTACGAAATGCTCGAGATGCTGGTGCGCCAGGGCGCGGCGATCGCCCAGGCCAACGGCGGCAGCACCGGCGATCAGCTCAAGTACCTGATGGCCAACCTGCGCTTCTTGATGCTGCACGAAACCGGCCATGCCCTGGTCGACATGCTCGACCTGCCGCAGACCGGGCGCGAGGAAGACGCGGTCGACCAGCTCGCCACCACCTTGATGCTGTCGCTGGTCAGCGCCGACGAAACCGACGGCGACGTCGCCCAGAACCTGCAGCTGGCGTCGAACTTCTTCCTGCTGACCGACGACGGCAACCACGACATGGCCACCTACGCCGACGAGCATTCGGTCGGCGCGCAGCGCTTCTTCAACCTGCAGTGCATGATCTACGGCCACGACCCGGGCAAGTACCTGCGCATCGTCACCAGCGGCCGCCTGCCCGAGGCGCGCGCGCTGCGCTGCCAGGACGAGAGCAAGCAGATCACCCGCAACTGGCTGCGCCTGATCGAGCCGAACATCGCGCCCAAGCACCGCATGACGCTCGAGGAAGAGCAGGCCAAGATCGACGCGATCAAGCAGAAGCAGGTCGAGAACGCGCCGTCGCCGTACGTGCGCTGAGGTTTTCCGCGGGTCGCATGGTGTTTTTGTAGGAGCGGCGTGAGCCGCGACCGCGACCTCCGGCTTACGACGCAAGCTGCGGCCCCGCGGTCGCAGCTTGCGCAGCTCCTACAGGGGCTTCGGGCCGCTTACGCGTTGAACGGACGGGCCTGCTGAAGACGCGAACGAAGCGCCGTCGGCCGTGCCGCGGCAGCGCCGTCGCGGCTCAACCTTCGCCGCAGAAGAACAGGCTGATGTAGTTCGGCGTCCGGTAGTTGATCTGCTGCGCCGACAACGCCACCCGGGTGAGTTGGGTCACATCGTCGCGCAGCTTGCCCGCCATCGCCTTTTCGTCGCTCTCGAAACGGATCACGTCCGAGCGGATGCCGTAACCCGGCGAGGCGTTGGATTTCTCCGACAATTCCCGCACCTGCCAACGGCCTTGCGTCGCGCCGTTCTGGCCGAGCGTGCGCGCTTGTTCCGCCAGCGGTTTGTTGCGCGCGGCGCGGTCGGCGCAATAGAACACGTCGACTCGGTAAGCGCCGTAACGCGGTGCGGCGGCATCGGTCGCGGTGGCGCTGGCGATCGCGGTGTTGAGATCCTTGGCGCGAACCATTGCGGCATCCAGCTCCGCGTTCTTCTGTGCGGCGTTAGGAGCGGTGGCGATAGCGTTCAAGTTTCGATTCAATTCATCGATTTTGAGCTGGAGCGATTCCAGTTGAACGCTCCGCTCAGCGCGCTGCTGATCCGCCTGTGCGAGCTGGGCCGCTTTGGCGCTGAGGCTGAGATCGAGATCGGCCGCTTGCTGGCGCTTGGCGGCGACTTCCCGATCCTTTTCGGCAATTTCTCGACGTTTTTCAGCGACTTCGCGGCCCACCGTGGTGAGCTGCCAGCCACTGTAGGCCAGCCCGCCGAACATCAGGACCAGGCCGACCACGCCGGCGGGAATCGCCGACTTCGACTGGCGCTTGAACTGTTCGATATCCCGCGCGATGGACTGGAGCGTGGTGTCGGGCGAGGGCGCGTTCACGGCTACACCCCCGCCAGCTTGAAGATGATTCGTTCGATCAGATCGAAAGCGCGGCGGAAGAAGTACGCCGAGCGCGTGGTCGAGACCGTGGCCAAACCGCTGGCGCCGAACACCAGGCCCAGATTGTTGTCGATGTGCTGGGTGACGATCATCTGATAGACGGCGTAGAACAGCAGCGCCGACGAGGCGGCGGCGGTGGCCAGATGGACGTAGCGCTCGATGCTGAAGGTGCGCAGCAGCGCGTTCATCGCGTTGAGCGCGTCGTCGAGCACTCGCCGGTCGATTTCCGCCGCGGGAGGCGCGGCGGCGGTCGGCGTCGCGGGCGCCGGGGGCGTCGTCGCCGGAAGTTCGTTTGCCGGTACGTTCATGACGGTCTCCGTGTCCCCCGCGAACGCGCGAGCAGCGGCGTGCGCCTGTACCGGTCGGAGCCGAGTTCCGCGCCGGCGATTCGTACTAACCAACGGCCTGCGCGGCGCCGCCAGGACAGCGTCGGGCGCGCGTTTGGCGCGACGCGCGGCGCGCGTTTGGGTGGGACGCGTCCGCACGTGGACGGCGGCGGACGAATACGGCGGCCCGGCGCTGGGACGGATCGCGTGAATTGGATCGCTTGAATCGGATTGCTTGAACCGGCTCGCGGCCGCCGTGCACGCTCCGCGCGAAAACGGGTCCGTGCGAAAATGCGCGCCGCCCGCTTCGGCGGTCGTTCGTCAGCTACGGATCGGACTTTCCATGACCCTGTACCGCGCGCTCGCACTGAGCGCTTTCGTCCTCACCCTATCCGCCTGCGCCAAACCTGTGCCGGAAGCCTCGCCGCAAGAAGCGCGCGGGACCTTCATCAGCGCGTGCGAGCGGCGATTGGGAAATCGCACATCGCTCGGCGCCGAGCGCGCCACGCGCTTTTGCGGCTGTTTCGCCGATGCCGCCGTAGCCAAGCACGACTTGAATCGGCTCAATGCGGAAATGGCGTCCGGCAGCGATGAGGCGTTCAAGGCCACGCTCAAGGACGAGTTCGAGCAGTGCAAGCGGCGGATGTAAGTCGCTGCGATGGCTTCGGTCGCTCCCTGTAGGAGCGGCGCGAGCCGCGACCGCGTGACGATGCCTTTCGCCCAAATGGCGATTTCGCTGTTATCGCGAATTCGCGGTCGCGGCTCGCGCCGCTCCTACAGGGGGCGATCGCGACTACGGTCCTTGCTGGTCGGGCATCAACAACACCAGCGGCTCGCACGCCTTCGCCATGCAGCCCCAGCGTCGCACCGTATCGCCGTCGGTCCATGTCGCCGTCGCCGCGGCGTTGATCTCGAAGTCCCACTCGCGTCCCTGCGCGCGCAGGCGGCCCTTGATCGAGCACGGCAGCCAGTAGAACGCGTCGTGGGTGCCGTCCGGGTATTCGCGGCCGGACGCGAAGAACGCCGCGACTTGCCGCTCGTTCAAGCGCCATGCCGCGCAGGCTTCGCGCAGCGCGGGCTCGCGGTTGTTCGGATCGTCGAAGCGGGCGGCATCGACGCGCAGCACGGTCACGGCGGCCGGGTCGTTCGCGGGCGACGAGGCGCAGGCGGCGAGCGTGGCGAGCAGCGAGGCGGCCAGGATCGCGGCGGACGCGCGCCGCGGCGCGCGCAGGAAGGTCGAGGGCCGGTTCGAACCCGGCGGGCATGCGCTAAGCGGTTTCATCGCACCTTCGGAAAGTCGGCGGTCTTGCGCTCGAACGCAGCGCGCGGCAGACCGGTATAGCAGACGAATGCGGCCACCGCCTGTTCGAGGTTGGACACGCGGAAGGTCAGATCGCCGCGGCGCGCTAAGCGCGCGAGCAGCGAATCGTCGGTCAGCCGCTCGCTGCGGAACGCGAATTCGCCCTGGCCGATCGGGCGCGCTTCGAGGAAATCGCGTTCGTCGCGATACAGGCCGATGCCGTGAGCGCGGCCGTGGATCGCGGCCTGCGCCTGCGCCAACAACTCGCCCAGCCGCGCCGTCGGCACCCGGCCCAGCTCCTCGATCGCGCCGTCGTCGTAGGCGCGATAGCCGCGCAGGTCGACGTTCGCGTTCATCGCCCGTCGAGCAGCCGCAACGCGAAGGCTTCGGCTTCCATCGGCTGGCCGAGGCGTTCGGCCGCTTTGCGCCATTCGGTCGGGGCGGGCCCGGCGCTGGCGGGCGCGCCGCCCCACAGCGAGGCGTTGATCGCGAACACCGCCGCGCCGCCGCGCACGCGCATCGGCGGCACCCGCTCCAGCGTCGCGCGCAGCCCGTCGGCGACGGCGGCCGGCAACGCCGGCGCGTAATCCAACCAGACCCGGCGCACCCCGTCGGCGCGCACGGCGACCACGACATAACCCGAAGCCGGCGCGCCGGGCGCGGCCTTGCGCAGGTGTTCCTGCGCGGCGGCGTTGAGCGCCTTGATGTAGTTCGCCAGCGGCTCGGCGCCGTCGACGCGTTCTTGCAGCGCTTCTTGCGGCTGCATCAGCACGATCGAATTGACCGCGTACGGCGCGGCGGCGGACGCGGCTCCGGTCCAGGACATCAGCAGAACGATCCACAGCAGCAAGCGCATGGCGGCGACCTCGCGTCCGGTGTGAGGCGATGCGGCGGTCCGCGCGGCGCGCGGGATTCGTTCCGATCCTAGCGCGAACCCGTGGGAGTGGGCATGCCGGTCGTCGTCCGCTCGCGGTCTCGCGCGTGGTCGCGAGAGACCCCAGTAGGAGCGGCGCAAGCCGCGACCGCGAAACCGCACCTACGCCGGAAGTTTGTGGGCGCGCGATTTTCGCATGGGTTTCGCCGCAAGCGCGGTTTCGCGGTCGCGGCTCGCGCCGCTCCTACAGGGAGCTGGCCACGTATCGAAGCGATCGGGCCGCGCAAAAAAACACGGGGCGCCGAAGCGCCCCGTGCGTTCACAACCTCGAGCCTGAGCCGTTTCAGAGATGCTTGATGATCTCGTCCGCGAACTCCGAGCACTTCACCTCGGTCGCGCCGTCCATCAGACGGGCGAAGTCGTAGGTCACGCGCTTGGAGCCGATGGCCTTGTCCATCGCCGCGATGATCGCGTCGGCGGCTTCGGTCCAGCCCAGGTAGCGCAGCATCATTTCGCCCGACAGGATCACCGAGCCCGGGTTGACCTTGTCGAGGTCGGCGTACTTCGGCGCGGTGCCGTGGGTCGCCTCGAACACGGCGTGGCCGGTCACGTAGTTGATGTTCGCGCCCGGCGCGATGCCGATGCCGCCGACCTGCGCGGCGAGCGCGTCGGACAGGTAATCGCCGTTGAGGTTCAGCGTCGCGGACACGTCGTATTCCTTCGGACGCAGCAGGATCTGCTGCAAGAAGGCGTCGGCGATGGCGTCCTTGATGACCAGACCCGCGCCCGGCTTGCCTTCCGGAATCACGTGCCACGGACCGCCGTCGAGCTCGACCGCGCCGAAGGCTTCGCGCGCGATCTGGTAACCCCAGTCGCGGAAGCCGCCTTCGGTGTACTTCATGATGTTGCCCTTGTGGACCAGGGTCACCGACTTGCGATTGTTCTCGATCGCGTATTCGATGGCCGCGTGGACCAGGCGGGTGGTGCCCAGGAACGACACCGGCTTGATGCCGATGCCGACCTCGACGCCCAGTTCGCGGCGCGGCGCGCCGACTTCGACCAGCGCGTCCTGCCAGGCGTCGATCTTGGCCTGGGTGCCGAAGCGGATCTTGTCGAAGGCCTGCGGGAACTCGGTCTGCAGGAAGTCCAGCACCTTCTTCGAGTCGGCGCTGCCGCCGGCCCATTCGATGCCGGCGTAGATGTCCTCGGTGTTCTCGCGGAAGATCACCATGTCGACGTCGCCCGGCTTCTTGACCGGCGAGGGCACGCCCTCGAACCAGCGCACCGGGCGCAGGCAGACGTACAGGTCGAGCATCTGGCGCAGGGCCACGTTGAGCGAGCGGATGCCGCCGCCGACCGGCGTGGTCAGCGGGCCCTTGATGCTGACGAGGTAATCGCGGCAAGCCTGCACGGTGCCGTCGGGCAGCCAGGTGCCGTAGGTGTTGTTGGCTTTCTCGCCGGCGTAGACCTCCAGCCACTCGATCTTCTTCTGGCCGCCGTAGGCCTTGGCGACCGCGGCATCGAGCACGCGCACCGAGGCGCGCCAGATGTCGGGGCCGGTGCCGTCGCCTTCGATGAACGGGATGATCGGGCGGTCCGGCACGTTCAGGCCGGTCGGGGTCTTGGTGATCTTGGCGCCGCCTGCGGGCGGCGTCGCTACGAACTCGGTCATTACGATCTCCAGTGGGGCCGCCCGTGCGCGGGCGCATGGACGGAGCAGGGTTCCTGCGGCCCGCGGGTGGCGCGACGGGCCGGCCGGCCATTGTCGCGGTTCGGGGGAGGGGAGGCAAAGTGCGGGGTTGGGTCGCTGCGTTGCGGGGGCGCCGGGCGGCCTTGCTATCGTGGCGGCCATCAATGACGGATCGTCGGAAACGGACACGATGAGCACGCAAGATTCGCCCCATGCCCCGCAGTGGCGGGATTACCGCGCGCGCCGGTTCTGGTTCTTCGCCGTGTGGCTCGGCGGCTTCCTCGGCTTGGTGGCCGTGATGTTCGGCGTGTTGCCGCTGATGCCGAAGGCGGTAGCCGGCACGGTCTTCGTCGTGGTCGACCTCGCATGGCTGCTGGGCTGTACGGTAGCGGGGATACGATGGCAGCGGTTTCCCTGTCCGCGTTGCGATCGCCGGTTTCTGTCGTGGCGGCCGTTCTCGCGCCAATGCGGGCATTGCGGTCTGGCCCAGTACGAGTAAGCGGCCCGCGCATCGCGACTGAATCTTTTCCATGTCCAAACGTAAAAACAAAGAGCCAGACGCCGGCGTCGCGGTCGCGCTGGATACGAGTCGGTGGTCGCAAGCAAGCCGCCGTTCCCTGGCTTGCGAACTCGCCGACGATCATTACCTCGACCGGGCATCGACCTGCCGCAACTGCGGCGACGGATTCGTGTTCACCGCGCAACAGCAGCGCGAGGCCTACGAAGTGCGCAAGGCCTATATCTGGCAGCAACGGGTGTTGTGCGCGCCCTGCTGGCGGCAGCGCGTGCATCTGGCCGGCGAGCTCAAGCGCATCCGCTCGCGCTGGGCGCGCGAACGCGCCTGCGTGAAGCGCGATCCGCAAGCGCTGCGGCAGTGGCGGGACGTGTTGGCGCAGCTGCCGCGCTACGGCTTGCGCGAGGATCGCGCGCAGCGCGCGATGGTGGATCGGCTGTTGGCCGCGGCCGAGCGATGCGAGGTTTGAGCGCTCGGCGGTACTCGGTGTCCGAGCGTCGACTTTGCTGCGTCGACAGCGCCATCGCATCGCCGCGCGTTGCCTTATGCTGTGGCGGTTTCAGGCGTGTCCCGCGCCCGAGCGTCGGTTCGGAATTGCGTTGATGGCAAAGATCCTGATGCTACTGATCGGCTTGCTGTTCATCGGCCTGGGCGTGCGCGCGATCCTGACCCGGCGCGCGAATATCGGCTTCCACTTCGGCGATGGCGAACCCGTCGACTCCGACGGCGAGCCGGTGGGCGGATGGGCCGCGATCCTCATTGGCGTGCTGGGCATCGTCGCCGGGCTCAGCATCATCGACCGGTTCGTGTTCTGAGCCGACCGCCGCGCCGCCGCGCGTCTCAGGCGGCGGCCCAGTCCCGCGGCGTCAACGGCGCCATCCCATGCGCCGCTCGCGCCTTGTCGCACTGCGCGCTCGGTGCGCCGTCTTCCCACGCCGGCCTGACCTCGCGACACGGCGAGGGCCGCAACGGATAGATCCCGCAATGCGCGTCGACCGCGACCGCGCCGCGCAATTGCTCGCAGCGCACCGGCGCGCCGCCGTAGGTGCCGCGCATCACCACGCGGTGCGGGTCGAGGATTTCGGTCAGCGCCGAGGGCGTGATGCCGTCGGCGTGCGCGTCGGTCTCGCTCCAGTGGAACGCGACGCGGAAGCTGGCGCAGCAGGCGCCGCAGCGCAGGCACGGGTGGGGGGCGTCGGACATGCGGGCGCGGCCGGAGTTCAGGACTTGTTGTCCCAGTAGACGCACAGCGCCACGACGCTGAGCGCGACGGCGATGCCGCCGAAGCGCTTGATCATCAGCGCGTGCTCGTCGAAACGCTGCGGCTGGACCAAGTACTGCACCGCGCAGCCGGCGAGGTAGCCGGGCAGCGTGGCGAACGCGCCGCCGATCCAGATCCGGTCGAAGGCCGATTCCACCGGCAGCCCGAAGTAGCCGAGGGCGGAACCGGCCAACTGGGTGGCGAACACGGTCAGCGTCAGCGGCCGGATCGGCTCCAGATCCGACCAACTGTAGTGGAATCCATAAGGCGTCTCGCGCATGTCGCCCCTCCCGGGCGGTGTTTCCCCGCGCTTACGCTAGCCGGCGGATGCGACGGGCGCCAGCGCGGGCCTCAGGCCCCGCAGCACTTCTTGAATTTCTTCCCGCTCCCGCACGGACACGGTTCGTTGCGGTCCGGCGTGTCGGCGCGGCGCAGCGGTTCGCGCGGGGTCAGCGCCTCGACCCGGTGGTGCTGCAGGTCGGCGAGCATGCCGGGCAGGCTGGAGACGATCTCCAGGCGCTCGCGGTAGCTGACCGGGGTCGGCGGCGCGGCCGGGTCCTCGCCGAGCACTTCGCCGCTGGCGAGGCGGTCGAACAGGACGAAGATCTCGTCGATCCAGTCGTTCTCGTCGAGCCAGGTTTCCCAAGTGGCCTCGCGCAGTTCGACGCCGCGGAAGAAGCCCAGCGCCCAGTCGCGGCCGACGTCGAGCTCGTCGGGGTGTTCGACATCGGGCTCCTCGGGCAGCCACAGCAGCGGGGCGAGGTGGTCGGGCAGGTCGTCCTCGCCGTGGCGCACGCGCGCGCTGACCATGTTCCAGTGGCCGATCAGCAGCGCCTGGACCTGCGCGGCCTCGGCCTCGTCGCTCCAGCGCGGCTCCTTGCCGCCCCACACCGCCGGCTGCCATTCGGCCGGGGCCGGGTGCTCGGGGCCGACCACCAGGGCCGAGAGGTAGCCGTCCAGGGCCTCCAGGTTGAAACCCTTGTACGGCACGGCGCGCTGGTCGAGCAGGTCGGCCAGGCGTTCGATCTGGTCGTCGTCGAGGTAGGCGGGGGCTTTCATGGCGGCGCTCGTGGGGGGCAACGGGGCGTGCATGGTAGTCGCAAGCGCGTCGCCGCGGCGAAAATACCGCCATGACCGCTCGAATCGCCCCGCCCGCCGCCTGCCCTTGCGACCCCTCGCGCCGTTACGCCGCCTGCTGCGGGCCGCTGCACGCCGGACAGGCCGCGGCCAGCGCGCAGGCGCTGATGCGCTCGCGCTACAGCGCCTATGCGCTGGGCGACCTGGAGTACCTGCGCGCGAGCTGGGCCGCGCAGACCTGCCCGGACGACCTGGAGTTCGACCCGTCGGTGCGCTGGCTGGGCCTGGACGTGAAGCGCCAGCGCGAGGACGGCGACGCGGCGATGGTGGAGTTCGTCGCGCGCTATCGCATCGGCGGCGGCAGCGCGGTGCGCTTGCACGAGGTGAGCCGGTTCGCGCGCGTCGAGGGGCGCTGGGTGTACGTCGACGGCGAATTCCCCAGCGCCTGAAACATCGCGACGGCGCCCTGTAGGAGCGGCGTGAGCCGCGACCGCGAAAATCGAACGGCGGCGAAACCCGGATCGGGTGTGCGTCGTCGTCGCCTCGATTTCGTACTAGCGCCGGTTTGCGAGGTTCGCGGTCGCAGCTTGCGCAGCTCCTACCGTCGGAGACGAACCATCCGAAGTCCCTGTAGGAGCGGCGCGAGCCGCGACCGCGAAAACCGAACTGCGGCGAAACCCGGATCGGGCGTGCGTCGTCGTCGCCTCGATTTCGCGCTTGCGCCGGTTTGCGAGGTTCGCGGTCGCAGCTTGCGCAGCTCCTACCGTCGGAGACGAACCGTCCGAGGTCTCTGTAGGAGCGGCGCGAGCCGCGACCGCGACATCCCAGTTACGACGAAATTTTCGATGTTTTCTTATCGACGCCAGCGTTCGCACGGAAGCCCCGTTTGCCTCGCCGCCGCAGATTCGCGGCCGCAGCTCGCGCCGCTCCTGCAGCGAGCGAACGCCGCATCGCGCGAACAAAAAAAGGGCGCGGCCGTGAGGCCGCGCCCGGGCTTGCCCGCCCTTCAGGCGGAGAGGCTTACTTCTTGACCTCGAATTCCTTGCTCTGCACGACGTTGCCGTCCTGCGAGATTTCGACCTTGTACTTGCCTTCCGGGAAACCCTTCGGGCTGTTGATGTTGAACTCGGTCACGCCGCCGTTGGTGGCCTGCACGTCGACCGCCGGATCTTCCTTGACGGTCTGGCCATCCTGGTAGGTCCACTTGGCGGCGAGCTTGGTCGCCACAGTGGCGGCCGGATCGGAGGTGGTGGTGCCGACCGACGCGTAGATGGTGTCCTTCGGCTTGAACGTGGTCGAAGCGGCGGTGACCTTCTTGTCGGCGCCGACGGCGTTGCCCAGATCCAGGCTGGCGACGGTCGCGGTGGCGGCGACAGGCGCCGGAGCGGGCGCCGGGGCCGGAGCCGGGGTTTCCGCGGCCGGCGGCGGGGTCGGCGCCGGCTCTTCCTTCTTCTTGCAGCCCGCCAGCGCCAGCGAGGCGACCAGGGCGGCGGCGACGGCGTACGTGGTGCGATTGCGGATCAGCATGGTGGATCTCCTTGGAAAGACGATGAAGTGGAAAGCGTCGCGGCGCGCGCACGCGCCTCGTCGTGGACGGTGCGTCAGTCGTTGACGGTCGGAATCTTCAGGATCTGGCCGGGCTGGATCTTGTCGGGATCGTCGAGCTGATCGCGATTGGCCTCGAAGATCGCATTCCACTTGCTCGCCTTGCCGTAGAACTCTTTGGCGATGTGCGACAGCGTGTCGCCCTTCTGGACCGTGTAGGTCTGTTGGCCACCGCCGGTGATCTCGTCGGTCGAGCTCACGCCGCTCTGGACGTCGCTGAAATCGGCTTTCTCTTTGATTTCGTCGGTGCTCGACACACCGCTTTGCACATCGGAAAAATCGGCTTTCTTGTCCGGGGTAGTCATGGGTAGAGGGCTCCTGCCGTGTTGGCGGGGGCAACATGACATGGCGCTTGTTAAAAAGACATAGCGCTTGTGTGAACGTTGATGACGAATCTGAATGGGGGTATGACGGCCTCAAGGCCGTTCCCGGCCGGCGCGGTGCGCCGGCGTCGTCGCCGGGCACCGGCCGTATGCCCGGCCGGTGCCGCGAAAGCGGCTTACTGGCGCTCGTCGCGGCCGGCGGCCGGCGCGCTCAGGCCCGGGCTGCCGCGCCAGGGATTGATGTCCAGGCCGCCGCGGCGGGTGTAGCGCGCTTCCACCGACAGCCACTGCGGACGGGCGATGCGGCTGAGGTCGGCGTGGATGCGCTCCACGCACTGCTCGTGGAATTCGGCGTGGTCGCGGAACGAGACCAGATAGCGCAGCAGACCGGCGCGGTCCAGGCGCGGGCCGCGGTAGGCGATCACCACGCGCGCCCAGTCGGGCTGGCCGGTGACCGGGCAGTTCGACTTGAGCAGGGCCGAACTCAGGGTTTCCTCGACGATCTCGCCGGCGTCGGCGGACAGGTGTCCGGCGTTGGGCGGGCCGTAATCGTCGATGGCGACGTCGAGGCCGTCGATGGACTGCGCGCCGTCGGTGCCGGTTGCGCCGATCGGCGGCAGCCCGAACGCGACCGCGACCGGCGCGCCGGCGGCGGCGCTGAGGTCGCGGACGATGGCGTCGAGCACCGCGTCCGCGCTGTCGAAACGGCTGGAATTGAAGGAGTTCAGGTACAGCTTGAGCGACTTGGATTCGATCAAATGCGGCGAGGTCGCCGGCACCGACAGCGTCGCGGTGGCGACATGCGGCTTGCCGTGCGCGTCGAGCCAGCTGAGTTCGTAGGCGTGCCAGCGGTCGTGGCCGACGAACGGCGGGGCGGCGTCGTCCACGCCGATGTGCTCGCGGCCGAGCGCGCGCGCGATGGGGAACAGCAGCGAGGCGTCGTACTCGCGCGGGTAATCGACGTGGCGGCCGAGGGGGAGTTCGTGGGAGGTCATAGCGGCATTTTAGCCGCTGGGGCCGGGCGCCGCTTCGGGCCAGCGCCGGCCGGCGGGGTCGCGGTCGCAGCTTGCGCAGCGCCTACAGCCGGAAACGAACCGGCCGAAGCTCCTGTAGGAGCGGCGTGAGCCGCGACCGCGAAAATTCAGCTGCGCCGAAACCCGGATCGGGCGTACGGCCGCGCAGCCTCGACTTCGCGCTTGCGCCGGTCGGCGAGGTTCGCGGTCGCAGCTTGCGCAGCGCCTACAGCCGGAAACGAACCATCCGAAGCCCCTGTAGGAGCGGCGCGAGCCGCGACCACGAAAATTCAGCTACGCCGAAACCCGGATCGGGCGTGCGGCCGCGCAACCTCGACTTCGCGCTTGCGCCGGTCGGCGAGGTTCGCGGTCGCAGCTTGCGCAGCTCCTACAGTCGGATACGAACCGGCCGAAGCCCCTGTAGGAGCGGCGCGAGCCGCCACCGCGAAAATTCAACTACGCCGAAACCGCGATCGAGCGAAAAACCGAATCACCCCGCCTTCGGCGCATTCAAATAATCCAGCGTCACCTGCAAGATCGCCCGCAGCCCCAAATCCAGCGAGCTTTCGTCGAGCTTGAACTTCGGCGAGTGGTTGCTCGGCGCCGTCGCCGGATCCACGCCCTTTTCGGTCGCGCCGACGAAGAAGAACATCGCCGGCACTTCCTTGGCGTAGTAGGAGAAATCCTCCGCGCCCATCACCAGCGGCATCTCGACCACGTTGGCGTCGCCGGCCACGGCCTTGAGGCTGGGCAGCATGCGCGCGGTCAGCGCGGGGTCGTTGTAGGTGACCGGGTTGCCGTCCTGATCCGGCACCTGTGCCTCGGCGTGCGCGCCGTGCGCGGCGCTGACGTGTTCGGCGACGTTCTTGAGGTCCTTGAAGATCGCCTGACGCATGCCTTCGTCGAAGGTGCGGATGGTGCCGATCATTTCCACGTCGTCGGGAATGATGTTGTAGCGGATGCCGCCCTTGATCGCGCCGAAGCTCACCACCGCCGGCAGCTTGGCGATGTTGGTGCGGCGGCTGACGATGGTCTGCGCGCTGCCGATCACGTCGGCCGCGGCGACGATGGGATCGACGCCGGCCCACGGCGCTGAGCCGTGGGTCTGGCGGCCCTTGATCTTGATGCTGAAGCGGTCGGACGCGGCCATCAGCGGGCCGCCGCGCACGCCGAGCTGGCCGGCGTTCAAGGTCGAGAACACGTGCAGGCCGAACACCGCTTCGGGTTTGTAGTCCTTGAACAGGCCTTCCTTGAGCATCAGCGAAGCGCCGCCTTCCTCGTTGGCCGGCGCGCCTTCCTCGGCCGGCTGGAAGATCAGCATCACCTGGCCGGGCAGGTCTTTCTTCATCGCCACCAGCGCGTCGGCGACGCCGAGCAGGATGCCGGTGTGGGCGTCGTGGCCGCAGGCGTGCATCACCCCGACGGTCTCGCCGCGGAAGCTGGCGGTGGCCTTGGATGCGAACGGCAGATCGACCTGCTCGCTGACCGGCAGCGCGTCCATGTCGGCGCGCAGGGCGATCTTCGGGCCGGGCTTGCCGCCTTCGATGATCGCCACCACGCCGTGCTTGGCGATGCCGACGCGCGGCTTGAGCCCGAGCTTGCGCAGGTGCTCGGCGACCTTGGCCGCGGTGCGTTCCTCGCGGTTGGACAGCTCCGGGTTCTGGTGGAAGTCGCGGCGCCAGGCGACCACGTCGGCCTTGACCTTGGCCGCGGCGCTGGCGACCTCCGGGCGCTCGCCCGGCCCCTGGGCGGCGGCGGCGAGCGGCAGGGCGAGGGCGGACAGGCTCAGGGCGCAGCGCAGCGCGACGGACAGCGGACGCTTCATCGACTTCGACTCCGGCGGGAAAGTCCCGATGCTAGCCGAAGGCGGGCGGGGCGGCTGCGCGACTTTGGTGGGTCGGCGGAGGCGGGGCTGGCGGGGTGGGGGCGGCGTGAGCCGCGACCGCGGTGCCTGGCTTGCGACGCGGTTGAGGAACCGCGGTCGAACGCGCGATCCCGGGTTTCGTCGCAAGCGAGGTGTCGCGGTCGCGGCTCGCGCCGCTCCTACAGGGGCTTCGGCTGGTTCGTATCCGACTGTAGGAGCTGCGCGAGCTGCGACCGCGACATCGCAGAGACGGCGCCAGCACGAAGTCGAGGCGGTGCGGTCGGCCGCGCGATCCGGGTTTCGTCGCAAGCGAGATGTCGCGGTCGCGGCTTACGCCGCTCCTACACGGGATCGCCGGGTAGCGCGGGATCGGCCCGGGCGCGATCAATCCTGCGTCGGCGCGCCCTGCAAATAATCCAACGCCACCTGCAGCATCGCCCGCGTCCCGACCTCCAATGCGCCTTCGTCGAGCATGAAATTCGGCGAGTGGTTGATCGGCGCCTTGGCCGCGTCGCTGCCCTCCGCGGTCGAGCCGACGAAGAAATAAAACCCGGGCACGGTGTTGGCGAATTGCGAGAAATCCTCCGCCACGGTCACCAACCCCGATTCGACCACGTTGGCCTCGCCCGCCGCGCGCCGCAGCGACGGCAGCGCGCGCCGGGTCAGCGCGGGGTCGTTGATCGTGGCCGGCGCGTTGTTGACCACGGCCAGCTCGGCGCTGGCGCCGGCGGCGTGGGCGTAGTCGTCGGCGGTGCGGCGCAGGCGCGCGATCACGTCCTCGCGCACGGCCGGGTCGAAGGTGCGCAGGGTGCCGACCAGCTTGGCTTCGTCGGGAATGATGTTGAAGCGCACGCCGCTGTTGAACTGGCCGGCGGTCAACACCACCGGGGTCGCGGCGATGTTGACCTGACGCGCGATCATGCTTTGGCTGGCAAGCAGGATCTGTGCGCCGACGGTGATCGGATCGACGCCGTCCCACGGCCGCGAGCCGTGGGTCTGCTTGCCGCGCACGGTCAGGCTCCATTCGTCGGCGCTCGCGAGCATCGGGCCGCTGCGGTAGCCGATCTGACCGACGTTGAGGCCGGCCCACACGTGCAGGCCGAACACCGCGTCGGGTTTGAAATCCTTGAACAGGCCTTCGTCGAGCATCAGCTTGGCGCCGAAGGGTTCGCCCGCGGTCGGCGGGCCTTCCTCGGCCGGCTGGAACACGAACATCACCTCGCCCGGCAGTTGCTCCTTCTGCGCCGCCAGCGCGGTGGCGACGCCGAGCGCGATGGCGACGTGCGCGTCGTGGCCGCAGGCGTGCATCACCCCGACCGGCTGGCCGCGATAGTCGGCGGTGACTTTGGACGCGAACGGCAGACCGGCCGGCTCGGTCACCGGCAGCGCGTCCATGTCGGCGCGAATGGCGATGCGCGGGCCGGGCTTGCCGCCCTTGAGCACGGCGACCACGCCGGTTTGGGCGATGCCGGTGCGCGGCTTGAGGCCGAGCTTGCGCAGCTGTTCGGCGATCAACTGCGCGGTGCGCACTTCGTGCTGGCCGAGTTCGGGATGCTGGTGGATGTCGCGGCGCCACGCGGTGACCTGGGTCTGCACCGACTGCGCGGCGTGCACGACCGCGGCCGGGTCGGCGTTCTGAGCGAAGGCGCAGGGCGCGAAGACAAGCGCGGCGACGGCCAGCGGGCGGACGAGACGGGGCATTGCGGAACTCCGGCGCGGTGAGGACGGGGGGCGGCGTTCGCAGCGATGCGCGCGTCGGCGGCATCGGCGCGAACCCCGCCCCGATGCTAAGGCCGAAGCCGGGCCGCGGATACCCGCCGCCCCGCGCAACACCGCGTTGCAACGGTGCGTGCGGACGTGAATGCAGTCACAAGCGGGGCCGGCGCCGGCGCGCATGCTGGCCGCGGCCGATCCGGCCGACGACCCAGGAGGAGGTTCGTATGCGTTCGATTGTTCGCCACCCGCGGGTGTTGCTCGCCGCGTTCGTGTTCGCCGCCGGTTTCGCCGGCAGTTCGGCCGCGGCGTGGAGTTGCCGCGATTGCATGGACCTCTACAACCAATGCATGGCCCAGCCCGACGCGGATCAGGCCGTCTGCGCGCGCACCCACAACCAGTGCGCGCAGCCGCTGAACTGTCCGCTGATGCCGGAATTCTGAGGCGTCTCGCCCAGACCGGCCGTATCCATCACGACCAAGGAGAAGGTTCGTATGCGTTCGATTCGCCACAAGACCCTGTTCGCCGCCGCATTCGCGTTCGCCGCCGGTTTCGCCACCGTCGCCGGCGCGGTTCCGGCGCGTTGCGCGCCGTGCCGGCAGATCTACGACGACTGCATGGCCGGGCCCAACCCGAGCTACGAGGTCTGCGCTCGCCAGTACAACGAGTGCGTTCCGCCCGGCTGCGTACTGATGCCGTTGCCGCTGGATCCCTGAGCCGCATTGCGCCGGACTTCGGCGCCCTTACTTCCACGACCAAGGAGCAGGTTCGTATGCGTCCGATTCGCCGCCGCCTCACCGTGTTCGTCGCCGCGTTCGTGTTCGCCGCCGGTTTCGCCGGCACCGCCGCGGCCGGCAGTTGCTGGGATTGCCTGCAGATCTACAACGACTGCATGAACGAGCCGGGCACCACGCAGAGCCAATGCGCGCACCGCCACAATCTGTGCGCCCAGCCGATGAACTGTCCGCTGATGCCGGAATCCGGGATCGACTAAGCGCGGCTCCTGCGGGCGCGCCGCGGCGCGCTCACAGGCTTGGGCGTGCGGTGGTGGGCCGGCGTCGTTGGAACGGAGCGGTTTCTGCGGCGGCGGTGCCGCGGCACCTGCAATCCGTGGCGGACGCCGGCGTACACGTAGTTCGCCGCCGCCGTGCATCACGGCCTGGATGCGTGGCGGTTGCAGCTCAACGCCGGCAACTTTAGCGACAAGGAATACGTGCCGGTCTGCAGCAGCGCGGCATGGCGTTACTGCGGGTATCTGCGCGCGGCTACGGCGTCGCTGCGGTATCGCTGGTGAGGTTTCGAAACACGGTTGCGGCCGATGGTCGGGGTGGCCGGGTTTCGTCGTAGTTGGGTTGTCGCGGTCGCGACTTGCGTCGCTCCTACAGGGAGGATCGATGCGGCGGCGCAGCGGCTGTAGCAGCGACGCGAGTCGTGGCCGCGCGGCGACAGATCGCGCCGCAGCCGCATTGCGCCGAAAAAACGGGACGCAGCGTCGCCGCTGCGTCCCGCGGGCGCGGCTCAGCGACCGATCATCGCCATGCCTGCTTCGGTGTAGCGGTCGCCCGCCACCGCGCCGGGGGCGAACACCGCGTTGAGCGTGGCCAGTTCGTCGGCCGACACGACCACGTCCACTGCGCCGAGGTTGTCGTCGAGGTACTTGCGGCGCTTGGTGCCCGGGATCGGCACGATGTGCTCGCCCCGCGCCAACACCCAAGCCAGCGCCAGCTGCGCCGGCGTGCACTGCTTGTCCGCGGCCATCGCCTTGACCTGCTGCGCGAGTTCCAGGTTGCGGGCGAAGTTGTCGCCCTGGAAACGCGGCGTGCTCAGACGGAAATCGTCGCTGCTGAGCGTGCCGGCGTCGGTGATCGCGCCGGTGAGGAAGCCGCGGCCGAGCGGGCTGTAGGGGACGAAGCCGACGCCCAGGCGTTCGCAGGTTTCCAGCACGCCGTTGGTTTCCGGGTCGCGGGTCCACAGCGAGTATTCGCTCTGCACCGCGGTGATCGGATGCACGGCTTGGGCGCGTTCCAGCGTCTGCGCGGACGGCTCGGACAGGCCGAGGTAACGCACCTTGCCCTGGCGCACCAGGTCGGCCATCGCGCCGACGGTGTCCTCGATCGGCACGTTCGGATCGACGCGGTGTTGGTAATACAGATCGATGTGATCGGTGCGCAGGCGCTTGAGGCTGTCCTCGACCGCGCTGCGCACGTACTCGGGGCGGCCGCTGATGCTGCGCACGGCGGGGTTGGCCGGGTCGGGCACGAAGCCGAACTTGGTGGCCAGGAACACCCGGTCGCGGCGGCCCTGCAGGAACCCGCCGAGCAGGACTTCGTTGGTGTGCGGGCCGTAGATGTCGGCGGTGTCGAGGAAGCTCACGCCGCGCTCCAGCGCGCGTTCGAGCGTGGCCAGCGATTCGCCCTCGTCGGCGGCGCCGTAGGCGAAGCTCATGCCCATGCAGCCCAGGCCGAGCGCGGACACGGTGGGGCCGTTGCGGCCGAGGCGGCGGGTCGGAAGCGTAGTCATTGCGGCGGTTCTCCATGATCGGGGGGAGAGACAGGACGCGGCGGGTGGGGGTCCGCCGCGGCGCCCGGCGAGGGCGTGCAGGCACTGTAGGCCCGCGCGATTGCGCGAAAAATCGGCTCAGTCCTCATGCGTTATGAAGATTTTCTTCATAATTGCCGGCAGTCCCCGCCGGAGCCGCCGCGATGGCCGCCCATCCCCTGCCCGCCGTGCTCGGCTTCGCCCGGGTCGCCCACTTCGGCAGCTTCACCCGCGCCGCGGCCGAGCTGGAGGTCTCGCCCTCGGCGCTGTCGCAGAGCGTGCGCGCGCTGGAGGCCCAGCTCGGCGTGCGCCTGCTCAACCGCACCACCCGGCAGGTCGCGCTGACCGAGCATGGGGCGCGCTTTCTCGAACGCATCCAGCCCGGGCTGGCGCAGATCCAGGCCGCCTTCGACGACCTCGACGACGTCCGCCACCGCCCGACCGGGCGCCTGCGCATCAACGTCGGGCGCACC
Organism: Lysobacter sp. K5869; assembly: GCF_018847975.1. Classification (NCBI taxonomy): domain Bacteria; kingdom Pseudomonadati; phylum Pseudomonadota; class Gammaproteobacteria; order Lysobacterales; family Lysobacteraceae; genus Lysobacter; species Lysobacter sp. K5869. The sequence continues at coordinate 996,258 of NZ_CP072597.1, read as the reverse complement.
GCGCTGCGGATCATGATCGAGCCGCACCTGCCGGCGTTCATGGCGCGCTACCCGGAACTGGAAGTGGAGCTGTTCGCCGACGACACGCTGGCCGATCTGGTCGGCGAGGGCTTCGACGCCGGCATCCGCCTGGGCGAAAGCCTCGCCCGCGACATGGTCGCGGTGCCCATCGGCGGGCCGCAGCGGCAGGTGATCGTCGGGGCGCCCGCGTATTTCGAGCGCCATCCGCCGCCGCGCACGCCGCGCGATCTGGCCGAGCACGACTGCATCCGCCTGCGCCTGCCCGGGGCGCGGCGTTTGTATCCGTTCGAGTTCAGCCGCGACGGGCGCGATTTCGACGTCGAGGTGAGCGGGCGGCTGATCCTCAACGACAGCGCGCCCATCCTGTCGGCGGCGCGCGCGGGGCTGGGCTTGGCGCAGGTGTTCGAGCCCCTGGCGCGCGCCGATCTGCGCGAGGGGCGGCTGGTGGCGGTGCTGTCGGACTGGCTGGCGCCGTTTCCGGGGTTCTACGTCTATTACCCGGCGCGCAAGCAGTTGCCGATGAAGCTGCGGGTGTTCGTGGATTTCCTGCGCGAGCAGGCGTGGGAGTGAGGCGGGTGGCGTCGTAGGCGCGGTGTCGCGGTCGCGGCTTGCGCCGCTCCTACAGGGAGCGACCGCGGCTCATGTAGGAGCGGCGTAAGCCGCGACCGCGTAATGGCCGGTCGCGACGCAAACGCGGTTCCCGCCCCGCACGCCGATGACGCTGCGGGTGTTCGTGGATTTCTTGCGCGAGCAGGCGCGGGAGTGAGGCGGGATGCGTCGTAGGCGCGATGTCGCGGTCGCGGCTTGCGCCGCTCCTACAGGGAGCGACCGCGGCGCACGAAGTCCCCTTGTAGGAGCGGCGCAAGCCGCGACCGCGCAACGGCCGGTCGCGACGCAAACCCCATACCCGAATGCCGCTCCCGCACCCCCCACGGCCCTCGCATTTGCCCCCGCCGCATGCGAGGCTGCCGCGACCGCTGGGGAGCCGCCATGACCGACGCCGCATCCGCCGTCCCGCAGGCCGCGCCGCCGCCCAAGGCGCTGCACGGCGACGCCGCGCTGGTGCGCGCGCTCGGGCCGTTCCAGCTCGGCGCGTCCATCGTCAACATCATCGTCGGCGCCGGCATCTTCATGTTGCCGGCGTTGTTGTATGGGCGGCTCGGCGCCAGCGCGCCGCTGGTGTTCGTGGCCGGGGCGCTGGCGATCGTGCCGATCGCGCTGTGCTTCGCCGCGGTCGGCAGCCGCGCCGCGGCCACCGGCGGGCCGTACACCTTCGTCGGTGCGGCGTTCGGGCCGTTCGCCGGTTTTCTCGCCGGCGCGCTGATGTGGGTGTGCAACACCTCCTCCAGCGCCGGCGTCGCCGCGGCGCTGGCCGAACAGGCCGGCAACGCCTGGGCCGCGCTGCGCGAGCCGCTGCCGCGCGCGGCCTTCATCGCCGCCGTCTACGCCGCGCTGTTCGCGCTCAACGCGTTCGGGGTGAAGCTCGGCGCGCGCATGATCGTATTGCTGGCCACGCTCAAGCTCGCGCCGCTGTTCGCGTTCGCCGGCATCGGCCTGCTGTTCGTCGACTGGAGCCAGCTCGGCGCCGCCGCGTGGCCGACCTGGGGCGCGCTGGGCTCGTCGATGGTGCTGGTGGTGTTCGCCTACTCGGGCATGGAAACCGCGCTGGTGCCGACCGGCGAAGTGCGCGATCCGGCGCGCCACGTGCCGCGCGCGACGCTGTCGGCGATCGTGCTGGTGGTGTTGCTCTACATCGGCATCCAATTGGCCTGTCAGGCCGCGCTCGGCGCGCGCCTGGACGGCAGCGGCGCGCCGGTCGCCGACGCCGCCGGCGCGCTGTGGGCGCCCGCGCACGGTCTGCTGCTGGCGACCGCGGGCGTGTCGATGACCGGCTTCCTGATGGGCAACCTGTTCTCGTCCTCGCGCCTGCTGTTCGCGCTCGGCCGCGACGGCTACCTGCCGGCCGCGTTCGGCCGCGTCGACGCGCGCTACCACGTGCCGCGCGTGGCCCTGTTCGCGCACGCCGGCATCGCCTTGGCCTTGGCGCTGATCGGCAATTTCGAAACCCTGGCGCTGATTTCCGGCGGCGCGATCTGCCTGCTGTTCGCCGCGGTCTCGGTCGCGGCGTGGCGCGCGCAGGCGCGCGACCTGCGCGGCGCCGGCGAGCCGTTCCGGCTGCCCGGCGGCAGCTGGCCGATGCCGCTGCTGGCGGTCGCGGTGATGGCGGCGATCCTGGCGACGATGACCCTGGCGCAGTGGCTGGCCATCCTCGTGTCGTTGTCGGCGCTGGTGGCGCTGTACGGATTGCTCGCGCTGCGGCGGCGAGGCGCGGCGCGCTGATCGAAACCCAGCCGCGCCGGACGCAGGTCAGCGCTCGCGGGCGGAAAATGTATTGCGGATGCGTTCGGACTTGAGCGCGTAGGCGATCCAGCCGCCGTTCCACAGCAGCTCCGTGGCGAGCAAGGGCGCTACGTACAACATGTCTTCGGGGCGCTCGAACGCCAGGGACATCCAGAACGTCGCGGCGACGACGATGTTGGCGACCAGCCAGGCGACCAGCGCGCGCGGGAACCGCGGCGACCTGAGCCACATCAGCGCCAGCACCGTCAGTTTGGCCGCGAACAGCACGGCGATGGCGACCAGCAGGCACTGCGCGCGGATCATCGCGGCGCCGGTGGGGGCGTGCGAGGAGCCGATCATCGCCAGGATCAGGGTGAACGTCGCGGCGCTGACCGCCAGCCACGCCAACAGCACGACCGCGAACACCGCCAGCCAGCCGCCGAGTCCCTGCGGGCGCGGCCGCGGCAGGCCTGAGCCGGCCTGCGCGAACGCCGGGTCGGCCGGTGTCCCGCCGCTGGCCGGCAGGCGCCGATAAGGATCCACCTTGTCCATGCCCGTTCGCTCCCGTTTCCGTTCGTATGCCCGGCGGCGGCGATCACGATAACCCGTTGCGCGCGCCGGCCGGCCTCAGCGGCGCTTGCAGCGCAGATCGCGCGCGCGGCCGGCGTCGAGCGAAACGGCCTCGATGGCGCCGGCGGCGTCGCGCAGGAACCGCAGCGTCACTCCGCCCTGGGTGAAGCTGTCGCGTTCCAGCGGATCCAGCCGCACCGGCGCCAAGCGCGGGTCGGCTTGATGCAGGGCGCCGTCGATCACGCTCAAGCGGTAGTCGCGGTCGAGCTCTTCGCAGCGGTAGTCGCCGGCGTAGGCGGCGAGCGCGGCGGCGTCGGGGCGGGCGGTGGCGATTTGCTCGAAGTCGGTGCGTTCGCCGCCGGCGAGCTGGGTCGCCACGCGCGGGCGGCCGCGGCCGGGGTCGCGGAACGACAGGCCCGCGATCGGCCCGCCGTCGACTTCGTATTCGTCGCGGCCGACCGGGCGCAGCGGGAAGCTGTCGCCGAAGGCGTGCAGTTCCAGCGCGCCGTCGCTCCATTCGACCCGGCGCAGGCTGCCGGTGTTGGGGTTGCGGTAGACGCCGGCCCAACGCTGCATCGCCGCCGCCGGCACCGCCGCGGTGGGGCGCGCGCCGCTCGCCGCGCCGGGCTCCGGCGGCAGGCCCAGCCACACTTCGGCGGTGCGCTGGGCCAGGGTTTCGGTGTCGGCCGCGGCCACGTTGCACAGTGTCGCCACCGACAGATGCCGCTCGGGATAACGCAGCAGCTGCGCGCGATAGCCGCCCCAGGCGCCGCCGTGCGAGACCGTCTTGAGCCCGCGGTGTTCGCCGATCATCAGCCCCAGCGCGTACTCGATGGATTCGCCGTTGGCGAGCCGGCCGGGCTGTTGCAGGCGGGCGAGAAAAGCGGCGTCGCCGACGACCGGGCGATAGAAGTTCTCGTCCCAGCGCTGCAGGTCGCCGACCGTGGTCAGCACCGAACCGTCGCCGACCTGATCCCAGTTCGGCAGGTCGATGCGGTAGCGCTCGATGCCGGTCGGCGGCGTCTGCCCGGCCGGCACTTCGGCGCGGCCGTAAGCGCTGGCGCGGCCGCGCACCGGCAAGGTGTGGTCGTCGCGGAAGCGGGTGTCGCGCATGCCCAGCGGCTCGAAGATGCGTTCGCGCGCGAACTGCGCCAGCGGTTTGCCGGACACGCGCTTGACCACTTCGGCGGCGAGGAAATAGCCGGTGTTGCTGTAGACGTACTCGCTGCCCGGGGCGAAGTTCAGCGCCTTCTGCTTCGACAGCAGGTCCAAAGTCTGGCGGTCGCTGCTGTAGTCGTCGAAGGCGATGCCGGCGAGCAGTTGCACGTCGATGTAGTCGCGCAGGCCGCTGGTGTGGTGCAGCAGGTGGCTCAGGGTGACGGTGGGGCCGTAGTCGGGCAGCTCGGGCACGTACTTGCGCACGTCGTCGTCGAGCGACAGCTTGCCGTCGCGTTCCAGCAGCACCAGCGCGGCGGCGGTGAACTGCTTGGAGGTCGAGCCGATGTCGAACACGGTGTCGGCGCCGATCGGCACGCCGAGTTCCAGATTGGCCTGCCCGTAGCCTTTGCGGAACGCGACCGCGCCGTCGCGGTACACCGCCACGCCGCAGCCGGGCGTGTCGGGGTGGTTCCATTGGGCGAAGACGCGGTCGGTGCCGGCTTCCAGTTCGGCGGGCGTGGCGGCGACGGCGGCGAAACTCGCGGCGGCGAGCGCGAGCGCGGCGGCCAGGGGGCGCAAAGCGTGCATGGCGTGTCCTTACGGGTGCGCGGCGGGGGCCGGCCACTATAGGCAGCGCGCGAGAGGGTGCTGCGTGGCGGAAGTCACGCAATCGTGTCGCACGAACGTGCGGACACGCTCAGGGACGCGGTTGCACGAAGGTGTTTTTCACCCGCTTGGACAGCAACGCATAAGCCGCCCACCCGCCGTTCCACACCGCCACGCGCACGAGCGACATCGCTACCGGCACGCCTTCGCCGCTGGGGTCGGCGCGCACGCTCAGCCACAAGGCGACGAAGGTGGCGATCGCGTCCACGACGAGCCAGGCGATGAGCGCGCGCACGAACATCTGGGATTTCAAGAAGAACAACGCCAACGCCGCGAGGTTGAACGCGCTCAAGACGCTGTTGGCCGCCGTATGGAACATCAGGGCGGTGTGCTTGGCCGGCGACAGGCCGGCAGCGTCGAGCAAACCGAAGCTGGTGACCGCAAGCCAGGCTCCGGCGATCAGGGACCACACCATCAGAAAGCCCAGCACGATCAGCCAGCCGCCCAGGCCTGCGGGCTTGCGTTCGCGCTCGCCGCTCGTCGAGAGATCGGTTCGAGCCGCGTTAGGTTCGCGTCGGTACGGATCGTCCTCTTGCATGGGCATCCCTTCGCGCGGCGACTCCGGCATCTCCTTGAAGTCGGACGCGACCGCACCGGCACGATAACCGCAAAAGGCGCACCGTCACATCCCCGCGACGCACGACCCGCACCATAGCCGCACAGGGGGAAAGCGACTCGAACGGACAGATCAGCCGCCTCGCGCGAACTTGATCGTTGACCGGCCGGTGTTGCCTACTAATCCGTCGCAACGTCAACGCCTGCGGGAGCCGCGCGCCTGCCATGGCCAGCACCGCCGCCACCGCCGTGTCCGATTCCGCAACCGCCTCCGCCAGCCCCGTCGCCGCAAGGCCGGGCGCCGCCGCGCCTTCTTCCGCCTCGGCGCCGGGCCCGTTCGGGCCCAGCAAGCCTGCGGCCGCGCCGGGCCACGCCGACGACGGCGCGGGAGCCCCGCCTTCGCCGCCGCCCGGTCCGCCCGCCGCGCCAGCGCCGGCGCCGATGCCGCCCTGGCGCATGGCCGCGTTCGTGGCGATCTCGCTGCTGCTCGGCCTGACCCAAAGCCTGGGCATGAACCTGGTCGCCTCCAACCTGCCGCAGGTGCAGGGCGCGCTCGGCGCGACCACGGCCGAGGGCGCGTGGCTGCTGACCGCCTACTTCGCCACCAACATCCCCGCCAGCCTGCTGCTGACCAAGTTCCGCCTGCACTACGGCCTGCGCCTGTTCGCCGATCTGGCGATCGGCTTGTTCGTGGTCGCCGCGGTGGTGCATCTGGTCGCCAACGACCTCAGCTCGGCCATCGCCGCGCGCGCCGCGCTCGGCATCGCCGCCGCGCCGCTGAGCTCGCTGACCGTGCTGTACATGGCCGAGGTCTTCAGCGGCGCGAAGAAAGTGATCGGCCTGATGTTCGGCTTCGCCGCGCTGCAGACCGGCGCGCCGGTGTCGCGGATCATCGCCGAAGGCCTGTTCCTCAACGGCCAGTGGCACGGCGTGGTGATGTTCGAGCTGGGGCTGGCGCTGGCCTGCTTCGCCGCGATCAACCTGCTGCGGGTCACGCCGGTGCCGCGCCAGCCGATGTTCGACGGCTTGGACATCGTCAGCTTCCCGCTCTACGCCGCCGCCATCGCGCTGGTCACCGTGGCGCTGACCCAGGGTCGCCTGCGCTGGTGGCTGGACACGCCGTGGCTCGGCCAGTGCCTGGCCGTCGCGGCGGTGTGCGCGGGTGTGTTCGTGGTGGTGGAGATGAACCGCTCCAAGCCCATGGTCAACCTGCGCTGGCTGCTGCACGGCGGCTACATGGTGCGGCTGGGGCTGGCGATCACGCTCTCGCGCATGGTGCTGTCGGAGCAATCGGTCGGCGCGGTCGGCCTGCTCAACGTGCTGGGCCTGCTCAATGAACAGATGCATACGCTGTTCTGGCTGGTGCTGCTGGGCACCATCGCCGGCTTCGTGGTGACCCTGCCGTTCCTGCCCAAGCAGCGCTTCGATTGGCTCGGCCTGATCGCGGTGGCGATCGTCGGCGTCTGCGCGTACGTGGACTCGCACGCGACCAACCTGACCCGGCCGGAAAATTTCTATCTCACCCAGTTCCTGATCGCGATGGCGGCCTCGATGTTCCTGGCCTCCTCGATCCTGCTGGCGCTGGTGCGCGTAGTCGCTGACGGGCTGCGCAATCTGGTCACCTTCATCGTTTTGTTCAGCACCACCAACGCGCTCGGCGGCCTGCTCGGCTCGGCGGTGCTCGGCACCTATCTGGCCCAGCGCCAGACCGCGCATTACCAACACCTGATGCAGCAGGCCACGCTCGGCGACCCGCAGGTGGCGCTGCGCACCCAGCAGCTCGGCGGCGCGGTCGCGCGCGTGCTCGGCGACGGCGGCGCGCGCGCCAACCAGGGGCTGGTCTCGTTCAATCAGCAAGTCACCCGCGAAGCCTGGGTGCTGGCCTACAACGACGTGTTCCTGGCGGTGGCGTGGCTGGCCGCGGCGGTGCTGATCTGGGTGCTGCTGCTGAAGTGGCATCTGTGGCGGCGCGGCCACACCGTGATCAGCTTCGCCTCGCAGGTGCCCGGCCCGTTCGGCCCGCCGGCCGCGGCGGCGCCGCTGTTCCAGGACAGCCGCGACGCCGCGCCCACGCCGCCTGCGCTGCAATCGCCGCCGCCGGCTCCCGTTCCCACCCGTGCCTGATCTCCCCCGCCCTGACCCGAAGGACGCCCCATGCCGCTGAAGACGCCCTTCAAATCCAAAGCCACCGTGCCGGCGCTGCTGATCATGCTGCTGGCGGTGCTGGTGATCCTCTACGCGTGGCGGCTGTGGCCGTTCTCCAGCGCGCGCCAGACCACCGAGAACGCCTACGTGCGCGGCAGCGTCACCGTGATCGCGCCCAAGGTCGACGGTTACGTCGCCCAGGTGCGGGTGCAGGACTACATGCTGGTCAAGGCCGGGCAGGTGCTGGTCGAACTGGACGCGCGCAACTACCGCCAGCGCGTCGATCAGGCCCGCGCCAATCTGGCCGCGCAGGACGCCAACCTCGCCAACTCGACCCAGGCCCAGCGCGTGCGCGAGGCCGCGGTGGCGAACGTCGAGGCCCAGCTCAAGGCCGCGCAGGCCAACCTCGCCCGCGCCCAGGCCGATATGCGCCGCGCCGAAGCCTTGGTCGGCGACGGCTCGCTGTCCAAGCGCGAACGCGACCAAACCCTGGCCGCGCTGCGTCAGGCCGAGGCCTCGATGGGCCAAGCCCAGGCCGCGCGCCGCTCGGCCGACGAGGACGTGCGTTCGGTGATCGTCAACCGCGACGCGCTGAGCGCGGCCGTGGCCAACGCGCGCGCCGCGCTGCGGCTGGCCGAGATCGATCTGGCCAACACCCGCATCCAGGCGCCGCAGAACGGCCGCCTGGGCGAGATCGGCGTGCGCCTGGGCCAGTACGTCACCCCCGGCACCCAGCTCATGCAGCTGGTGCCGCACCGGGTGTGGGTGGTGGCGAACTTCAAGGAGTCGCAGACCGCGCGCATTAAGCCCGGGCAGGCGGCGTGGTTCCGCGTCGACGCGCTCGACGGCAAGACCTTGCGCGGGCGGGTCGAGCGGATCTCGCCGGCGACCGGTTCGGAATTCAGCGTGATCAAGACCGACAACGCCACCGGCAACTTCACCAAGGTCGCGCAGCGCCTGCCGGTGCGGATCGCGTTGGAGCCCGGGCAGGACGAGGCCGAACGCGAACTCGCCGCGCGCCTGCGCCCGGGCATGTCGGTGGAAGCCACCGTCGACACCGCCAGCGCCGTGGACGAAGCCGCCGTGCATCGCGCCGAACAGGCCGCGGCGGCGGATGCGGCGCGCGACGCGTCGGTGCCGGCGTTGCAGGCGGACGATGCGGCGGCGCGGCCGGGTGCGAAAGACTCGTCGCAGAATCCGGTTCCGCCGGGCGATGCGTCGCCGAACGGCGCGCCGCCGGGCAGCGCGCTGCCGAAGGACGCGCCGTCCAATAGTGCGAGCCCGGCCCGATGAATTCGCCGCGCACCCTCGCCCGCATCGCCCTGCTCGGCGCGGCGACCGCGCTGCTCGGCGCCTGCGTCACCGTCGCCCCGCCGCCGTCGATGGACGCGCCGCCCGCGGCGTGGCGCGACGCGCCCGGCGCCGGCATCGCCGTGCAGCGCGACTGGTGGCGCGGCTACAACGACCCGGCGCTGTCGCAGTTGGTCGACACCGCGCTCGAACACAACACCGACCTGCGTCTGGCCGCGGCGCGCGTCGCCGAAGCGCGCGCGCTGCTCGACGCGCAGGGCGCGCAGCAGTGGCCGACGCTGGATCTGGCCGGCAGCGCCACGCGCGCGCGCAGCGTCGGCGCGGCGACCGGGCGGCCGAATCTGTCGACGGTCAGCCAGCCGCAGTTCCAGGCCGCGTACGAAGTCGATCTGTGGGGCCGCCTGAGCTCGCTCACCGACGCGGCCCGCGCCAACCTGCTCGCCAGCCAGACCGGCGCCGACAGCGTGCGTTTGAGCGTCGCCGCGACGGTGGCCTCGGGGTATCTCGGCCTGCGCGCCAGCGACGCGCGCCTGGACGTGGCGCGGCGCACCCTGGCCTCGCGCGAGAACGCGCTCAAGCTCGCCCAGCGCCGCTACGACACCGGCTACACCTCGCGCCTGGAACTGGCGCAGGCGCAGGCCGAATACCGCGCCACGGCGCAGGTCGTGCCGCAGTTGGAATTAGCGATCCGGCGCCAGGAAGACGCGCTGTCGGTCTTGCTCGGCCGCGCGCCGCAGCCGATCGAGCGCGGCAAGCCGTTGGCCGAGATCGCCGCGCCCGCGCTGCCGGCCGCCGGCGTGCCTTCGCAGTTGCTGCGGCGCCGGCCCGACATCGCCCAAGGCGAAGCGCAGATCGCCGCCAGCGACGCCAACCTCGCCGCGGCGCGCGCGCAGTTGTTGCCGACGCTGCGTCTGACCGGTTCGCTCGGCAGCCTCGAATCGAGCCTGCTGCACGGCGACCCGATCCGGGTGTGGAGCGTCGGCGGCAGCGTGCTGGCGCCGCTGTTCAACGCCGGCCGCCTGCGCGCGGGCGTGCACGCGAGCGCGGCGCGGCGCGATCAGGCGGTGCTGGGCTATCAGAAGACCGTGCTGACCGCGTTCGCCGAAGTCGAGGACGCGATGGCGGCGATCGCCTACCTGCGCGAACAGCGCGAACAAGCGCTGCAACAGCAGCAGGCCTTGGCCGAAGCGCTGCGGATCGCGCACAACCGCTACAACGAAGGCTATGCCTCGTATCTGGAAGAACTCGACGCGCAGCGCAATCTGTTCAATGCCGAACTGACCGCGCTGCAGTTGCAGGGCGATGCGCTGACGGCGGAGGTGAATCTCTACAAAGCGCTGGGCGGCGGCTGGGAGGCCGCGTCGCGGTAAGCGGCGTCGCGGTCGATTCGAGCGCATCGACCCTGCGGAACCTGCCGCGAGAATCGTTGGAAGACATGAGCCGTGTTCGCGCGAGAACCTCGGGCTCGATGCCGGTCCTCGTTATTCACAATGCGCGGGCGCCGTGCGCCGCGGCCGGCCCGCGGCGCTCGAATCGGCGCGACCCTCAGGCGCGATCCAACTCGTTCAGCGCCTTGCCGATGATCGCGAATTCCTTGTCCGGCTGCTCCTGATCGCTGAGGAACCACGCCGCCGACAAACCCTGGAACGCGACGATCCACTGCAGCATGCGCCGCCGTTCGATCCGCGCCAGCTCGGTCACGATGCTCAGCCGGCGCTCGAAATGCCCCGGCGCCAGCGCGGTTTCGCCGTCGGGATCGGTGAACAGGTTGGCGTAGTCGAAGCCGCGTTCGCCGGCCACGCGCTTGGGATCGATCGCGATCCAGCCGCGGTCCGGGCCGGCGTCGAGCACGTTCTCGTGGTGGATGTCGCCGTGCAGCGGCACTTCCTCGCGCGGGTCGTCGAGCAGTTCCTGCGCGACCTCCCAACAGCGGCGCAGCACGCCGCCGTGGCTGGCCGCGTACACCGGCAGATCGGCGAACCATTCGCGCAGCGTCGCCAATCCGTCCGGCGGCGGCTGCGGGCGCGGCGCGTGCAGGCGCGCGACCGCTTCGCACAGGATCCGCGTCGCCTCCTCGTCGTGGCCGTTGCGCGCCATCTGCGCCAGCGAGCGCGGGCCGCAGGCGCGTTCGAGCAACAGCGCGCCCTCGCCGTCGTCGGCGTAGACGCGCGCGGCGCCGTCGCCGTTCCACCAGTTCATCAACAGGCCGCCGCGCTTTTCCTCGGCTTCGTGGGCGATTTTGAGCATCGCCGGGCGGCCTTGGTGGCGGACGGGGAGGACGTCGCTGCTGTGGGTGTGGATGGGGGGGCCGTCTGGGGTGAGGGTCCAGAGGGTCAGGTGGTGGGCGAAAGGCGTCGACATGCGCGTTGCGGCGGAGGCGGCGGAACGTTCGATATCGGGGGTTGGGGGGCGGTGGGCAAGTGGGATGGGGGCGTGGAGATGTTTCTTTGTGTAGGGCGTTGCGGTGGAGTTGGGCAAAGGTTTGTTGGAAATTCGTTGTGAAATCGCAGCGGTGTCGCTCCGCCGGATTCGATGGAAGCGATGTTGCTCCGCCGAATCATCCGCAGCTCCGCAACCCCCACGCCGTCATTCCGGCGAAAGCCGGAATCCATTTTGACTTTGCTGTCGGTTTTTCTTTCAACGCAACAACGAGTGAGGACAAGCTCCAATCAAGTGCGTTCCGTCCGCAAGCGGCCGGGTCACTTTCTTTGTCTTGCCAAAGAAAGTAACTAAAGAAAGGCGCTTTCCTTGTTTTCGAATCAAGAGCCACTAGGGCTCAAAGGGGCGCGGGGCCGCGCCATAAGGGTCATCCTGACCCATGGCGCGCGTGCGCATCCATGCGCACGCCCTCCGGGGCTGCGGGGCGTGGGCTTGGGTCGGAGATACGTCAAGGCGAACGGCAACGGCAACGGCAACGGCTAACGATGGCTGTTTGCCCGGTGGGATAGGAGCGGTTCGCCGTTGTCGCGCTTTCGCGGTCGCAGCTCGCGCAGCTCCTACAGGGGCTTCGGCCGATTCGTATCCGACTGTAGGAGCTGCGCAAGCTGCGACCGCGACAATCGGGCAACGACGAAATCCGCGATGGGCGCGAACCGCGTCGCCACGGTTATTTCATCGATGCACCGCGGCACCGAAAAAACCGATGCGGCAAAGTCGCGCGTCGCTCAACGCGTCACGGCGCTTCGGTTTCCTGCGCCGCGTCCTCGCGCTCCTTGAGCACCTGCGCGGCTTCCGCGTCGGCGGCGACGCGGTGGCGGAGGGATTTGCAGCGCTCTACGCCGGCGTCGGTCAGGGTCAGCGCGCCGGCGTCGTCGGCCTGCGCCAGCGCCGCTTCGATCAGGCGCTCGCGCAAGGTGCGCGAGTGGTCGTTCGGCGCTTGGCCTTGGTCGATGCGCTGTAAGACGTCTAAAAGCGCCAAATCTTCCAGGCTGATCGGATCCACGGCAGACGCTCCACGACGAATGGCCGCACTATGCCACGGCGTGCGCGCGCCGAACGCATCGCTTGCACGGCTTCAGCGTATTCATTTTTAGCGATGGCGCGCGCCGCGCGGGCGCGCGAAAAACAGCGGGCCCGAAGGCGTTCGCGCGGCGGCGGCGAGAGTCTTCGGGCCCGATGTCGGCGACGGCGCGCGCGCGAACCGCGGTGCCGGAAACACGAACGCCGCCCGAGGGCGGCGTCCGGCGAAGCAGCCGATGCGGCGGGCCGAAGCGCGCCGCATCCGCAGGATCAGAGCGCGGCGTCCTTGAGCTTCTTGAGCGGGCGCACCTTCACCTTGACGGTGGCCGGCTTGGCGGCGAACCACTGCTCTTCCTTGGTGAACGGGTTGATGCCCTTGCGCTTCGGCTTGGCCGGGACGCTGACGGCGGTGATCTTCAGGATGCCCGGCAGGGTGAACGCGCCGGCGCCCTTCTTGTTGATCGAGGCGTGCACGGCGCCTTCCAGCGCGCCGAGGATCGAACGCACGTCCTTGGCGACGACGCCGGTGGTTTCGGCGAGGTGAGCGACCAGACCGGACTTGCTCAGCACTTCCTTGATCGGCTTCGGAGCGGCGGTCTTGGCGGCGGCCTTCGGCGCGGCCTTCTTCTTTGCAGCGGTCTTTTTCGTAGCCATAGTGTTTTCCGGTAGTACGGCGTTGGATGGATGGGTTGCCTGGTTAACCCCTCGGCAAGGCGGAATGTAGGGCAAGCCCGCCGCGTCGCCAAGAGCTTTGGCGTAAAAAAATGCGGGTTTTTCAGTCGCGCGCATCCGATAGCGGCGGCGCGCACGGAAAAAACCCCGCGCCGCGCGGAATTCGGCGCCGCCCCGGACGCCGCCGCCGGCGCCGCGCGCATGCAAGAAACCCCTTGAAAACAGCATGTTCGGCGATTCGTGCGGCGGCGCAGCGAAACTTTGCGCGTGCCCTGGCGCGCGCCGGATGCGCTCGCGCCGACGAGGCGCGGGCATTCAGTCGCGGGCGGGCTCGCCGACGCGCGGTGCGGCGCGCGGATGCGCGGATCAGCGCCGATGCGCGACCGAACGCGCAAAAAAGACGGTGCGAGCGCGGAAAGAACGTCGCCGCGTTCGCGCAGCGAATCGCCGCGCCCGGGCGAGCATCGGCCGAAAGTCCTATAGCCATCGCTGCACGCGGTCTTCACCGCCGATAGGAAACGACGCGTCGCGACGGACGGCGCGCGCCGTCCGCCGCGGCTCAGCCGCGGTGCTCGCGCGCCAGATATTCGGCCGACTGCATCTCGATCAGGCGCGAGGCGGTGCGCTCGAACGCGCCGCCCAGGCGCTCGCCGCGGTACAGCGCGGTCGGCGCGTCGGCGGCGGTGCACACCAGATTGACGTGGCGGTCGTAGAACTCGTCGATCAGATTGACGAAGCGCCGTGCTGGGTCGTCGTTGCGGCCGTCGAACAGCGGAATGCCGCCGAGCAGCACGGTGTGGTACTCGGTCGCGATCTCGATGTAATCGCTGGCCGCGCGCGGGCCTTCGCACAGCGCGGCGAAGTCGAACCAGGCGTGGCCGTCGGCGCGCGCGCGCACCGGGATGTCGCGGTCGTCGATGCGTAAGGGGCCGGTTTCCGGCGCGCAGCCGGCGGACAGTTCCTTCCAGCGGCCGGCCAGCCAGGCCTCGGATTCGGCGTCCAGCGGCGCGCGGTAGACCGGCGTGCGGGTCAGCGCGCGCAGGCGGTAGTCCTGCTGGCTGTCGAGCAGCAGCACCTGGCAATGGGTCTGGATCTGCGCGATCGCCGGCTTGAAGCGGTCGCGCTGCAGACCGTCGGCGTAGAGATTGGGCGGATCGATGTTGGAGGTGGTGACCAGGGTCACGCCCTCGGCGAACAGGCGCTCGAGCAAGCGTCCCAGCAGCATCGCGTCGCCGATGTCGATGACGAAGAACTCGTCCAGCACCAGCACCCGCAGGCTGTCGCGCCATTCGCGCGCGATCTTGGCCAAGGGGTCGCTCTGCCCGGCGTGGACACGCAGCTGGGCGTGGACTTCGCGCATGAAGCGGTGGAAGTGGGTGCGGCGTTTCTCGCGGATCGGCAACTGCTCGTAGAACAGGTCGATCAGAAAGGTCTTGCCGCGGCCGACCCCGCCCCACAGGTACAGCCCGCGCACGCCGTCGCGCGGCTTGCCGCGCAGGCGGTCGAACAGGCCGGGTTCGGGCGCGCTCACGATCTGCGCCTGGATCCGGTCGAGCTCGCGCAGCGCCGGATGCTGGGCCGGGTCGTCGCCCCAATCGCCGCGGGCGACGCCGGCGGCGTAGGCCTGCGACGGCGTGACCGCCGCGTCGGTACGCAGGTTCGCGCTCACGGCCGGCCCAACACGCGGCCGCCGGCCGACATCAGCCGCACCGGCACTTGTTCCTGATAGCCGTCCGACCACGCGTCGAACGCCGCCGGCAGCTTGCCGGTCCAGGCCGGATCGGAGCTGTAGTAGCGCAGTTCGGCGTGGCCTTGCTTGTCCTCGCCGCGGACCGCCGCCCATTGGCGGCCGTCGCCGGCCTGGATCAGCAGCGCGCGCATGGCGACCGCCAGACCGCGCACGTAGCCGTTGGTGACTTCGGCCTTCAACTCGTCGTCGCTGCGCGTGTCGGTAACGTCCATGCGTTCGACCAGCGCGTCGTAATCGTCGCCGAGCAGCTTGCGCAGGCGCGCGTCGTCCTCGGGCTTGAGCACCACGCCCAGGTCGAGCAGGGTCCAGTGCGTGGTCGCCACCGCCGCCGGCAAGCCGGGCAGGTAGCGGCCGCTGAAGTACACGCCCATGCCGGCGCCGCAGTCGCTGCCGGTGTGCTGCTGCTCGATCTGGATCTGGCGGTGGAAGCGGTGGAAGGTCAGCGCGCAGGCGGCGTTGTCGCCCTGGCCCTTGAAGCTGAGCTCGCTGGCGCCGGCCTTGCGCGCGCGGCCGGTGAGCAGGCCGGTGTTGGCGCCGGCGTTGGACTGCAGCTCCAACTCGTAGCGGTCGCCGTCCAGCGGCTTGAGCGAGAGCGTGGCGGTGCCGTCGCTGCGGGTCCATTCGCCGGCCCAGTCGAACTTGCCCGACACCGCGGCCGGCTTGAGTTCGGTGAGGCGGCCGACATAGGCCATGCGCAGGCAGCGCACCTTGCCGTCGCAGCGGTCGCGCTCGCGCAGCCAGGCTTGCTGGTCTTGCTTGAGTTCGCCGCGGTAGTCGCTGGCCTTGAGCGCGGCGGCGTAGGCGGCGGCGAGTTCGCCGTCGCGCGCGCGCAGCACCGGGTCGGTGCAGATGGCTTGTTCGTTGCGGTTGGCGGCCTTGGCGCAATCGATGCCGGCGGCGGCGGCCGGCAAGGCGGCCGCGGCGAGCGCGGCGGCGGCCAGCGGCAGCGCCAGGCGGGGGGAAAGGCGCATGGGGGAAGCGTCCTGGGTCAGGCGGGCGGCGCCGCGCCGGCGTCGATCTCCGGCGGCAGGTGCGGGCGCACCGAGTTCTTGATCGCGCCGCGCAGATCGATCAGGCGGCGATGGAAGAAATGCGAGGTGTCGGGCATGCGCACCAGTTCCGGCGGCTGGCGCAGGCCGGCGATCCACGCATACACCGCTTCGGGATCGACGATCTCGTCGGCTTCGCCCTGGATCACGATCCACGGATAGCCGGCGGGCGGGGCGATGCGGTCGAAGTCCCAGCGTCCGGCCGGCGGCGCGATCGAGATCAGCAGCCGCGGCCGCAGTTCGTCGGCCATGCGCAGCGAGACGTAGGCGCCGAAGCTGAAACCGGCCAGCCACAGCTGCGCGTCGGGACGCTGCGCGCGCACCCAGGCGGCGACCGCGCGCAGGTCGTCGCATTCGCCCTCGCCCTGATCGAACTCGCCTTCGGAGTGGCCGACGCCGCGGAAGTTGAAGCGCACCGTGGCCGCGCCGCATTCGCGCAGCGACCGCGCGGCCATGGTCACGACCTTGTTGTGCATGGTCCCGCCCTCGGTCGGCAGCGGGTGGCAGACGATGGCGACGATCGGACGCGCCGGCGCTTCGGGCGCTTCCACGATCGCCTCGATCGCCCCGGCCGGGCCGGCCAGGGTCAGCGTGGCGCTCGCATCGCTGGGAAAGGCGGGGGTGCTCATGCCGCGCATGATACGGGGCGGCGCGGAGCGGGTGTTACGGCGGCGTGTGCGCGACGGCGGCGGCCAAGGCGGGCAAATTCCCGGCGATGGCGTCGCGCCGGAGCGCAAGACGTCGGCACGTCGAGCGCTGCCGCGGTGCGTTCGGCAGGTGCCTCGGCGCAAGCGACTTCGGGCTCGCTGCGTTCGGCCCGGGCGCCGCCGCCGCCGCGATGCGTCCGGCATGTGGCTCAGCGCAAGCGCGCCTTGGGGCTCGATGCCTTCGGTCCGGGGACGCCGTCGCGGCGCGTCCGGCACGTGGCTCAGCGCGAACACGCATTCGGGCTTGGTGCTTTCGGTCTGAGGGCGCCGTCGCGGTGCGTTCGGCATGTAGCTCAGCGCAAGCGCGCATTCGGGCCGACACCTTAGGCTCGGGCGCCGCTGCCGCCACGAGCAAAAGTAGACGAGCCGACACCCGCCCGAGCGGGCCGCGTCGGCCCAGCGCTCGCCGCGCGCTCAGCGCGGCATCAGATCGAACCCGAGCAGCACCGGATCGTGATCGGAGCTGCGCCACGGCCCCGCGCCGCCGCCGCGGTAGCCGGCGCTCTCGGGTTCGTCGGCGTTGGTGTGCCATTCGGCCGCGCCGCGCAGCGTCGCCGCCAGCGCGGGCGAGAGCAGGGCGTGGTCGAGGCGGCCGAGTTCGCCGTCGTAGACGTAGCTGTAAGGCGCGGCGACCTTGGCCGCGGCGAACGCGTCCTGCCAGCCGGCCGCGTACAGCTCGCGCAGCGGCTGTTCCTGGGCGTAGGCGTTGAGGTCGCCGACGATCATCGTGAGCGCCGCGCCGCTGCGGGTCGGGTCGGTCTTCAGCCACGCGTCCAGGCGCCGCGCCGAATCGCTGCGCAGCGCGTTCCAGCAGGCCGCGCCGTCGTTCTGGTCGCGGTCGGCGCCTTCGGCGTCGCGGCAGCCCTTGGACTTGAAGTGATTGGCCGCGACCACGAACGCCGGCCCGCGCCGGCCGTCCGCGCCGAGCGCTTGGAACGCCTGCGCCATCGGCACCCGCGCGTGGGTGCCGAACGGCCCCTGCACCAAGGTCGCGGCGAGACCGCGCGCGGCCACGCGTTGGCCGCGGTAGATCAGGCCGACCCGGATCAGATCGCCGCCGGGGCCGCGCGTGGCGAGCGCGCACGGCTGCTTGCACGGCGCGGCGTAGCGCCAGTCCTGGGCGCCGCCGTCGGCGGCGTCGGCGCGGTCGAGCGCGGCGACGAGTTGGGCGAGGGTGGAGTCGGCGCCGTAGCCGTCGTTCTCCAGCTCCATCAGCGCGGCCACGTCCGGGTTCATCGCGTGGATGGTCTCGACCAGCTTGGCCAGCTGCGCCTTGAATTCGGCCTCGGTGCGCGCGCCGCGCGGGGTCGGGAAGCCGGCGCCGCGGCCGTCGCCGTTGAACAGGTTTTCCAGATTGAACGCGGCGATGCGCAGGTCGCCGTCGACGCGCGGCGGCTGTTGCGGGCGCGGCGCCGCTTGCAGCTGCGGCGCGCGCTCCAAGCGCAGGCCGGGGCGGCCGTCGCGGGCCAGGGCGATGCCTTCCAGCGCGTCCAGGCGGCTGCCGCTGCGCGCGGCGAACGCGGCCTCGCCGAGCGCGTCGCCGCTGAGCGTCAGGCGCCGGCGCAGGTTGTCGGCGGCGACCGCGCGCGCGGCCTCGCTGCCCGGCGCGGCGCGTTCGCCCGGTTGCCACAGCGGGCCGTCGAACGAGGCCTCGACGGTGCCGCGTTCGCGGTCGCGGTCGGCCAGAGTCAGCGGCACAGCGATGCGCACGCGCATGCCGGCCAAGGCGTTCCAGTCGGGCGCGGCGGTCACCGCGACCGGGGCCAGCGCCTGCAACCGCTTATCGAGCGAGCGCGAGCGCAGCGGTTCGACCTGGGCGGCGTCGATCGCCAGCAGCGTGTCGGCGCGGCCCTTGCCGGCGGCCGGCAGCGCGGCGCGGCGCACCGTGCCGGCGACCGCCACGGCCTGCCCCGGCGCCAGCGCGGCGGCGGCCGGGCCGAGCACCCAGATCGCGTCGGAGGTGGCGGCATCGCCGTCGCCGGCGTCCTGCAGCAGCCAGCCCGGCTGGCCGTCGGCGCCGGGCAGCGCGGCGGTGACGACGCCGGCCACCCGCACCGGCGCGGCGGCCGCGGCGGTTTGCAGCGAGCCGATCGCCACGGTCGCCGGTTCGCCGCGGTCGGCGCGCGGCGCGCTGGCGCAGGCGGCCAACAACAGGCAGGGCGCGAAGGCGAGGGCGGGGCGGATGCGCGTCATGGCGGGCTCGGCGGAGAAAGAGCGGCCATTATCCGCGCGCCGGTTGCGGATCGTCGCGTGCCGGCGGCGGAAACGAAAACGCCGCCCGCAGGCGGCGTCTTGGCGAAGCGAGCGCGCGGCTTACTTGATGTTGCCGAGCATCCAATCGACGGTCGCGATGACCTGATCGTTGGTCAGCGCCGGGTTGCCGCCCTTCGGCGGCATCACGCCCGAGGTGCCGGTGAAGCCTTCGATGGCGTGCTTGTGCAAGGTGTCCTTGCCCTTGGAGATGCGCGCCGACCAATGCGAGGCGTCCAGGGTCGGGGCGCCGCCGGCGCCGGACTTGTGGCAGCCCGCGCAGAGGCTGTCGAAGATCACCTTGCCGTCCTTGGTGCCGCCGTAAGCGACCTGGGACGCGGCCTTGGCCGCCGCGGCGGCCACCGCCGCCTGCTGCGAGGCCGCGCCGGTCGCGCCGGCGTAGACCGCGCCGGTCGGCGCGATGCGGTTTTCGGTGCGCTTGGCCGCGCGCGGATCGACTTCCTGCGGCAACTGCTTGTGGACGAAAAAGGCCGCGATCATCAGGCCGAGGGTCACCAGCATCAGGAAGCCGATCACCATCGAGAATTTCTTCAGGAATTCAAGGTCGTAATTGCGCACGGTCCACCTATTGCGTGCGCCCCGCCGGGGGCGCATCGAGCCATCGACGTGGCCGCCACCGGGAAAGTTCGGCGCGACCGCTGCACGGACCCGCCCTAGGACGGTCCGCCGTCCGCCGCTAAAGGCGGAACCGCGGGCCGGGAATGCCGGTCGGGTAGTTCCGCCGGACAGTTTAGCCCAAAGCCCGGCCCGCGCGGATCGTCGCCGACCGGCCCGCTTCGCGGGCCGCAAACGCCCGCCGCCGTTGGCTTTGCGCCGGCGACGGCCGGCCCGCTTCGCGACTTGTGCGCCTTGCGCCGGCCCGCGGGCGCCCCTATAACCTTCCCGTTCCATGAGCACGGTCACGGACGACGATCGCGGCGAGCCAGGAGGCGCCGCCCGCGCCGCGTCCCCGCGATCCGCACGCGCCGCGCTTTCCGAGCCAGCTTTTCAAGGCTACCCAAGGACACCCCACAAGGACCGCCCTATGTCCCGCTGGACCACGCAAGAACTGATCACCCGCCTGCAAGCCACCTTCGGCGCCGAGAACGTCGAGGAAGTGCCCACCGCCGACGCCGCGATCCAGGTGACCCTGCCCGAGAGCGGCGACCTGGGCATCACCATCGCCCTGACCGACCGCGAGATCTTCGTCTCCACGCCGCTGGTCGAATCCGGGCAGGTGCGCGACGCGGCCGGCTTCAACGAGGCCTGCCTGCGCCTGAACCCGATCAACCCGCTGTCCAACCTGGGCCTGACCACGATCAACGACCGCGATGTCTACATCGTGTTCGGCGAAATGGCGCCCGACTCCAGCGCCGAGCAGATCGAGCTGGAAATCCGCACCCTGGCCGACAACGCGATCGACGCGGTGGAAGCCCTCAAGTCCTATCTGGTGAGCGCATGAGCATCCTGCAGAAAATCCTGACCCTGTTCCGCGGCACCGCGCACGAGGCCGGCCAGGCCGTCGTCGACGCCAACGCGCTGAAGATCCTGGATCAGGAAATCCGCGACGCCGGCACCGAGCTGGCGCGTTCCAAGGAAGAGCTGACCAAGGTCATGGCCCAGCGCCAGCTGCAGGCCAACCGCAGCAAGGACCGCTTCGCCAAGAAGGCCGAGTACGAGACCTACATCGCCGGCGCCCTGCGCCAGGGCAACGAACAGCTCGCGCGCGAAGTGGCCGAGCGTCTGGCCGCGGTCGAGAACGACCTGAAGAACGACGAGCAGGCGATCGCCAGCTACGACAACAGCATCAACCAGCTCAAGACCGCGATCAGCTCGACCGAGCGCAAGCTGGCGCGGGTGAAGCAGCAGGTCGACACGGTCAAGGCCACCGAAGCGGTGCAGCGCGCGCAGACCGCGGTCGCCTCGCGCCATTCCGGCGCCAACGGCAAGGTCACCACGGCGCTGGATTCGCTCGAGCGCATCCAGCAGCGCCAGGCCGAACGCGGCGCGCGCCTGGAAGCGGCGGCGCAGCTGGAATCCGAGACCGGCGACGGCGATCTGAACAAGCGCCTGGAAGCGGCCGGTTTGCTGCCGGAATCGACCAGCGTCGACAACATCCTGGAGCGCTTCCGCGAGAAGCCGGTGCAGCAGCTGACCCACGATCCGCTGTCGCTGCCGGCGGCGGAGGTGAAGGAAACCGATAAGGTCGAGCGCAAGGATTGACGGCGGTTCGCGCGGCGGCGGCCGTGGGTCGGCGCCGCGCATCGCTTCGGGTAGGAGCGGCGTAAGCCGCGAGCGTGGGCGGTGCGGGGCGATGAAGGTTTCGCCGTAGCTGAAATGTCGCGGTCGCAGCTCGCGCAGCTCCTACAGAGTCTCCGGCAAGTTTCGTATCCGACTGTAGGAGCTGCGCGAGCTGCGACTGCGACATTTCAGCTACGCCGAACCCACCTACCGTCATTCCGGCGAAAGCCGGAATCCATGTTGCCGTTGCCGTTTTGGCTTTGACGTATCTCCAATCAAAGCCCACGCCCCGCAGCCCCGAAGGGCGTGCGCATGGATGCGCACGCGCGCCATGGGTCAGGATGACCCTTATGGCGCGGCCCCGCGCCCGGTGCTGGACCTAGTGGCTCTTGATTCGAAAACAAGGAAAGCGCCTTTCTTTGGTTACTTTCTTTGGCAAGACAAAGAAAGTGACCCGGCCGCTTGCGGACGGAACGCTTTGGATTGGAGCTTGTCGTCACTCGTTGTTGCGTTGAAGGCAAAACCAGCGGCAAAGTCAAAATGGGTTCCGGCTTTCGCCGGAATGACGGTGGGTAGGGTGTCCGCTACCGCCACCTGCGAGAAGCGCAGCTCACACTCCGTCATTCCGGCGAAAGCCGGAACCCATTTTGATGTTGCTTCCGCTTTCTCTTCGCAAGAGCGCGCGACGACACGCGAAGATCAAACGCTAAGAGCTTTCGTCCGCAAGCGGCCGAGTTACTTTCTTTTGTCAGCGCGACAAAAGAAAGTAACCAAAGAAAAACGCTGGTTTTAGAGTCAAGAGCCACTAGGTCCAGCACCCGGCGCGGGGCTGCGCCGTAAGGGGCATCCATGCCCCTACGGCGCACGCGCGCATCCATGCGCGCGCCCTCCGGGGCTGCGGAACGATGATCTCGGGTGGGGATACGTCCCAGCCCAAAGCAACGGCAACTGCAACTGCAAAAATGGACTCCGGCCTCCGCCGGAGTGACGGAGCGAACGACCGAGATAGGCTGGCAACCGCCGCCGAAATCGAACGACGCAGCCAAGCGCAAGACGCGCCATCGCCAAAGGAAAAGGACTTGAAGCCACCCACGCCACCCCCAGGACCCGCGCCATGATCGTCCTCGGCAAGCTCTACCGCAGCCTGCGCGGCCACCTGCGCCGGATCGGCTGGGGCGTGGTCGCCGCCGCGCTGGCGCTGCACATGAGCGGCACCTGGCTGCTGCTGGCCTGGGCCGGCGAAGACAAGCTGTTGGGCTGGGACGCGTTCGTTTATTACTACGTGACCACGGCCAGCACCATCGGCTACGGCGATCTCTCGCCGGGCAGCGCCGCGGGGCGCTGGGTCGCGGCCTTGTTCGTGATGCCCGGCGCGATCGCCCTGTTCGCCTCGATCCTGGCCAAGACCAGCGCCGGCCTGATCCATTTCTGGAAACGCCACCAAATGGGCAAGATGAGCTACGAGGACATGCGCGGCCACACCGTGCTGATCGGCTGGCACGGCCGCGAATCGCAGCGGCTGGTGCAGTTGCTGCTGGCCGATGCGCACACCGACGACGAAGGCAT
Source organism: Lysobacter sp. K5869 (assembly GCF_018847975.1). Classification (NCBI taxonomy): domain Bacteria; kingdom Pseudomonadati; phylum Pseudomonadota; class Gammaproteobacteria; order Lysobacterales; family Lysobacteraceae; genus Lysobacter; species Lysobacter sp. K5869. The sequence continues at coordinate 973,798 of NZ_CP072597.1, read as the reverse complement.
CGTCCTGGTCGCCGAAGGCTTGGCCGAGAATCCGCTGCCCGACCAGATCCGCTTCGTCTCGGTCGATTCCTACGCCGATTGCGGCGAATACGAGCGCGCCGCGCTGGCCGGCGCGGCGCGGGTGATCGTGCACGCGGCCGACGACGACCGCTCGCTGGCCGCGGTGTTCGCGGTGATGGCGCAGCGGCCCAGCGCCCACATCGTCGCCCACTTCGAGGCGGCGGCGGTGGCGCAGCTGGTGCGCAGCCACTACCCGCACGTGGAGTGCACGCGGCCCCTGCACGTGGACGTGATCGCGCGCGCCGCGCAGGACGCCGGCAGCTCGCTGGTGGCCGGCGAATGGCTGGGCGCGGGCGGGCCGACCCAATTCAGCTTGCAGGTCCCGGCCGCCGCCGCGCCGGTGCGCGCGGGCCAGCTGGCCGCGGCGTTCCGCGCCGAGGCGGCGCTGTGGATCGGCTACCGCGACAGCCGCACCGCCGCGCCGGTACTCAATCCGCCCGATCATGTCGAGATCGCGCCGGGCACCTTGTTGTATTACCTTGCCGACGCGCGCATCGACAGCGCGCGCCTGCCGTGGGCGTCGCTCGCGGCGGCCTGAAACGGATCGAACGCGAGGTCATCGAGATGGGTTGGTTGGACGGATTGTTCGGCGGCAAGAAGCGCGAGGACGACAAGCCCGCGCTGCCGTTCGCGCACGAGCTGCCGCTGGGGCTGCGCATCAACGGGCGGGTCGCGTTCGACACGCTGACCTTCCGCGCCAACCCGCAGGCCTGGACCTTGCGCCTGCCCGAGGGCCATCAGGGCATTCCCTGCTACGGCTACATCGACCTGCGCGGCGGCCACGCGCTGCACCGCTTCTATCTCGACGACGACGCCTACCTGCAGATCAGCACCGCCAACGGGCAGGTCGAGGGCATCAAGGCCTTCGTCTTCAACGACACGGTGAACCCGCCGAATCAGGCCGCGTTCAAGCGCTTCATCCACGAACACCCGCACCTGGGCGCGGCTTCGATCGAGTACGCCGGACGCACCTGGTACCGCGAATTCGGCGACGACGTGGCCGAGAAAGTGCCGCCGGTGGTCTACGACGAAGTGCTCTACCGCCACGACCCGCCGCGCCGCGACGACGATCTGACCCATTACGCGATGCTGTACCGGCGCGAGATTCCCGAACTGGACCGCGACGAATTCCTCCTGGTCACCGCCGAGGACTACGGCCCGAGCGAATTCGTCGTCACCTACGCGCTCGGCATCGACCTGAACACCGCCGACCTCGACATCACCTAAGCGCACCGCATTCAACGCAAGGATTCCACTCATGGACGCACCGATCGACGCCCACAGCTTCCTCAACTTCCTCGCCTACGCCGGCACCGGCATCGGCGTGCTGGTCCTGGCCGCGCTGGCGGTGTCGCTGATCACCCCGCACCGCGAACTGAGCCTGATCCGCGCCGGCAACGCCGCCGCCGCGACCGGCTTCGCCGGCACCTTGATCGGTCTGGCCCTGCCGCTGCATTCGGCGATCTCCAACTCGGTCAGCCTGATCGACGCGGCGATCTGGGGCGCGGCGGCGGTGGTGGTGCAGCTGGTCGCGTTCCTGATCGCGCGCCTGGTCGCGCCGAAGATGTCGCAGCAGATCACCGACGGCCAGATCGGCGCCGGCATCTTTTCCGCGAGCGTGTCGGTCAGCGTCGGCCTGATCAACGCCGCCGCGATGACGCCGTGAGCGATGCCATGACCACGAACGCTGACGACAAGGCGCCGCGCGGCAAGCGCTCGCGCAACCTGCGCCTGGTGCTGATGGCGGTGGCCGTGCCGGCCGCGCTGGCCGGCTGCGACGACGACCCCAGCGGCAAGATCCTGACCTCGCGCGAAGAATGCACGGTGCAGACCGAGATCTCGCGCGAGGAATGCGACAAGGCCTATTCGCAGGCCTTGGTCGAGCACGAAAAGCTGGCGCCGCGGTTCGAGAGCGAGCAGGAGTGCAACCAGCAGTTCGGCGCCTGCCAGCCGCTCGCGGGCCAGTCCGCTACGGGCCATCCGACCTACATTCCGCCGATGACCGGGTTCCTGATCGGTTACGCGGCCTCGCAGTTGATGAGCGGCGGCAACCGCTACTACCACATCGGCGGCGTGTCGCCGCTGTACCGCGATTACCGCAGCGGCGGCTACCTCAAGCCCGACGGCCGCGAGATCGGCAACTACAGCGGCACCGTCTACGGCAAGAAGGCCGGCGACACCGCGCTGCCGGCGCGCGCGGTCACCGTTTCGCGCGCCGGCTTCGGCTCCAGCGCCGCGGCGCGCGGCGGTTTCGGCCGCAGCAGCAGTTCCAGCAGCGGCAGCCACGGCTTCGGCCGCGGCGGCTGATCCCTTCGTCCATTCGAGCGCGCATGAAACGCATCGTCGTACCCGAGCGTCCGGACTGGCGCGAACAGGCCGAGTCGCTCGGCTTCCGTTTCCACACCATCGACGGCGCGCCGTATTGGGACGAACGCGCGTGCTACGCGTTCGGCCTGCGCCAGATCGAGGACGACATCGAGCAGCCGACCCAGGAGCTGCACGACATGGCGATGGCCCTGGTCGACGAAGTCGTCGGCTCGGAGCAGTTGCTGGAGCGCCTCGCGATCCCGCGCGAGTACTGGGACTGGATCGCCGATTCCTGGCGCCGCGGCGAGCCGCACCTGTACGGCCGCATGGATCTGGCCTACGACGGCCGTGGCCCGGCCAAGCTGTACGAGCTCAACTACGACACGCCCACGTCCCTGTACGAGGCGGCGTATTTCCAGTGGCTGTGGCTGGAGCAGAACATCGGCCGCGGCGAACTGGGCGAGCGCAGCGACCAGTACAACCGCATCCAGGAACTGCTGATCGAAACCTTCGGCGCGCTGGCGCGCGACGGGCGCATCGCCACGCCGGTGCATTTCGCCGCGGTCGAGGGCTCGCTGGAAGACCAGGGCACGGTGCGCTACCTGCGCGACTGCGCCGAACAGGCCGGCGTGCAGACGCTGGAGCTGAGCATCGAAGGCATCGGCCTGAGCCGCGAAGGCTATTTCACCGATGAGGACGACCGGGTCATCCGCACCTTGTTCAAGCTGTATCCGCTGGAGTGGATGTTCGCCGAGGAGTACGGCCCCAAGCTGGCCGGCTCGCGCGTGCAGCTGATCGAGCCGGCGTGGAAGGCGATCCTCAGCAACAAGGGCGTGCTGCCGCTGCTGTGGGAGCGCCACGGCGGCCATCCGAATCTGCTCGAAGCGCATTTCGAGGACGCCGAGGCCGGCGAACTCGCGCCGGGCTGGGTGCGCAAGCCGCTGTTCTCGCGCGAGGGCGCCAACATCGAGTTGGTCGGCCTGGACGGCGAGCGCTTGCGCAGCGACGGTCCGTACGAAGACGGCCCGACCATCCGTCAGGCGCTGCACCCGCTGCCGCGTTTCGACGGCGCCGACGGCGAAGCCAATTACCCGCTGATCGGCAGCTGGGTGGTGGCCGATCAGGCCGCCGGCATGGGCATCCGCGAGGACGCCGGGCCGATCACCCAGGACACCTCGCGGTTCCTGCCGCACGTCATCGTCGGCGAATGAGCGCGGCCTCCGCCGCGCCCGCGGCGGAGGCTCAACGCCGCGCGGACGCCGGCGCCGCGGTCGCGCCGTCGGCGACGCTGCGGTACGCCGCGTCGCGGAACGCTTCGTGGATGTCGGTGTCGTTGGGAATCAGCTGCAGCATCAGCACCATCACCGTGCGCGAGGCCGGATCGACGCGGTACAGCGTGCCGTACGCGCCGCCCCAGCCGAACGCGCCCGCGCCGTCGGGCGCGTGCGCGCCGGCGCGTTCGGTCACCTCGAAGCCGTAACCGAAGCCCATGCCGGGCTCGGGATACAAGGCGCCGGTTTGGGCGGTATGCATCGACTCCGCGCTGCGCGGCGAGAGGATGCGCACGCCGTCGAGTTCGCCGCCGCGGCGGATCGCTTCTAGAAAGCGCGCGTAGTCGCGAGCCGTCGACAACAAACCGGCGCCGCCGGAAAACGCGCGGCGCGGGCCGTCGATGTAATCGCCTTGGCCGAGCGCGCCGTCGGGCGCGCGCACGGCGCGGCCGTCGTCGCCGCTGGCGTACACCGCGGCCAAGCGTTCGCGCTGCGCGGGCGGCAAGAAGAATTGCGTGTCGCGCATGCCCAGCGGGCCGGCGATGCGCTCGCGCACGAACGCGTCGAGCGACCGGCCCGACGCGCGTTCGACCACGCAGCCGAGGATGTCGGTGTTGTAGCCGTAGACCCAGCGCTCGCCGGGCTGGGCCACGAACGGCAGCGTCGCCAGCCGTTCCATCGTGGCGCAAACGTCTTCGTCCTTGTCGGCGAGGTACCAACCGTAGCCCGCGGCCGAGCCGAGACCGCGCGCGCGGTAGGCGTCCGCGACGGCTTCGTCGGTGCCGTAGGAAATGCCGGCGGTGTGGGTGAGCAGATCGCGCAGCAGGATCGGGCGCCGGGCCGGCGCGGCCGCGCCGCCGTCGCCGGCGACCGTGGTGTGGGCGAACGCGGGAATCGTGCGGCTCACCGGATCGTCCAGGCGCAGCTTGCCGTCCTCGGCCAGGATCAGGATCGCCGCGCTGGTGATGGCCTTGGACTGCGAGGCGATGCGGAAGATCGTGTCCGCGCGCATGCGCCGTCCGGCTTCCTTGTCGCTCCACCCGACCGCGCCTTCGTAGACCGGTTGGCCGTCGCGCAGCACCAGCGCCGCCGCGCCGGCGATGCGGCCGTCGTCGACGTAGCGCTGCAAGGTCGCTTCGATGCCCGCCGGCGGTCGCCGCGCGAGCTCGGCGGCGGCCGGCGGCGGCGCGGTTTCGCAAGCGGCCGTGGCCAGCGCCAGCAGCGCGGCGAGGGCCAGAAGCGGAAGGCGGGCGGGAAGGCGCATCGGCGGGCTCGAAGGCGAAAGTCCGGACCATACACCGCGCTCGCTTCGGTTTCAGCGACTGCGTTGCGCGATCCGCGCGCCCGCATCGGGGCTGCAATCCGCCTGTTCGCGCGATGCATTCCAACTAGAGCGCGACTGCATCGTCGGTGGCATGTTCGCTTCGGTCGCGAACGAAACCTCCGTGAAACTATGTATCAAATCGTCGGCAGAGTGAATGCGATGAACGCCGATGCGTCATATGAAGAATGCGAAAACTGCGAAATATCCCAGCAATTTGGTTCGCGATCCGCACTTGCGCATCACCGCCCGCGCGCATTCGCCGACTCAAGATGATCGCGACGGCAGCCCACGCCGCCACGGTTCGCCGGCCGCACCGGCGCTTGCATCACTTGAGGGGAAACACGGATGACTTCGTATTCCAACGCACCCAAGCGCATCGCTCTGGTTCTGGCCGTCGCCGCCGTCGTGCCTGCCGCGCACGCCGCGCCGCCGGCCGCGCGCGCGCTGGCGGTGACGCAGGCGCAGGGCTTGATCTCCAACCATCTCGGCGCGCTCAAGGGCGACGCCGAGGACCGTTTCGAGGCGCGCGACGCGGTGGTCGACGCCGACGGCACCCAGCACGTGCGCTTCGACCGCAGCTATCGCGGCTTGCGCGTGGTCGGCGGCGATGTGGTGGTCAAGAGCCAGCGCGGCCAATTGCGCGAGGCCTTGTTGACCCTGCGCAGCGCGCAGCGTCCGTCGCTGACGCCGCGCCTGAGCGCCGACGCCGCCGCGGTCGAGGCCGGCGCGCGCTTCTCCGGCCGCGTCGATCAGGTCCGCTCCAACGATCTGGTGGTCTACGCGCGCGGCAAGCAGCCGGTGCTGGCGTACGAGGTGACCCTGCAGGGCGCCGACACCACCCGCCATTCGGGCTTGGTGAAGTATTACGTCGATGCCGCCAGCGGCAAGGTGCTCGACGTGCAGGACCTGATCCAGACCGCCGCGGCCACCGGCACCGGCAAGTCGTTCTACTACGGCGATCTGAGCATCGCCACCGACAAGAAGAGCGCGACCAAGTACGACCTGATCGACACCACGCGCGGCAACGGCAGCGTGTACGACGCCAAGGGCGGCGTCGTGTCGAACCTGTTCGACATCCTGTCCACCACGGCCGGCGCGACCTTGTTCAGCGACGCCGACAACGCCTGGGGCAACAACGCCGTCAGCGACCGCGCGACCTTGGCCGTGGACATCCACTACGGCGTCGGCGTGACCTGGGACTATTACAAGAACGTGCACGGCCGCACCGGCCTGGCCGGCGACGGCAAGGGCATCAAGAGCTACGCCCACACCAACTTCAAGACCTCCACCGGCGCCACCACCGGCGCCAACGCCGCCTACGTGGCGCTGGTCAATTCGATGTTCTACGGCGACGGCGACGCCGCGCGCGGCTACGGCCCGGTGGTCGGCCTGGACGTGGCCGGTCACGAGATGACCCACGGCGTGACCGCCAAGACCTCGGCGCTGGCGTACTCGGGCGACGCCGGCGGCCTCAACGAATCCTCGTCGGACATCTTCGGCACCCTGGTCGAGTTCTACGCCAACAATTCGCGCGACCCGGGCGACTACCGCATCGGCGAGATGATGCGCACCGACGGCAAGGCCTTCCGCGACATGTACAACCAGGCCGCCGACGGCAAGTCGTTCAACTGCTACCCGGCCGGCGGCTTCGACCCGGCGCTGTCCGACGGCGCGCACAACCCGCACTACACCTCCGGCGTGGGCAACCGTCTGGCCTATCTGGCGATGGAAGGCGCGACCGTGCCGGCGGGTTCGGGGCTGACTCAGGCGCAGTTGGTCTGCAACGGCGACACCGCCCTCACCGGCATGGGCCGCGATAAGTTCGGCAAGATCTGGTATCGCGCGCTGACCGCGAAGTTCACCTCCAACACCACCTACCCGCAGGCGCGCGCGGCGACGCTGGCGGCGGCGACCGAGTTGTACGGCGCGAATTCGGCCGAGTACAACACCTTGGCGCGGGCTTGGAGCGCGGTGAACGTCAACTGATCCGCCGGTCGGATCGGTAGCGTCGAAGAACGGCCCGCTGCGCGCGGGCCGTTTTTTTTGCCGGGCGTTGCGTCGCTGCGTCACCGGGGCGCGGGCGGGATCGCGCTGAAGTCTTTGGATCCCGCGTTCGCGGGGATGACGGCAGGGATGCAACGCGGAAACGCATCGGCCGCGAAACCTGCCTGTCGTCCCGCCCGCGAACGCGGGCATCCAGGGCGTCATCGCGGCATCGGCCTCACGGCGGCGTCCCGCGACCGCGATACCGGCGCCGCCGCGGCGCCTGTGCGATCCTGAGCGCCCTCCCACCGCTCCCGCGCTCATGACCGCCGACGCGCCGGCCGCCTCCGCTTCCGAATCGCCGCGGCCCGGGCAGGACTTCCTGCGCGATGCCGGCGATATCGAAGTCGAGGCTTTCGGCCGCCGCTTCCTCGGCCATGCCTGCCGCTTCGAGGTGGCCGCTTACCGCGACGGGTTGTTCGCGCACCACGCCATCGCCTTCGCGCCGCAGCTCGAACGCGCGGTGCCCAAGCGCCGCGGCGAGTTCCTGGCCGGGCGCCTGTGCGCGCGCCGCGCGTTGGCGCGGGTCGGCGTCGAATCGCCGGCGGTCCCGATCGGCCGCGACCGCGAACCGGTGTGGCCGGACGGCGCGGTCGCCTCGATCACCCATGCCGGCGGCCGCGCGCTGTGTCTGGCCGCGGCGGCGGCCGATACGCTCGGGCTGGGCGTGGACATCGAGCAGCCGATCGGCGCGGAGCGCGCGGCCGAGATCGCCGGCGTGGTGGTCGACTCCGCCGAACAGGCGCTGATCCGGGCCGGCTTCGACGATCCGGCCGCCGGCCTGATCGCGGTGTTCTCGGCCAAGGAGAGCCTGTACAAGGCGCTGTTCCCGCAAGTGCGGCGCTTCTTCGGCTTCGAGGCGATGCGGCTGGCGCGGATCGAACCGCGGCGGCTGGAGTTCGTCTGCGCCGAGGACCTCGCCGCCGGAATCGGCCGCGGCCGGGCGTTCGCCGCGGACTACCGTTTCGACGCCGACGGCGGCGTGCTCAGTTTGGTCTGGTTGCCGCGCCCGCTCTGAGCGCATTCGAGCCGGCCCGGTCGGTCGTCCGCGCCGCCGGTTCCGGCGCCCGCGGTCCGTTCCGCCACCGCGCCGCGTCCGCCGGCGGATGCGGCGCGGCTATGGCGCCCGCCGTGTCCAGCGCGGCAAGCGCGCCCCGCCGCGCCCCCGGCCGCCGCGCCCGCGCGGCTTTGTACGACAATAGGCCGATCATGCGTTGCCTGTTGATCGACAACTACGACTCCTTCACCTGGAACCTCGCCGACCTGATCGGCCGCGCGTTCGGTCAGGCCCCGCGCGTGCTGCGCAACGACGCGGCCGATTGGGACGCGCTGGACGCCGACGCGCGCTACGACTGCATCGTGATCTCGCCCGGCCCCGGCAGCGCCGCCCACGCCGCCGATCTGGGGCTGTCGCGCCGCGCCATCGAGTCCTCGCGCCTGCCGCTGCTCGGCGTGTGCCTGGGCTTCCAGGCCATCGCCCACGCCAACGGCGGGCGCATCGATCGCGCGCCCGAGCCGGTGCACGGCCGGCCCGCGTCGTTGACCCACGACAGCCGCGAACTGTTCGCCGGCTTGCCGCAATCGTTGCGGGTGATCCGCTACCACTCGCTGATCGCCGCCGCGCCGCTGCCGGACGCGCTGGAAGCCACCGCGCACAGCGAGGACGGCCTGATCATGGCGCTGCGCCATCGCCACCGGCCGCAGTGGGGCGTGCAGTTCCATCCCGAGTCGGTGCTGAGCGAGCACGGCTTGGCGATGATCGCCAACTTCCGCGATCTGGTGCGCCGGCATCGTCTCGATGCGCCGCAGGATCGGCGCGAAGGCACCGCGCCCGCGCCCGTGCGCGAGCCCGCGCGCGAATCCGCGCCCGCGCTGCGCGCGTGGCTGCGCCCGCTCGCGCCCGCGCCCGATGCCGAAGCGGTGTTCGCGCATTGCTACGCCGAGGCGCCGCATGCGTTCTGGCTCGACAGCCAAGTCGCCGAGGACGCCGGTTGCTCGTTCATGGGCGAAGCCGATGCGGGCGACGTGCTCGACTACCGCGTGGCCGGCGACGACGCGGCGCTGACGGCGGGGCAGGCCTTGCTGGCGAAGCTGCGCGAAGAACTCGCGCGCGAGGTCGTGCCGCCCGACGCACCGTTGCCGTTCGAGTTCCGCGGCGGCTACGTCGGCTATTTCGGCTTCGAGGCCAAGGCCTTGTTCGACGGCGAGCGCGGCCACGCCGCCGCCGCGCCCGATGCGGTGTGGATGCGCGCGCGCCGCTTCCTCGCCTTCGACCACGCCGCCGGCCGCGCCTGGGCGGTGGCGGTGGCCGAGGAAACCGAGGTGGACGACGCGCAACGCTGGCTCGACGCGACCTGCGCGCGCGTGCAAGCGCTGCCGCCCGCGCCGCCGCCGCCGGCGCCGTCCGCGCTGGCGGAGTTGAACGTGGCGATGGACCTCGGCCACGACGACTACCTCGCCGCGATCGAAGAATGCCGCCGCGCCATCGTCGAGGGCGAGTCGTATCAGGTCTGCCTGACCAATCATTTCCGCGTGCGCGCCGCGCTCGATCCGCTGGCGCTGTACCGGCGCCTGCGCCGCGGCAACGCCGCGCCGTTCGGCGCCTATCTGCGCAGCGGCGCGCAGCACGTGCTCAGCACCTCGCCCGAGCGCTTCCTGCGCGTGGACCGCGCCGGCCGCGTGCAGGCCAAGCCGATCAAGGGCACGATCCGCCGCGCCGACGATCCGGCGTTGGACGCGCGCTACGCGCAGGCCTTGGCCGACTCGGGCAAGGACCGCGCCGAGAACCTGATGATCGTCGACCTGATGCGCAACGACCTCAACCGCGTCGCCGTGCGCGGCACGGTCGAGGTACCGCGGCTGGCGGCGATCGAGAGCTACCGCACCGTCCACCAGATGGTCAGCACGGTCGAAGCGCGATTGCGGCCGGACTGCGATCTGGTCGATCTGCTGCGCGCGACCTTCCCCGGCGGCTCGATCAGCGGCGCGCCCAAGCGCCGCACGCTGGGCATCATCGACCGGCTCGAACGCAGCGCGCGCGGGGTGTATTGCGGATCGATCGGCTACCTCGGCTACGGCCGCGTCGCCGATCTCAACATCGGCATCCGCACCTTGGCCTACGACGGGCGCGAGGTGTCGTTCGGCGCCGGCGGCGCGATCACCTGGCTGTCGGACGCGCAGGCCGAATTCCAGGAAGCGCTGCTCAAGGCCGAAGCGGTGCTGCGGCCGCTGTGGGATTACCTCGGCGGCGGCGCGGCGTTCGCGGGAACCGTCGACGGCGATCGTTGGCGGGTGCGCGGCGGCTGAGCCGCGGGTCTCGGGATTGCGCGAGCGACGCGTCGATCCGCGCCGCGCGCGCCGGCCTTCAGGCGCGGTGTGTTTGCTCTCGCCGCGACGCCCATCGCCACCCGCACCCGGCCAGCACGGGCAGGGCGAACAACAGCCCCGCATCGAACCACAGCGGAAATTCGCCGCCGAGGTTCGTCACCGCCCACACGCCCGACGCCGCCAGCAACGCCCACGCCAGCATCGCCTGCGCGCGCGCCGCGGCCGGCGCCCAGCGCGCGAGCAGCCACACGGCCAGCGCCGCCGCCGCGAGCGTCCACGCCAGATCCCAACCGAGCCGCGCGGCGCCGCCCGGCGGAAAACCGAGCCATGCCGCCGCTTCGCCGCCGAATTCGTTCGCCGCGACGAACGCCGTCGCGGCCAGCGCCCACAGCGACAACGAACCCGCGCCGACGCGCAGCCAACGCGGCGCCGTCATCGCTTCGCCATCGCCCGATTCTCGCGGCTGCAACGGCGCGGTCGTTCCGCCGCGCCAGCGCAACCGCGCGGCCGCCGCATCGCGGGTGCGGCGGCGATGCGATCTGCGCGCCGCGCCGCCTCGCGCGCTACCGAGCGCCGATCTGCGCCCCGCGCCGCCCCGTGCGCCGCCGCCCACGGTCGAACCCCCGCGCTCACGCCCGTGCCTCGCCGTCGTCCGCCGCGCCGGCGTTCACCGCATCGTCCACGCTCCAATACTCCAGCGCCGACGCCGTCTGCCCCGGCAACTGCACGCGTTCGAGCAGCGTGCGCACGCCGTCCTTGAGCCGCGCCAAGGTCAGCGCCACGCCGCGCGCGCGCAGCCAGCCGTCGAAATCGCTCAGCGCTTCCAGCGAGGTGCTGTCGAGATCGGGCGAGATCTCCAGGCTCAGCACCAGCCGGCGCGCGTCCGCATGGGTCTCCACCTGCTGCCGCGCCAGCGCCAGGATCGGCTCGGCGTTGGCGAAGAACAGCGGTTGTTCCGGCCGCAGCACCAGCACGCCGGGCACCGGCGCGGCCTGCGGGTGCAGGGCGAGGTCGACGAAATCGTGGCTGCCGGGCAGGCGCCCGAGCACGCTCAGGCGCGGGCGCGAGAGCCGCCGCAGCAGCATCAGCAGGCTGAAGGCGATGGCCGCGAGCAGGCCGTCGAGAATGCCCAGCGTCAGCACCGTGGCGACTGCGGCGAAGGCGACCAAGCGGTCGCGGTGCCAGCGCAGATACGGCGCGAACGTCGCCGGCCGCAGCGATTTGCTCACCGCGTGGATCACGATCGCCGCCAGCACCGGCTGGGCGATGCGTTCGATCCAGGCCAGCGCGAACACCACCATCAGCAACACCGCCAGCGCCGCGACCAGACCGGCCACGCGCGAGCGCGCGCCGGCCGCTTCGTTGGCCGAGGTGGCCGAGTAACCCGCGCCGACCGGCAAGCCGTGCAGCAGGCCGGACACGAGATTGGCGATGCCGAGCGCGAACAGGTCGCGGTTGGGTTCGACCGCGTCGCCGTGCTTGAGCGCGTAGGCGCGGATCGCGGTGTAGGACTCGGCGTACAGCACCAGGGTCAGCGCCAGCGCCAGTTCCAGGCAGGTCAGCCATTGCCCGGAACCGGGCCAGCCGGGCGCGCTGAGCTGCGGACTCAAGGCGATGGCGCCGGTCAGCGCGACGCCGTGCGCGGACAGCCAGCCCGAGGCGGCGATGCCGAGCGCGATCACGATCAGGCTGGCCGGCACCCGCGGGAAGCGTTCGCCGAACTTCAGCGCCGCCAGCGCCAGCGCGCCGGCGGCGAAGCTGGCCGGCTGCCATTCGCGCCAGCGCTGCGGCAGTTCCCACAGCAGCGGGGCGAAGTCGCTGGCGCGGGCGTGGACGCCCAGCAGCGCCGGCAACTGCTTGAGCACGATCACGCAGGCCAGCCCGAAGGTGAAACCGCGCAGCACCGGCCGCGCGATCATCTGCGACAGCCCGCCCAGGCGCGCGGCCGAGGCGGCCAGGAAGCAGGCGCCGGTGGCCAGGGTCAGGAAACCGGCGACGGCGGCGCGCGCGGCCGGGTCGGGGCCGGCCACGGCCAGGGTCGCGGCGGCCAGCACCGCGGCCGAGGACGAGGTGGCCGAGACGATGGCGAAGCGGCTGCGCCCGATCAGCCCGTACGCGAGCAAGCCGGCGAACAGGGCGAACACGCCGGTCTGCGCCGGCAGGCCGGCGAGCGCGGAATAGGCCACCGCCTCGGGCAGCAGCAGGCCGGCGATGGCCAGCCCGGCCAGCGCGTCGGCGCCGCGGCCGGGTCGGGAAACCTCGGGCGCCGGCGCGCTCATTCGATGCTGCCGCTCCAGCCCGGCAGATAGCCGGCCTCATGGCTGTGGGCCAGCGCCACGGCGCGACCGAGCGTGCGTTCCCCGGCCTTGGCCGCGTCCTTGGCCGGGATGCGCGCGCGCAGGAAATCGGCCCACAAGAACTCGGCGTAGGGCGTGGCGTCCTTGGCGCAGCCGCCGGCCTCGCGCACGCGCGCGGCCAGGGTGCGGTAGGGATCGTCGCGCAACTGCGGCAAACCTTCGGGGATCGCCGCGTAGTCGGTGCGCGCGCCGCGTTCGTCGTAGGGATGCGCCCAGCGGTTGAATTCCATCGTCCGCCAGAACGTGACCGGGTCGAGCCAGGAAAAATCGCGCTGCACGATCACCGGCACCTGCTCCACGCCTTCTTCGAGCATGGCCAGACCGAAGTGGTGGTGATCGACGATATAGACCTCGCCGCCCGGCCCGAGCACGCCGGGAAACCAATGCGAGGCGATCAGCGCGGCGCGCTTCTTGCGGCCCAGCGCATGCCACTGCGCGCGCTTGTCGGCGACTTCGCGCAGGCCGACGGTGATCTGGGTGGGGCGCAGCCGCTGCGGGGCGACCGACAAAATCGGATGACGCAGACCGTGCTTGGACATGGGCGGGCTCCGCGGTCGCGCGCCGGGGCGCGACGCTTCCGGCATTAAGGCCGCGGCCGGACGGCTTGGCAAGCCCGCCGCGCCGCGTCCGCGGACGTTGCGCGCGCGTAACCGCCGCCGCGGCGCGCGTGGTTCGCCGCCGCGCGCAGGCGCTATGCTGGCCTCCCCTCCGGGCGCCGCCCCCGCCATGACCGCCGCCGATCCGCCGTCCGACATCACCGCGTTGTTGCTCGGCTGGCGCGAGGGCGATGCGCAGTCCGAAGCGCAGCTGCTCGAACGCATCTACCCGGTGCTGCGGCGCTTGGCGCGGCAGCGGCTGGCGCGCAGCGGGCAGGTGACCCTGCGCGCCACCGAACTGGCCAACGACGCCTACTTCGAGCTGGCCGAGCAGCGCGAAGTGCCGTTCCAGAACCGCGCCCACTTCTACGCCATCGCCGCGCACGCGATCCGCCGCCTGCTGGTCGATCACCTGCGCGAACGCTCCGCGCTCAAGCGCGGCGGCGACGTGCTGCGGGTGACCTTGCAGGCCGGCGAAGACGTGGCCGCGCCCGCCGCCGACCTCGCCGACGCGCTGGATCTGGACCGCCTGCTGGAACGGCTGGAACGCATCAACGCGCGCGCCGCGCGCGGCGTGGAGCTGCGCTACTTCGGCGGCCTGACCATCGAGGAAACCGCGCAGACCATCGGCGTGTCGCTGCCCACCGCCAAGCGCGATTGGCAGTTCGCGCGCGCGTGGCTGCACGACCAACTCTCCGCGCCGCCGGGCTGAGCGCCGCGCCATGGCCACTTCGACCGCGCTGTGGGCGCAAGCCGCCGAAACCTTCGCGCGCGCGCTGGAACTGCCGGCGCCGCAACGCGCCGGCTTCCTCGACCGCGCCTGCGCCGCGCACGCCGACCCGGCCGGCTTGCGCGCGGCGGTGGCGCGCCTGCTGGCCTCGCACGATGCGATGGAAGCCGAATCCTCCGGCGACGCCGAAGCGCTGCCCTGGCGCGGCCCGGCGCTGTGGGCCGACGACGACCACGGCCGGCTCGGCCCGGGCGAACGCGCCGGGCCGTACGCGATCGAACGCGAACTCGGCGCCGGCGGCATGGGCCGGGTGTATCTGGCGCGGCGCGCGCTGGACGGCGTGGAGCAGCGCGTCGCGCTCAAGCTCGCCGCCTCGCCGCTGTGGGCACCGCAGGTGCAGCGCCGGCTGCGGCGCGAACGCGAACTGCTGGCGAGCCTGGAACATCCCAACATCGCGCGCCTGATCGACGTCGGCGAACTGCCGTCGGGGCAGCCGTACTTCGCCATGGAGTACGTCGACGGCGAACCCATCGCGGCCTGGTGCGACCGGCGCAAGCTGCCGCCGCGCGCGCGCATCGAACTGGCGCTGCAGGCGCTGGCCGCGGTGGATTACGCGCACCGCCGGCTGGTGCTGCACCGCGACCTCAAGTCCGGCAACGTGTTGGTCGACAGCGAAGGCCGCGCGCGCCTGCTCGATTTCGGCATCGCCAAGGCGCTGGAAACCGGCGCCGGCGCGGCCGCGACCGTGGACGCGCAGGCGTTCTTCTCGCCGGCCAGCGCCGCGCCCGAACAAGCGCGCGGCGAACCCACCAGCGTCGCCACCGACGTGTATGCGCTGGGCGTGCTGCTGTACGAACTGCTGTGCGGACAGCTGCCGCTGGCGACCGAGGGCCGCAGCGCCGCCGAGCTGAGCCGGGCCATCGCCGAGGACGTGCCGCCGCTGGCGAGCCGGGGGCTGGCCAAGCTCGAACAACGCGACCCGCAACGCGCGTCGGCCATCGCGCAGGCGCGCGGCGCGGCGTCCGCGCGCGCGCTGCGCCGGCAGCTGCAGGGCGATCTCGACGCGATCCTGGCCAAGTGCCTGCGCAAGGAACCCGAGCAGCGCTACGTCAGCGTCGAGCGGCTGGCCGAGGACCTGCGCGCGGTGCTGCAATCGCGGCCGGTGGCCGCGCGCGGCGGCGAACGTTGGTACCGGCTGCGCAAGTTCGCGCGCCGCCAGCGGCTGCCGCTGGCCTTGGCCGGCTTGGCCGCGGCGCTGTTGATCGGGTTCGTGACCCACACCGTGCTGCAGTCGCGCGAATTGGCGCTCGCGCGCGACCGCGCCGAAGCGCGGCGGCTGCAGGCCGAACGGGTGACCGCGTTCATGGTCGATCTGTTCCGCGCCTCCGATCCATCGCAGAAAACCGGCGCCGAACTGAGCGCGCGCGATGTGCTGACGCGCGCGGCGAAGGCCTTGCAGGCCAACCGCGACCCGGAAACCCGCGCCGCGCTGACCGCGGCGATCGCCGAAGTGGAGTTCAACCTCGGCGACTACGCCGCCGCCGAACGCCACGCGGCCGAGGCCTTGCACCTGCGCTTGGCCGAGCCCGACACCGAACCGGCCTTGCTGCGCCGCAGTTATGGGCTGAGCGCGCAAGTGGCGCTGCTGCGCGCCGACTACCCCGCCGCCGACCGCTTCCTGACCCAGGCCGAGCGACGGTTGACGCCGCAAGCGCAGGACGAAGCGCTGACCCTGCTGCGCTTGCGCGCGCGCTTGTCGCAGGCCCAGGGCAAGCTGGACGCGGCGTTGGCGCAGTGGCAGCGCGCCGACCAACTGCACCGCCAGCGCTACGGCCTGGCCGATTCGCGCAGCATGCAGGCGCGGCGCGGCTGGGCCAGCGCGTTGTCGGCGGCCGGCCAGCAAGAGCGCGCGGCGCAATTGCTCGAGCAATTGCCGCGCGCGCACGGCGAGGATCCGGCCGGCGCCAAGGCCTTGGCCTCGCAAGCGCGGCAACTGCGCGAAAAAGAACGTTACGCCGAGGCCGAGAAAGCGGCGATGCAGGCCTTGAACATCGACCTCGCGCGCTTCGGCGAGGATCACGAGGAAACCGCGTCGGTCTACACCTTGCTCGGCACCATCGCCCAGGGCCGCGAGGATTACCCCGCCGCGCTCAAGTGGCTCGAGCAGGCATTGCAGGTGCGGCTCAAGGTGTTCGGGCCGAAGCATCCGCGCGTGGCCAGTTCGGAATTCAACATCGGCTTGATGCACCACTTGTTCCTGGGCGACGCGGCCACCGCCGAGCCGCATCTGCGGCGCGCGGTGAAAATCGCCGCAGCGACGACGCCGGAGCATTTGAATCTGGCGTTCTACCAACTGGAGTGGGGAATGGCGCTGCGCGATCTGGGCCGCTACGACGAGGCGCGCGCGGCGCTGGCGCCCGCGCTGCAGCGTTTCGAGGCGGTGCAGGGCCAGGAACTCAACCGCGCCCTGACCCGCTTCGAAGGCCTGTGCATGGAGCCCGCGCCGTGGACGGCGGCGCAGGCCCAGGCCTTCGCGCAAGCGGCGGCGGCGGTGCGCGCCGAGCTGAAACCCGAGCATCCCAAGCGCCGCCGCCTGGAACGCTGCGCCGCCCAGTACGCCGCGCCGCCGCGCGCCTAGCGATCAGCGCGACTGCAGCTGCGCCGGCTGCTGCGTGCCGTCGCCGTCGTCTTGGTAGAGAAAACCGCGCGGCAGCGTCGGCCATTTCACCTTCAGCCCCATGCCCGGGTTGAGCTCGCTGCCGCTCAGCAGGCCGTTGCGCAGGCGCGCCGGCCGCCATTGCGCATCGGGCAGCGGGAAGCTGATCCATTCGCGCACCGGCTGGCCCAGGCCCACGCGCACCTGGTCCTCGTCGTGCAGCAAGGTGATGCGCGGCCCGGTCGGCGCGCGCGCGTAATCGCCGAGCTCGGCCGATTGCGAATCGATCACTTTCGGCGACAAGGTGCGCTGATCGGCGTGCGACCACGCGGCGTTCGGCGGAATCATCCAGTCCGCGCGCAGCACCGGCCCGCTGTCGCCGGCGACGACGGTCAGCGCCAGCATGCGCGCGGGGTATCCGTTGCCGGTTTGTTCGGGCGGCACGAACGTCCACTCCAGGAAGGTCGATTGCCCTTGCGGCGCCACCTTGATCGGCGGCACCGGGCGGTTCGACGCTGTGCCGGCCTCGGCCTGCGCATCCAGCGGATTGAGCCGGATCTGCTTGAGCTCCAGCGGCAGTTCCGGCCACTGCGCGGCGCGCTTCAACACGGCCTGGGTTTCCTCGGTGAACGCCAGATCGCGCAGGCGCCAGTATTCGTCGCCGTTATCGAACGGGGCCAGCGTCATGATCATGTCGACCTCGCACGAACTGGCGTTGGGATCGGTGCCCGACTTGGACGTCGTGCCGCCGCCGGGCGCCCCCGGCGTATCCGGGTCGATCGGGCCGTCGCCGCCGCCGTCGCAGAAATCGCTGCCGGCCAAGGCGGGGCCGGCCGCCAGCAACAGGCACAAAGCCAGGGGAGAGAGTGCGCGCATGGGTAGTGCTCCTTGGGTAACGGCGCGCCCGGGGCGGGCGCGTTCCTGATCGATCGGGGGTGGTCGTCGGTGCGGATCGGCGACAGCGTTCGGAACGGACGTCGATCCGCGTCGTGAAGGCCGGACGAGCGCCGCCGCCGCGCGCGGGTGCGGGCGTGCGTGGGCGCGCGCGGCCGGCGTCGGAACCGGGTGGAACGGCGTGGCGCCGCGCTCAATCCAGGCGCGGCACGACAGGATTCGGTTCGGGCGCAGGCAAGCCGCCGCCGGTCGCGTCGCGGTTGAGCGTGCCGGCGGTCAGCGAAGGCCAGCGCAGTTTCATGCCCATGCCGTCGCCGAGCGGCGTGCCCGTGAGCGGGCCGCTGCGCAAACGCACCGGGCTCCAGCGATCGTCGGGCAGCGCGAAGCTGATCCACCGTTGCACCGGCTGGCCGAGGCCGACGCGGACGTAAGCGCCGTCGTGCAGCAGGGTGAGGTGCCGCTGCGGCGCGTCGTCGTTGCCGTAGAGGCGCACCGTGCGGCTGTCGACGATCGGCGGCGGCGCGATCTTGCCGGCGTAGGACCACAGCGCAGACGCAGGCGCGAGCCAATCCGCGCGCAGATACGTCGCGCGGCTGTCGACCCGCACCGTCAGCGCCAGCACGCGCGCGCCCGACTGCGGTCCGCTCGGGCGGAACGACCATTCCAGGAACGTCGATTCGCCGTACGGGCCGCCCGGCTCGCCGATCGGCGGCTCGATCGGGCCGCTCGCCGCGCGCAGGGACGCGTCGCCGCGCGGCAAACGCACCTCTTCGAGTTCCAGCGGCAGTTCCGGCCACTCGAAGGAGCGCTTGAGCACGTCGACGTTGGCTTGGGTGAAGGGCAGGTCGCGCATGCGCCAGTACGGGCCGGCGTCGGCGCGCGGCTGGCTGGAGACGATCATGTCGATCTCGCACGAACCGCCGGCCGGATCGACGGGCGTGGCGGCGAGGCCCGCATCGGCGGCCTTGCCGCCGCCGTCGCAGAAATCGTTGCCGGCCGACGCCGGGCCGGCCGCCAACAGCAGGCACAGGGCCAGGGGAGGGAATGCGCGCATCGGGACGACTCCTTGAGGGACTTGGCGCCCACTGCAGGCGCGTTCCTGATCGGTTACTCGTAAAAACTGCGACGGAAGGATCATTCCGCCGGCGCGGGATCGAGCGGCAGCCGCGGCTGGCGTTCGAAACGCGTCCATTGCCGCTCCAGCCGCCATTGCAAACGCGCCTTGTCGCTGCCGCGCAGAAACGCCGCGCAGGCCGCGTCGGGTTCGCCGCCCGCGTCGCCGCCGGCGCAGGCCGCCGCGCGCGCGCCGCCGGCCTCGTCGCGCCACAGGCTGGCGCCGGACAGGAACGCGTACTGCAAGCTGTCGCGGGCGATGCGCTTGAGGTCGCGATAACGCAGGCCTTGCTCGAGCGCGGCGCGCTGGTACTCGCCGCTCAAATCGCCGCGCAGCACGCCTTGATCGTCGGTGGACAGCACCACCGGCACGCCGGCCGCGCGGTACAGCGCCAGCGGATGCGCGGCGCCGCGCACGCCGAGGATGGCGGCGTTGCTGGACAGATTGATCTCCACCGCGATCTTGTCGCGCGCCATGCGCCGTAGCAGCGCGGCCGGGTCGTCCTCGTACGCCAGCGCGACGCCGTGGCCGATGCGTTGCGCGCCGGCGACGTCCACCGCTTGCCGGATGTGCGCGCGCAGATCGCCCGGCGGCGCCAAGCCGGCGACGAGTTCGCCCGCGTGCAGCGACACGTTCACTTGCGGATAGCGCTGCTTGAAGAACGCGACCATGCGCATGTGCAGCGCGTAGTCGCTCGCCGCCAGACGCTGGTGTTCGGGGCCGACCAGATTGACCCCGACGCAGCGCGGATCGGCCGCGGCGAGCGCGAAGGCGAAGGCGAGGCCGGCGAACACCCGCGCCGGTTCGTGGGTGCGCGTGGCCGAGATCTGATAACGCGTTTCCACCGCGCAGCCGGGCCGCGGCGCGGCGCCGGCGCAGGCCAGCACCGCGGCGGCACGCGCTTCGTCGCCGTCGAGTTCGGCGCGCGCGCGCGGCACCGCTTCGGCGAGGGCGCGCTGCAGCGACGCCGCCCACGCGGCGAAATCCTCGCCGTCCTGGCGGGCCGGCGCGGCGTCGGAGAAATCGCGTCCGGCCGGCGGCACCAGCATCAGTTCCAGATACGCGGTGTTTTCGCCCGCGGCGATCGCCCGCACCGCGGCGAGCATGTCGCCGCCGCGTTCGCGCGCGACCGTGCGGAAGCGGTCGAACGCGGAGAAGAAGCGTTGTTCGACCGGCACCTGCGCATCGCCGACGCCGCGCTCGTAACCGCGCACCGACATCGCATCGATGGCGCGGCCGTACAGCGGCAGCGGCGCCTCGTTCACCGCCACCGAGGCCGGCGCCTTGCACGGCGGCGCGACCAGCCGCGCGTCCTCGCGCTGCAGGCACAGGCCGTCTTCGCCGGCCCAGCGCAAATAGTCCTCGGCGTAGACCGCGCCGCTGAGATGGCTGTGCAAGTCGCCGCCCTTGGGCATCGCCTGCACGAACGCGCGCAGCCGCGGCGGGCTGGCGAGCAGGCGGTCGAAGTACGCCGCCGTCGCGGCTTCGGCGTCGTCGGGCGCGCGTTCGCGCGCATGCGCGGCGCCGGCGAGCGCGGCGGCGAGCAGCGCGCCGTGCAGGATCGTGCGTGCGGCGATGGCGGCGCGCGGTGTCATCGGGTCGTCCTCATGGGAGTTTCTCGCTGCGATCTTGCCCATTCGCAGGCGCGTCGGCGACCGGCAACGCGTCGGCGTAGCGCGCCCAGTTCTTCGTCAGTTCGCGCACCACCCGGCGGCCGACGCGGTACGCGGCTTCGTACGCCGGCACGCCGCGCCCGGCGTGGGCGCGCTGGGCCGAGGCGAACGCGGCGACGCCCGGCGGCGGGCGGGTGTAGTTCGACGCCGCGCGCAGCACCAGCAGCCGGCGCGGATCGACCGCGCCGGTGCGGCCGAGCCGGGCGATGGCGGCGGCGATCGCCGCGTCTTCCATATCGCTGACGGCGAAGCGCGCGCGGCCGCCGGTGTGCAGCCGCACCCAGTCGCGCGCCCAGCGCGTGCCGGCCTCGCCGTGCCAATAGCGGTTGGACGAGACGCTGGCGCCGCGGCGCACGCGCGGGCCGTGTTGGGTGGCGGGGAAGTCGCGCCATTCGCGCGCGAGTTCGCGCAATTCGGGCGCGGCGTCGAGTTCGGTGTCGCGGGTGAGATCGAAGGCCCAGTCCGTCAACGCCGGGTCCAGCGGATAGACCTGGGCGTAGCGCGCGAACGCACCGTACTCCAGCGTCTGCGCGGGCAAACGGCCCGGGCCGTCGGCGCGGAAGGCATAGGCGCCGTAGGGCCAGTCGGCCGGCGCTTCGCGCGGGTCGAGTTCGCGCGCCAGGTCGTTGAGGGCGTAATCGACCCACACCGCGTCGCCGACCGCGCCGGCGTGCGGGTCGATGCCGGCCACGCCGGCGACCAGCCAATACGCCCGCTTGAGGTCGAAACGCGGGTCCGCGGCCAGCGCCATCGTCGAGACCGCGGCGTTGGCCAGCCCCATGCCGGTGGTCAGCGCCAGCACCGAGCGGTCGGCGTTGGCGCGCAGCGGCCGCACGCCGCCGGGGAAGTCCAGGCGCTGGTCCAGGCCTTCGCGTTCGACCCACGACTGCAATTCGCCGGGCGCGTCGCCGCGGTCCTCGCCGTTTTCGTAAGCGACCACGATCACCACCCGGACCGGCCAAGGCGCCGCGCCGGCCGCGGCCGGTTCGCCCGCGCGCGCCGCGCCGGCCGCCGCGAGCCCGGCCAGAACGAGACCGGCCGCCGCCCGACGCCGTGCCGCGCGGATCGTTATCGATGCGATGCCCATCGCGCTGTTCCCCCCGCTTCGCCGCGGCCCCCGCCCTGGCCGTCGATCTTAGGCCTGCCCCATGACCGCCCGCCGCCGCGCGGCGCGCCTAACCGACGCTCACATCGCCACCTGGATCACGGCGCCCCGCGCTTTGCCGCGATAGGCAAGTGCCTGAGCGAACGCGGAACCTTGCCGAACCGTCGCGGTCGAAGCCGCGCCGAAGCCGTCGCGGTTTTGTAACCGTGCGTACCGACGGCCGCGGCGATACGCGAACGGTTCATCTTTGCGTGCGACTTTCGACGGATTCGCGACGAGGAGAAAAGCACTTGAATTCAGCAATCGCGGCGCGGCGAACGCAAGGCGCATGCATGCGCCGAACGCCCGGTTCTCCGACAAATTTTTGACAGAAAGTAACGTTAACGAAAATTCGCAATAGCGAGTGCCACACTTTCGCTATCACGCCGGACGCGTCGCGCGACCGGAACGAGCCCAGAGACGCCCCCATGCGCATCTTGATCGCCGAAGACGACCCCGCCATCGCCTCGGGCCTGAGCGCCGCGCTGGCCGACAGCGGACACGCCGTGGATCGCGTCGCGCGCGGCAACGACGCCGACGCCGCGCTGCACGACGGCACCTACGATCTCGTCGTGCTCGATCTCAACCTGCCGCAGCTCGACGGCCTGACCGTGCTGCAGCGCGCCCGCGCGCGCGGCGAGAGCGCGGCGATGCTGGTGGTCACCGCGCGCGAAGGCGTCAGCGAACGCGTGCGCGCGCTCGACTCCGGTGCCGACGACTATCTGGTCAAACCCTTCGTGCTGGAAGAATTCGCCGCGCGCGTGCGCGCGCTGCTGCGCCGGCGCGTGAGCCAGGGCATTCCGATGCTGTCGATCGGCAAGCTGCGTTTGGATCTGGCCGGCCGCCGCGGCTGGAACCAGGACGCCGCGCTGGAACTCACCGGCCGCGAGTTCGCCTTGCTCGATGCGTTGCTGAGCCGCCGCGGCAGTCTGGTCAGCCGCGAGCAACTGATCGAAGCGCTGTGCAACTGGGAACAGGACATCACCAACAACGGCCTGGACATCGCCATCCACCGCCTGCGCCGCAAACTCGAAGACACCGGCGTGACCATCCGCACCATCCGCGGCTTGGGTTACGTGGTCGAGGAAACCGGCCACGTCGCCGCCGCCGGCGAACGCCGCGCGTGACCGTCCGCCCGGCCCGCACGTGACCCCCGCCGCACCGATGCCCGGCCCGCGCGCGCGACCCGCGCGCACCGGCGACAGCCTGCGCCGGCGTTTGCTGCGCTTCTTGCTGGTGCCGGTGTGCGTCACCGTGGTGTTGGTGTCGGTGCTGGTGTACGCGGTCGCCTCGCGCTATTCCGACAGCGTCTACGACGAAGGCTTGCTCGAAGACGCGTACGGCCTCGCCAAAGTGCTCAAGGCCACCGGCTCGGACGGCCAGCTCTCGCCGCAAGCCGCGTTCCTGCTCGAATACGCCAAGCTCGGCCACAACTACTACCAAGTGCGCAGCCTGCGCCGCGGCGAACTCAGCGCCAGCCGCGAGGCGATTCCGCCCGGCCCGGCGCCGCGCCTGCACGGCGACGCGCAGTTCTACGACACCACCATCGACGGCGTGCGTTCGCGCGCGGTGTCGATCGCGGTGCCGGCGCCGGCCGATCCCAGCGACACGCTGGTGGTGACGCTGGCCGAGACCGTGCAAGACCGGCAGCTGCGCGCGCAGCAGATCCTGTTGATGTCGATCCTGTTGCAGCTGGTGCTGACCGCGGTGTTGCTGGCGCTGATGTGGAGCGGCGTCAGCCGCGGCCTGCGCGCGCTCGACCCGCTGATCGGCCGGCTCGCCCGCCACGGGCAGGAACTGGTGCCGGTCGGCGACGTGCCGGTGCCGGCGGAAATCCGTCCGCTGAGCGCCACCATCGACGCCTTGCTCGAACGCATCCGCCGCCTGTTCGTGAGCCAGGAGCATTTCA
Source organism: Lysobacter sp. K5869 (assembly GCF_018847975.1). NCBI lineage: Bacteria > Pseudomonadati > Pseudomonadota > Gammaproteobacteria > Lysobacterales > Lysobacteraceae > Lysobacter > Lysobacter sp. K5869. The sequence goes on along the minus strand of NZ_CP072597.1, from coordinate 950,393 downwards.
TCGCCGACGCCGCACACCAGTTGCGCACGCCGCTGGCCGGTCTGGCCCTGCACGCCGAGCGCGCGCGCAGCACCGGCGACGAAATCCAGCGCGCCGCCGCGCTGGCGCAGGTGCAGGTGCTGACCATGCGGCTGGCGCGCACCGCCACCCAATTGCTGGCGCTGAGCCGCGCGCAGGCGCCGGTCGAAGCCGACGGCCCGATGGCGCCGCTGCGCCTGGACCAACTGCTGCCGGAAATCCTCGGCGAACACGTCGCCCGCGCGGTGCGCGCCGACATCGACCTGGGCTACGAAGGCCCCGGCGAAGCGCTGACGGTGCGCGCCGACGCGTATGCTTTGCACGATGCGCTCGACAACCTCATCGACAACGCCCTCAGCTACGTGCGCCGCGGCGGCACGGTCAGCGTCGCGTTGCAGCGTCACGGCGAATTCGCCCGGATCGGCGTCGACGACGACGGCCCCGGCGTGGCCGAGTCGGCCCTGCCGCGCCTGGGCGACCGCTTCTTCCGCGCGCCCGAGGCGCTGGAAGGCGGCACCGGCCTGGGGCTGGCGATCGTGCGCCGCATCGCCGACCGGCACGGCGCGCGCGTGGCGTTCTCGCGCTCGCGTCTGGGCGGGCTGCGGGTCGAACTGGATTTTCCCTTGATCGCGCCCGACGCCCCGGCCGGGCTCGGCGCGTCCACCACCGCGGAGCCGCGTTGATGTCTGTGTCGCAGCGGATTGCCCCGCGAATCGCCGCCCGCGCCTTGGCGACGGCCTTGCTGCCGCTGGCGCTGGCCGCGTGCATGAGCACGCCGATCCCCGATCAAACGCCGCCGCTGCCGCCGAACTGGCGCAACGCGCCGGCCGCCGACGCCGCGCCCGCCGCGGCGCCGGATCCGCGCGGTTGGTGGCGCGCCTTCGGCGATCCGCGCCTGGACGCGCTGGTCGAACAAGCGCTGACCGCCAACCTCGACGCCGCCCAGGCGCGCGCGCGCCTGCGCTCGGCGCGCCTGCTGCACGAACACGCCGGCGACGTGCTCAAGCCGGAAGTGCGCGCGCGCACCAGCAATCCCATCGATCCCGACGCCAGCGCCTCGTTCTTCGTGATGGGCCTGGACGCGGTGTGGGAGATGGGCTTCTTCGGCCGCAGCGAAGCGATCGAACGCGGCGCCCGCGCCGAGCTCGACAACGCCGCCGCGCAACTGCGCCAGGCGCAGATCAGCGTGGCGGCGGAAACCGCGCGCGAATGGATCGCGCTGCGCGACGCGGTCGAACGCGAGCGCCTGCTCGATTCGATCCGCGCCGCGCGCGCCGAACAACTGCGCGTGCAGCAAGTGCGCGCCGACTTGCGCTTGGCCGCGCGCGACAGCGTCGAAGCGCCGCGCGCCGCGTTGGCGCAAGCCGAAGCCGCGTTGGGCGAACCGCGCCAGCGCATCGTCGCCGCCGAACAGGCGCTGGCCTTGCTGCTCGGCCGCGCCGAACCCGATCCGCAATGGCGCGCCGGACCCGCGCGCCCGGCGCTGACCGGCGCGGCGATCGAACGCGCGCCGGCCGATCTGCTGCGCACGCGTCCCGACATCGCCCAGGCCCAGGCCGGCGTGTTGCGCGCCGCCGCCGACCTCGGCCTCGCCCGCGCCGACCAATACCCGCGGCTGGCGTTCGGCACCTCGATCCAATGGTCGGTCAACGTCACCGCGCACCGCCGCACCGAGACCGAAGGCATCGGCGTGTCCGGCCCGATCATCGACGTGCCGCTGTTCGACTGGGGCCTGCGCCGCGCCCGCGCCCACGCCAAGGGCGCCGACCTGGAAGCCGCAGCGCTGGCCTATCGCAAGACCGTGCTGGCGGCGGTAGCGGAAACCGAATCGGCGTTGTCGGCGCTGGAACAACAACGCCAGCGCGAAGACGCCGACCGCCGCGCCTTCGACGCGCTGTCGCGTTCGGCGCAGATGCAGCAAGTGCGGCGCGGGCTAGGCTTGAGCGGCGATCTGGAACTGGCGACCAGTCGGATCGAACGCGATCAATCCGCGCTGGAACTCAACGCCGCGCAGAGCGACCGCGCCCAGGCCTACATCGCGCTGTACAAAGCGCTCGGCGCCGCGCCCGAGGACCGGCTCGGCCGCGCCGAGGACAGCGACGTCACCGCCCGCGTCTCCGCGCGCGGCGGCGAGGCGCGCCGATGACCTCGCTGGCGCGCCAGACGCTGCGCTACGAATGGCGCCGGTTCCTGCCGGCGGTGCTGGCGATCGGCTTCTCCAGCCTGCTGCTGTTGCTGCAAGCCGCGCTGGTGCTGGGCATCTTCGGCAGCGCCAGCGTGTACGTGTCGGGGTCCTCGGCCGATCTGTGGGTGGGTTATCCGGGCACCCAAAGCGTCGATCAGGGCAGGCCGGTGGACCCGAACCTGCAATCGCTGCTGCTGATGCAGCCGCAGGTGGCCAAGGTCGAACCGTTCTATTGGCTCGACGCCGATTGGCGCGGCCCGGCCAAGGACACCGGCGGCGTGTCGGTGTACGTGTCCGGCATCGACATCGGCCGCGACGGTTTGATGTTCTCGCGCGCGCTGTCGCCGGAACTGCGCCAGCGCCTGGCGCTGCCCGACAGCGTGATCGTCGACCGCTCCGAACTCGACAAGCTCGGCGTCGGCATCGGCGAGAGCGCGCACCTCAATGGCCATCGCGTGCGCGTGGTCGGCGCGAGCTCGGGCTTGCGCGCGCTCGGCGGCGTCAACGTCGTCGCCTCGCTCGACACCGCGCGGCGCCTGCAGGGCGGCAGCGGCAACGCGGCGTGGCCGGCGTACTTCGTCGCCAGCCTGCGCGATCCGGCGCAGGCGCCGCGGGTGATCGAACAGTTGAACGCCCGCGCCGCCGGCTTCGGCCGTTTCGAGGCCTGGACCGCGCCCGACTTCGCCCGCCAAGCGGTGCTGTTCTGGATGTTCGACACCGGCGCCGGCGCCGGCGTGCTGTTCCTGGCCGCGGTGGTGCTGCTGGTCGGCGCGGTCATCACCAGTCAGGCGCTGGTCGCCGCGGTCAACGGCTCGGTGCGCGAATACGCGACCTTGAACGCGCTCGGCATCGGCATGCGCTCGCTGCGCTGGGTGGTGTTGGAGCAAGCGCTGTGGGTCGGCGCGATCGGCGTGGTGGTGGCCACCGGCGCCGGGCTGGCGCTGATCGGGCTGGCGCGCGCGCGCGACGTGCCGGTGTTGTTCAATCTGCAAGTGACGGCGATCTGCATGCTGGTGGTGATGGTGTTGGCTTCGTTGTCGGGCCTGTCGGCCCTGCGCGGTTTGCGCCGCGCCGATCCCGCGGTGCTGCTGCGATGAGCGCGCTGCCGAATCCGCCCGCCGCGAGCGCCGCCGATCCTTCGGCGGGTTTGGTCGCGCACGGCATCGTCAAATCCTTCGTCTCCGGCAGCGTGCGCACGACGGTGCTCGACGGCATCTCGCTGCAAGTGCATCCGGGCGAGCTGACCCTGATCTCGGGCCCGTCGGGCTGCGGCAAGAGCACGCTGCTGTCGGTGCTCAGCGGTTTGCAGCGGCCCGACCAGGGCCGGGTCAGCGCGCTCGGCGAAGACCTCGGAACGCTCGGCCTGCGTGCGCTGGAAGCCTTCCGCCTGCACCACACCGGCTTCGTGTTCCAAGGCTTCAACCTGTTCCCCGCGCTGACCGCGGCCGAACAAGTCGCGTTGCCGCTGCACTACCTCGGCCTGAGCCGCGCCGACAGCCGCGCCCGCGCGCTGACCGCGCTGGAGGAAGTCGGTTTGGCGCGGCGCGCGCACCTGCGCCCGGCCGAACTGTCGGGCGGCGAGAAACAACGCGTGGCGATCGCGCGCGCGCTGGCCAAGCGCCCGGCGCTGCTGTTCGCCGACGAACCGACCAGTTCGCTCGACGCCGCCAACGGCCAGATCGTCATCGACATCCTGCACGGCATCGCCCGCCGCCACCGCACCCTGGTGCTGTGCGTGAGCCACGATCCGCGCCTGATCGGCCACGCCGACCGTCTTCTGACCATGGAAGACGGCCGCATCCTCAGCGACCGGCGCGATCCCGGCGCCGACCTGCCTCTTCCTCCTCTTCCTCCCTCTTCTCTCTCGGGCCGCGATGATCCGACTTCTTAACCGCCCCGCGCCGCTGCTGCTCTGCCTCGCGCTGGCGTCGGCCCTGTCCGGCTGCGGCCGCGACGAACCCGCGCGCGCCGCCGCGCCGCAAGCCGCCGCCGCGGGCGCGTCCGCATTCGCCGCGGTCGCGCGCGGCCGCGTCGATGTCGAAGGCGGCCTGCTCAAGCTCGGCATGTCCGCCGAAGGCGTGCTGACCCGGGTGCCGGTGCGCGAAGGCGACCGCGTCGCCGCCGGCCAGGAACTGGCCGCGCTCGACGCCACCGCCGCGCGCGCCGACGACCGCATCGCCGAAGCCAAGCTCGCGCAAGCGCGGGCGCAGGTGAACCTGCTGCAGCAACGCCTCGCGCAAGCGCGCGTGCGCGCCCAGCGCCTGGGCGCGGCCGCCGCGGCCGGCGCCGGCGACGGCCAGAGCGCCGACGACGCCCGCGACGCGCTCGCGCAACTGCAGAACGAAGCCGACAGCGCCCGCGCCGCTGCCGACATCGCCGCCGCGCAACGCGAGCAAGCCGCCTGGATCCTGCAACGCCAGACCCTGCACGCCCCCGTGGCCGGCGAACTCTCGCGCATCGCCGCGCGCGTTGGCATGAGCGTGGCCGCCCACGGCGCCCCGCTGTTCGTACTGCTGCCCGACGGCGAACGCATCGTCCGCGCGGAACTCAACGCCGCCTTCCTCGACAGCGTCCGCCCCGGCATGCAGGCGCAGATCCTCGACGACGGCGACACCCAACGCGTCCTCGGCGCCGCCCGCGTGCTGCGCCTGTCGCCGGCGTTCGGGCCGTCCACGCTCGAGGACGATCCGGACGTGCGCGCCAACGAACGCACGGTCGAGTGCGTGCTGGCCTTGGACAAGGCCGGCGGGCTGCGGATCGGGCAGCGGGTGTTGGTGCGGTTTTTGGGCGGGGCCGTCGGCGCGAAGAGCGCGCGCTGAGGCCGGCGAGCGGCCGGCAATGCGCGACCTGCGTCGCGGCTCGGCGCTCGCGCGCCGCCGCCGCCGCTGTCGAACCCCAGCCTGAAGCCGCATTCAGCCCGCGCCGCCTCGCGAAAGGTTGGTGAAACCCAGGCTGGCGACACTGGCCATTCCGGCTAATGGGCCGCCCGGCAGCGCCGGCGCGGCCGCGGCACAGCGACCCAGGTCTCGATGATCACCAACGCGGAATTCCACTTCGAAGGCGGGCGCGACGGCGTGCTGCTGATTCACGGGCTCACCGGCACGCCGCACGAGATGCGCTTGCTCGGCAAGGGGCTGCAGCGGGCCGGGTTCACGGTGTACGGGATGCAGTTGGCCGGGCATTGCGGCGACGAGGCCGATTTGCTGGCGACGGATTGGCGCGATTGGTACGCGAGCGTGGAGCGCGCGGCCGACGAATTGCGTGGGCGGGTCGATCGTTTGTACGTGGCCGGGTTGTCGATGGGCGCGCTGTTGTCGCTGATGTTGGCGGCGCGGCGGCCGGGTTGGGTGTCGGGCGTCGGCGTGCTCGGCGCGACCTTCCGATACGACGGGTGGAACATGCCGGCGATCGGGCGTTTGTCGTTCCTGTTGCCGCTGTTCAAGCGCCTGGGCATCGGCCGCGGCCGCAGTTTCCAGGAAGAGCCGCCGTACGGGCTGCGCGACGAGCGCATCCGCGCCCAGGTCAGCGGCGCGATGCTCGGCGGCGACAGCGCGGCGGCCGGGTTGCCGGGCAATCCCTGGCATTCGCTGGCCGATCTGTATTCGCTGTCGGCGCGTGTGCGCCGGCAATTGGGCGAAGTGCGCGCGCCGTGTCTGGTCGCGCACGCCACCGAAGACGATGTCGCGCACGTGCGCAATGCGCATCTGGTCGCCGACCGCGTGTCCGGGCCGGTGGAACTGCTGTGGTTGCGCGATAGTTACCACATGATCACCCTCGACCGCGATCGCCGCTTGCTGATCGAACGTTTGGCCGGCTTCTTCCAGCGCGTCGGCGACGGCCGCGCGGTCGGCGCCGAAGCCGAAGCAGGCGCCGACGCGGCGGCGCGCGCGGCATGAACGCGCTGGTGTGGTCGCTGTGGACCGCGACGGTGTTGCTCGACACCGGCGGCCAGCTCGCGTTCAAGGCGGCGGCGGGCGATCCCGAGGCCGGCGACGGTCTGGCGCGCTGGAAGCACATGCTGTCGCGCCCCTGGCTGTGGATCGGCGGCGCCTGCTACGTCCTCGAATTCCTGGCCTGGATCGCGTTCCTGTCGCTGGTGCCGCTGGGCCGCGGCGTGCTGCTGGGCTCGATCAACATCGTCGCGATCATGCTCGCCGGGCGCTGGCTGTTCGGCGAGAAGCTCACGCCGTGGCGCTTGGCCGGCATGGGCCTGATCGGCGCCGGCGTGGCGATGGTGGGAGCCGGCGCATGAAGCGGTTCTATCTGATCGGCTTCGCCCTGCTGATGGGCTTCGACACGCTCGCCCAGCTCAGTTTCAAGCATGCCGGCGCCGGCGCGTTTCCGCCCGAGGCCTCGGTGGAGTGGCTGCTGCGCCTGCTCGCGCAGCCGTGGCTGTACGGCGCGCTGCTCGGCTACATCGGCGCGTTCTTCACTTGGATGAGTTTGCTCAAGCACGCGCCGATCGGGCCGGCCTTCGCCGCCTCGCATCTGGAAGTGGTGAGCGTGCTGGCGCTGTCGGCGTGGCTGTTCGGCGAACGCTTGAGTTCGCTGCAAATCGCCGGCGCGGCCGCCATCGTCGCCGGCATCGTGTGTCTGGCGATGGGCGAGCCCGACGATGCCGAATCCGGCAGCGAGCGCGCCGCGCAACTGGCCGTGGGCGCCGAACGCAAGGACGCGGGCGAAGCCGATGGCGGCGCCGCGCACTGAGCTGCCGCCGACGGCGGGCCTGCCGCTGCGCTGGCGCGATTTCGCGCCGACCGCGGCGCCGCCGCTGGCGCCCGCGTTGGCGCGTTTGCTGGAACTCGACCGCGGCGCGGCCACGCTGACCTGCTCGGGCACGGCCGCGCTGGTGCTGGCGCTGAGCGCGCTCAAGCGGACCAGCGCGCGGCGCGAGGTGATCGTGCCGGCCTACACCTGCCCGTTGGTGGCCATCGCGGTCGCGCATTGCGGTTTGACGCTGCGGCTGTGCGATACCCGGCCGGGCCATTTCGAGATGGATCCCGAGGCCTTGGCCGCGCTGTGCGGCAGCCAAACGCTGGCGGTGGTGCCGGCGCACCTGGGCGGACGCTTGGCCGACTTGAGCGCGCCGCTGCGGTTGGCGCACGCCGCCGGCGCGTGGGTGATCGAAGACGCGGCGCAAGCGCTGGGCGCGCGCCACGCCGACGGCACGCCGGCCGGCGCGGCCGGCGATCTGGGCATCCTGAGCCTCGCCGCCGGCAAAGGGCTGAGCATTTTCGAAGGCGGCGCGTTGATCGCGCACGATCTGGTGCTGCGCGCGGGCATCGCCGAACTGGCGCCGCAGGTGCTGCCGCCGTCGCCGGCGTGGGAGGCGCGGCGCTGCATCGAGTTGATCGGCTACGCCTTGTTCTACGGCCCGCGCGGCTTACGCTGGGTGTACGGCCGGCCGCTGCGCAGCGCCTTGCGCCGCGGCGACGACGTGGCGGCGGCGGCGGACGGATTTCCGCTCGACATCCCCTTGCATCGCGTGAGCCGGTGGCGCCAGAACATCGGCGCGCGCGCCGCGGCGCGGTTGCCCGCGTTCCTCGACGCTGCGCGCCAGCGCGCGCTGGCGCGCAGCGCGCAGTTGCGCGGGATCGAAGGCGTGCAGGTGCTCGGCGACCGTCGCGGCGAACGCGGCACCTGGCCGACCCTGACGCTGTTGTTCGCCGACCCGGCCGCGCGCGACGCGGCGCTGGCGCGTCTGTGGGGCGCGGGCCTGGGCGTATCGTGGCCGTTCGTGCGCGCCTTGCCGGATTACGACTACCTGCGCGGCACCGTGCCGTCCGCGCCGACGCCCCACGCCGCCGATTTCGCCGCGCGGGTGATGGCGATCGGAAACAGCGAGTGGCTGGACGACGAAGCGTTCGCGCAGATCGCGCGGGTGCTGCAGGAAAGTTGCCGGCAGCCGGGTGGCTGAGGCGTCTGGACGAACCGGCCGAAGCCTCTGTAGGAGCGGCGTAAGCCGCGACCGCGCCATTACGGCTACGTCGAAAGTTTCGTCGCAGTTGCGGATTCGCAGTCGCGACTCGTGTCGCTCCTACAGCCAGAAACGAACCGGCCGAAGCCCCTGTAGGAGCGACGCAAGTCGCGACCGCGCCACTACGGCCACGTCGAAAGTTTCGTCGCAGTTGCGGATTCGCAGTCGCGACTCGCGTCGCTCCTACAGCCAGAAACGAACCGGCCGAAGCCCCTGTAGGAGCGACGTAAGCCGCGACCGCGCCACTACGGCCACGTCGAAAGTTTCGTCGCAGTTGCGGATTCGCAGTCGCGACTCGCGTCGCTCCTACAGCCAGAAACGAACCGGCCGAAGCTCCTGTAGGAGCGACGCAAGTCGCGACCGCGCCATTACGGCTACGTCGAAAGTTTCGTCGCAGTCGCGGATTCGCAGTCGCGACTCGCGTCGCTCCTACAGCCAGAAACGAACCGGCCGAAGCCCCTGTAGGAGCGACGCAAGTCGCGACCGCGCCATTACGGTTACGTCGAAAGGTTCGTCGTAGCTGCGAATCCGCAGTCGCGACTCACGTCGCTCCTACAGTCGGAAACGAACCTCCCGCCGCCTCACCCCAACGCCGCCAACAACCGCAGATTCACCCGATGCTGCTGCGCCTGCCACAACCGCAGCGCATCCGCATCCGGCGCGCTTTGCCCGTCGGCCGCGGCCAAAGCGCGTTTCCACCACTGCGGATACGCAGCGATGGAAATCTCGCCATTGACATCGCTGGCGACGATGCGCGGGCGCAGGCGCGCGACCGCGGCGAGCAGCGCGTCGGCGCGCATCTGGCCTTGATCCCAGTTGGTCATCGCGTCCTCGGGGCGCAGTACGTCCTTGTCGATGCTCAGGTAAATCGGCTCGCCGCTGCGTTCGATCTCGGCCAGGAACGCGTCGAGCGCGGCGTCGACGCTCGCATGCGCGCGCACCGCCGCGCCCAGGCCCAGCCAGCGCGCCCAGCCGACCGCGACCTGGCTCGACCAATAACGCAGCTTGCCGCGATACAGCGGGCGCAGCCGGTTTTCCCAGGCGTGGCCGGCGCCGATGTCGGTCGAGGTGATGCCGACCACGTGCACGCAGGCGACCTGCGGCAGCGCCGCCACGCGCGACACCCACGAGCCGCAGTGGATCGCGAAGGGAAAGCGCATGTTGTCGGGGTGGTTGTCGAACACCACCACCTGCAGGCGGCCGTGCGCGCGCGCGGCGCGGCGGATCAGCGGCAGGCTCAAGTGATGGAAGTCGCCGCTGCCGAGGAACACGCAGCCGTGGCGCGCGGGCAGGGCGTCGTCGACCGCTTCGCCGAAGCGCGCCAGCGCGCGCCGCGAGCAGGCGAAGCGCAGGCGGTCGTGCCAATCGCGAAAGTCCAGGCGCAGCGCGCCGGGCAGCGCGCCGACCGAGGCGTCGAGGTCGAGCACGACCGGCATGGATGCGGACGAGTCAGGCGCGGCCGGCGGCATCGGCGCTCTCCCGTTCGTCGTCGGCCGGGGCGGCGGCCGCCTCCAGCACGCTGCGGTCGGATTCGAAGAACTTCGACACCCGGCGCAGGATCGCGCGCAGCAGCGGATTGCGCGCATACACCGCGTGGCGGGTGAACGCGAAGCGCGCGCCGAGCTGGCGCTTGACCTGCGGGTCGGTCCAGCCGGCGACGTAAGCGTCGAGGTCGCGGCGCAGCGCGTAGTCCAGGTTCTCGAACCAGCTCAGCGCATAGAGATTGTGCTCGCGCGCTTGCGGATAGAGCAGGCCGATGTATTTGTCCACGAGCATGCCGGCGTGTTCGTAACACAGGTTCCAGCCGATCATCTCGCCCTGGTGCCGGTAGACGAACACCACGCCGCCGCTGTCGCCGTCGCGCAGCAGGGCGCGGAAGTAGTCGCGGCTGAGCAGGTCGAAGTGGATGTCGCTTTGCGCGTAGACGTTGAGGTACAGCGCGTAGAACGCGTCGATGATGGCGTCGTCGGCGAACTGCGGCGCGCCTGCGGCGAGCGTCTCCACGCTCAGGTCCGCGCGCGAACGCAGCTTGCGCCGCAGGTCGCGGCGGCGCGAGCGCGACAGCCGCGCCAGATAGGCGTCGATGGAATCGAAATCGATCGGCACCCAGGCCAGTGCCTGACCTTCCAGCAGCACGAAGCCTTCCTGCGCCAGCGCCTGGGCGAACGCCGCGGCCTGGCGGTTGGCCTCGACCGGCAGCAGCGGCGATTCGTCGGGCAGGTCCTTGACGATCAGCAGCGGGCAGCGCCGGCCCTGTTCCTCGCGCAGGCGCCGCGCCAGCGCGGCCGGGTCGTCGCGGCCGGGCAGCGGCGGCAGCCACAAGTACTCGGTGTTGGTCGCGCCGATGAAACGGGTGCGCAGACGCAGCCAAGGGCGCCATACTGACTGCCCCGGCCAGCGCTGCACCCGCCGCAGCAGTTCGGGTTCGGCCGTGGTCAGCAGGTCGAACGGCGCGGTGAAGGCGGGCAGGCCGCCGCCGGCCAACTCCGCCGCGAAGCCTTGCGGCGGGTGGGCGAGGAAGTGGCTGAGCAGCCGCTCAGGTTCGAGTCGGGTTACGAAAGACATGTGCAAGGTTGGCCGGCTAGAGTCCGGCTTTGGTAGGCCGGGCCCGGCCGCGTCGCGCGCTCGGGCCGGCCCGCCGGAAGCGAGCCCCCGCAAGCGACACCAGGAGCGTCAGCATGAACGAATCCGTCGAACGGCAGTTGTACGAAATCATCGCCAAGCAAAGCGGCATCGATGTGGCGACGATCACCCCGCAGTCCACGCTCAAGGATCTCGGCGTCGATTCGCTGACCGCGATCGAGACCATCTTCGAGATCGAAGAACACTTCGGCGTGACCTTGCCCGACCGCGACCCCAATTTCGACACCGACTCGGTCCAGGGCCTGTTGACCGCGTTGCAGCAGGCGCTCGACAGCGCCGCGGCGGCGCCGGGCGCGGCCTGAGCCGGCCGTCGCGCCGCCCCGATTCGATTCCGTCCGCCGGAGACCCGGATGCGTAGAGTAGTGATCACCGGCATGGGCGCGATCAACGCGCTCGGCCACAACGCGGCCGACACCTGGCGCGAAATGCTGGCCGGCCGCAGCGCCATCGGCCCGATCCAGGCGGTACCGGCCGAGAAGCTGCGGGCCAAGGTCGCCGCCGAAGTGCGCGATTACGACCCCGCCCAGCACTTCGACGACAAGCGCCTGCCGATACTGGACCGCACCTCGCAGTTCGCGGTGATCGCCGCGCGCGAGGCGGTGCGCCAGTCGGGCATCGACTTCGACCAAGGCGACCTGCGCGAGCGCAGCGCGGTCATCGTCGGCACCGGCGTCGGCGGCGAGACCAGCCACGACGAAGCCTTCCGCCGCTTGTACGGCGACAACAACCCGCGCGTGCATCCCTTCACCATCGTGCGGGTGATGGCCAACGCGCCGGCCTGCCACCTGAGCATCGAATTCGGTTTGACCGGCCCGGCGTTCGGCGTGGTCAGCGCCTGCGCCTCGTCCAATCACGCGTTCTCGCAGGCCTTGCAGACCATCCGCGCCGGCGGCGCCGACGTGGCCCTGGCCGGCGGCGCGGAAGCCTGCATCACCCTCGGCCTGACCAAGGCCTGGGAAGCGATGCGGGTGCTGGCCGACGACACCTGCCGCCCGTTCTGCCTGCAGCGCCGCGGCTTGGTGCTGGGCGAGGGCGCGGCGATCTTCGTGCTGGAAGAGTACGAACGCGCGCGCCGCCGCGGCGCGACCATCCTGGCCGAACTGGCCGGCGCGGGCCTGTCGGCCGACGCCAGCGATCTGGTCCTGCCGTCGCAGGCCGGCGCGGTCGCCGCCATGCGCCGCGCGCTCAAGGACGCGGGCCTGCCGCTGGAGCGGATCGGCTACATCAACGCCCACGGCACCGCCACGCCGGCGAACGACCCGAGCGAGACCCGCGCGATCCGCGAGACTTTCGGCGCGCTCGCTCCGATCATTCCGATCAGTTCGACCAAGGCCATGCACGGCCACGCGCTCGGCGCGGCCGGCGCGCTGGAGATGGTCGCCGCGCTCGGCGCCTTGCGCGAGCAGGCGGTGCCGCCGACGGCGAACTTCCTCGATCCGGATCCGCAGTGCGATCTGGATTACGTGCCGAACGTGGCGCGCGAGGCGAAGGTGTCGGCGGTGCTGTCGAACTCGTTCGCGTTCGGCGGGTTGAACGCGGTGATCGCGGTGAAGCGGGCGGAGTGAGGCCCGCGCGTCGGCCGGGCGGGCGTTGTCGCTCGCTCGGCCGTCCACGCATTCGATAGGGACAAAGCGGATACGACGGCCGCCGCTGTGCGCGGCGGGTGCGGAAGACGCCGGGAACAGGCCGTCGGTGCGCGTCCGGCCCGAACGCGGGACGTTCGGGCGTTCGGGGCCGCGCGAGCCGCCGGCTCGCAGGCGCAGCCCCTCGCCGCGCGAAGTCGGAGAGGGAAAGACGAACGACGCTGAGGGCAGCGCGCCCTCCCGCCGCGGCGCAACCGCCGCGGCGACCGGTGAACGAGGAAACACGGTCGCCGCGGCCGTCGCGTCCATCGACGGCGGATTACAGCGAAAGCTTGGCGCGGGTGAGCAGCTGATCCAGCAAGGCCAGCGCCTGATCGATCTCTTCGCCGGAAATATGCAGCGACGGCGCCAGCGTGATCACGTTCTTGTAGTAACCGCCCACGTCCAGCACCAGGCCCATCTTCTTGCCGTTGTGCTCCAGCTCGCCGGCCAGGCCGATGTCGCACATGCGGTCGAGCAGCTTCTTGTTCGGAGTGAAGCCGTCGGCCTCGCAGATTTCCGCGCGCAGCGCCAAACCCAGGCCGTCGACGTCGCCGATTTCCGGATGGCGCTTCTGCAGGTCTTGCAGACCGGCGAGGAAGTGCGCGCCGGAACGCATCACCCGGTTCTCGTAATCGCCTTCGGCCAGCATCCGCATCGTCTCCAGACCGACCGCGGTCCCCAGCGGGTTGGAGGCGAAGGTCGAATGGGTCGAGCCCGGCGGGAACACGGTCGGGTTGATGAGCTCTTCGCGCGCCCAGATGCCGGCGAGCGGGTTGAGGCCGTTGGTCAGCGCCTTGCCGAACACCAGCACGTCGGGCTGCACGTTGAAATGCTCGATCGACCACAGCTTGCCGGTGCGGTAGAAGCCCATCTGGATTTCGTCGACCACCAGCAGGATGCCGTACTTGTCCAGCACGCGCTTGAGGCCGGTGAAGAAGTTCGGCGGCGGAATCACGTAGCCGCCGGTGCCCTGGATCGGCTCGACGTAGAACGCCGCGTACTCGCACTGGCCGACCTTGGGGTCCCACACGCCGTTGTATTCGGTCTCGAACAGGCGCTCGAACTTGGCCACGCAATGTTCGCCGTACTCTTCCTTGCTCATGCCCTTGGGGCCGCGGAAGTGGTACGGGAATTCGATGAACTGAGCGCGGTCGAAATGGCCGTAGCGGCGGCGATAACGGTAGGACGAGGTGATCGCCGAAGCGCCGAGGGTGCGGCCGTGGTAACCGCCTTCGAAGGCGAACATCAGGCTCTTGCCGCCGCTGGCGTTGCGCACCAGCTTGAGCGAATCCTCGACCGACTGCGCGCCGCCGACGTTGAAGTGGACGCGGCCCTTGCGGCCCCACTTGTTCTGCGCGTCGACCGCGATGGTCTTGGCCAGTTCGATCTTGGTCGGGTGCAGGTACTGGCTGGCGACCTGCGGCAAGGTGTCGATCTGGCGCTTGAGCACGTTGTTGAGGCGCTCGTTGCCGTAGCCGAAGTTGACCGCCGAGTACCACATCTGCAGGTCGAGGAATTCGGTGCCGGCCGAGTCGTACAGATAGCTGCCCTGGGCGCCGGTGAAGATCTTCGGCGGATCGCTGTAATGCACGGTGTCGCCGAAGGAGCACCAGGTCTCTTCGTCGGCGAGCAGTTCCGCGTCGGAACGCGGCGCGGCGGTGTCGGACAGGTCGGCGGTGTGCGGAGCGACGTCGCGGAAAGCCGCGTCGTCGGCGAGCAGAGCGGAGTGCGTCATGGAGTACGGGCTCGAATCGGGAGGGGGAGGACGGAGACGGTTTCGCGCGGCGCGTCGAGCAGCCCGTCGAGCAGGCTCGGCAGCAGCGCCAGCGCTTCCAGGAAGCCGCCGATCGGCGCATGCGCGATGCGCTGCTGGCGGCAGTGTTCGATCAATTTGGCTTTGGCGAAGACGTAATCGGCGCGCGCGGCGACGCAGAAATCCGACTGGCCGTCGCCGATCAGCAGGTTGGGCAGGCGCGCCGGCGCGTCGCCGGCGACCGCGCACTTGCAGGTGCCGCTGCCGACCCGGCAGTCCTCGCGCGAGTTCGGAAATTCCAGGCGCCAGCCGCGCTCGCCGTCGGCGACCAAGTGATTGGCGATCACCGGCAGCGGCCCCAGCCCGTGGCGGGCGAGGATGCGCTGGATCGAGTAGTCCAGTCCGTCGCTGACCACGGTCAGGCGGCAGCCGGCGGCATGCGCGGCACGCACGAATTCGGGAAACGCGGGGTCGATGCGGATGCCGTCGAGCAAGGCGTCGAGCTCGTCGCGGTCGGCGTCGAGCAGGGCGATCTGCTGGCCCATGCATTCGCGCGACGTGATGCGGCCGGCCTTCCACGCCGCCTCGATCAATTCCCAGCCGGGCCGCGCGTAACGCGCCAGCACGGTGTCGGTGACGTCCTCCAACGCGATGGTGCCGTCGAAGTCGCAAAGGATGTTCCAGCCCAGGCTCATGCACGGTCCTGCGGATAGTCGTTGCCGGCAGCCTAGGGGGCTTTCCTTTCGCAGCCCTTTCGCCGGACGAAAGGTTCGCGCGCGGCGTTCAGGCGGCGCGCGCGGCCGCGGCCGCGCCGTTCAGGCGGGAGCGGACAGGTGCAGGCGCAGGGCGCGATCCAAGGCCTCGGCGGGGTCGCGCGCGAGCAGGTCGTGGCCGATCAGCCCGGCCAAGGCGTCGCTGCGGCCCCAATGCGCCTGGCCGAGCAGTTCCAGTCGCATCGCCCATTGCGTCAGTGACGGACGGCCGGTTCTGCGCAATAGACGCGCATACGCGGCACCGGCCGGGACCGGCAGGCGCCAGCGGCCGGGGTTCAGACCTTGCGCCGCGTCGGCGAGCGCGGCGACGCGCGCGTACGACAGCGGCTGCGCGTAGCCGACATGCAGCGCGCGCGCCCGCGGCGGGCGTTGCGGCGCGAGCAGCGCCAGCCGCAACACGATGCGCGCGTAATCGTCCGCATCGATGAAGGAATAGCGTTGGCGGCCGTCGCCCAGGCGCAGCGGTGCGCGGGTCCAGCGCAGCAGGCCCGGCGCGACGTAGCGGTCGCCGGCGCCGATCACGAAGCGCGGGCGCAGCAGGAACGCCGGTGCGCCCAGCCGTTGCGCGTGTTCGGCGACGAGCCGTTCGGCGCGCAGGCGGCTGCGCGCCAGCGGCGTGTCCGGCGCGGGCGCGGCGTCTTCGTCGATGCCGTCCTGCGCGCCCTGGCCGTACACCGACATCGAACTGGCGTAGACCGCGCCGCGCAGGTTCGGCCCGAGCCGGCGCAGCAAGGCCTCGGTGGCGTCGACGTTGACGGCGTCGAAGCCGCTGCCGTCGCGGTCGATCTGTTTCACCGCCAGATGCACCAGCACGTACGGACGCTCGGGCTCCAGGTCCCACGGCGGCGCGCGCAGGTCGCCGGCGCGCGGGTCCAGCCACGCGCGTGCGGGCACGCGCGCCGGATCGCGCAACAGCGCACGCACGCGCAGGCCCGGCGGCGCGTGCCGGTCGAGCGCGCGCAGCAACGCGGAGCCGAGAAAGCCGCTGCCGCCGAGCAGCAGCAGATCCGGCGGCGGGTTCACGGCCACTGGCCGTGCCGCGAGGCGAGCAGCGCGCCGCCGATGGCGTAGCTGGCGAAACTGGCGAGCAAGTACCAGAGCGCGTACTTCGCTCGCCAGCGCGGCTCGGGTCGACCGAAGCGGATCAACGCGGCCAACGGCAACGCCAGCGGCGCGGCGAGCAGAAGCAATCCGGGCGCGGCCCAGCGCGAGGCCAGCGGCGCGAGCAACAACGCCGTCGACAACGCGGCGAAGCCCATCGCCGCGGCGACCGTGCCGCGCAGCCCGAACGTGCGCACGTAGCTGCGCTGGCCCGGCGCCGGTTCGCGCACGATCTTCTTGGCGAGCTCCGGATGCAGGCTGGCGCAGAACACCACGGCCAGCGCGAGCAGGCCGTAGCCGTCGGGACCGTGGCCCGCCGACGCCAGATAGCCCGCATACAGATACAGATGCAGCAGGAGCTGCCCCGGGCAACTGATCAGCAACGACAGCACCAGCTTGTCGCCGTCGGGCCAGCGCCAGCGTCGATAGACGAACAGCACCAGCAACGCGTACAGCAGCTGCGCGATCAGGATCGGCAAACCGGCGTGACCCCAGTTCAACGCCACCAAGCCCAGCGACAGCAGCGCGTACGCCCAGCCCAGATCGGCCGCGCGCACCGCGCCGCGCGCCAGCGGCCGTTGCGGCTCGTGGATGCGGTCGTAGTCGAGGTCGCGCAAGTCGTCGATCATGCGCATCAACAACAGATCGACCGCCAAGGTCAGCGCCGCCAGCGCGGTCGCGGCGTCGGGGCGCCACGCCGCGCCGCGCGGATCGCACAGCGCGAACAGGCCGCTGACGCCGTACGCCCACAGCAGCGCGATCGACACGGACATCGCCGGCGGATAGCTGCCGGCGACGTAACGGGCGAGCCGCGCGATCATCGCGAGAACCTCGTCGGCAAGCGCCACACGCCGCGCAGGAACATATTGGTGCGCCACGCCAGTTCGGTTTCGGGCACCGCCAGTTCCAGCCGCGGGAAGCGCCGCAGCAGCGCCTCCAGACCGACCTGCAACTCGACCCGCGCATGCGGCGCGCCGAGGCAGACATGGCGGCCGACGCCGAAGCCCATGTGGCGGTTGTGCGCGCGCTCGGGCAGGAACCGGTCGGGCTGGTCGAACACGGCGGGATCGCGGTTGGCGGCTTCGGTCAGCGGCACCACCACTTCGCCCGCGCGGATCGTGCCGCCTTCCAGCGCCACGTCCTCCAGCGCCACGTGCGGCTGCATGCCGGTGGCGCCGAACCAGATCCAGCGCAGCAGCTCTTCGACCGCGGCGGGAATCTTGTCCGGGTCGCGGCGCAGCGCGTCGGCGAGTTCGCGGTCGCGCACCACTTCGTACACGCACAGCGCCAGATGGTTCATCGTGGTTTCGCCGCCGGCCATGAACAGGCCGAAGCCGAGCACGGCGATCTCCTCGCGCGACAGGCGCGTCTCGGGATCGGCGTCGTCGCCGTGTTCGGCGAGCAGGCGGTCGAGCAAGTCGGCGGGCGCATGGCCGGCGTCCAGGCGCGCCTGCTTGGCGTCGAGCAGCGCGGCGAAGTAGCCGTGCATCTCGCGGTGCGCGGCGGCGACGGCGTCGGCGGGGAAACGGCCGGCCGACATCATCGTGTCCACGGTCGGGTGCAATCGATCGACGTCGGCGCGCGGCACGCCGACCAGTTCGCAGATCACCGCATACGGAAACGGCTTGGTGAAACCGGCGACCAGATCGCCCGGCGAGCCTTGCGCCTCGAACGCGTCCAGGCATTCCTCGGCCAGCGCCGCGATCCGCGCGCGGTCGTGCTGCGCGCGATGCGGCGCGAACGCGGCCTGCACCGCCGCGCGCCGGCGGGTGTGCTGCGGCGGGTCGCTGGTGACCAGCGCCAGCGCCTTGCTGTCGCGCGCGAACAAGGTGCCGCCGGCCCAGGCCTGACGGCTGAAGCGCGGATCCGACATCACCGTCCTGACGTCGGCGTAACGGGTGACCAGCCACGCCGCGCGGCCGTTGGCCAGCGTCGCCGGCACCAGCGCGCGTTCGCGCAGACGCTGCAGATAGTCGTCCGGCAGCGCGCTGCCGCCGCGGCCGGGAAACGGAAACGATGCGCGCAGGTGCGGGCAGGAGTCGGCGGTCATGCGGATGCGTCCTCGATCAGATGGACCGTGCCGGCCGCGCCGTCGATTTCGATCAGCGCGCCGTCGGGGATCAGGCGGGTGGCGTCGGGCATGGCGACGATGGTCGGAATGCCGAGCAAGCGCCCGGTGATGGCGGTGTGCGAGAGCAAGGTGCCGCGTTCCACCACCAAGCCCTTGGCCGCCATCATCAGCAGCAGCCAGCCCGGATCGGTTTCGCGCGCGATCAAGATCGCGCCGCGGCAAGCGTCGGCGCCGACCGTGGGTTCGAGCACCAGCTTGGCCGGCGCGCGGGCGATGCCGGCCGAGGAGCCCAGGCCGCGCAGGCTCGGCGTTTGCGCCGGCAGCGCGGGGCGCGCGTCCTCCAGCGCTTGCGCCAGCGGCCGGTCGGCGGCGGTGGCGAGCAAGGCCTCGGCCGGCGCGGCGGCGGCGCAGGCTTCGCGTTCGCGCCGCCGCAACGCGGCCAGCGCGCGCAGATCGGCGCCGGCGAGCGCGCCGTCGTACGCGCCGAGCACTTCGTCCACGCGCAGGTCGCGCACGTCCTCGGCGCGGTCGAGCCGGCCGGCGCGCTGCAGCGCGTCGCCCAGGCGCCACAGCGCGTCGCGCGACAGGCCGTAGAGCTGGGTGCGGCAGAAGCGGGTGTCCTCGCGGATGGCGAAGTACTCGCGCATGCGCGCGGCCAGCCGCGCCAGGATCGCGCGCTTGAACGGCGAGGGACACGCCGCGCGCAGTTCCTCGCGCGCCCGCGCCGCGGCGCGTCGCTCGTCCTGGGCCAGGCGCTCCGCGCTCAGGCCTTGCTCGATGTAGGAGCGCAGCGTGTCCAGCAACATCCACGGCCGCTGCCGCGGCGTGGCTTCTTCGAGCTTGAGATCGTGCAGGGCGCGGTCGCCGTAGCGGTGCAGATACGCCTGCGCCTGCCGCGCCAGCTCGGCGCCGTAGCGCTGCGCGCACAGATCGCGCCACAGCTGGGCGAGATCGCCGCCGCGGTCGAGCAGCGCGGCTTTGAGCTGCGGCTGCGCGGCGCAGCGCTCGGCCAGCGCGACGGCTTCGCGCACCGATTGCAGCGAGCGGTTGCTGCGCCCGCCGATCAACAGGCCGGCGAGCAGGCTCGGGTCGGCCTGGGTCCAGCGCGCGAGCAGGAACTTGAGCGTTCCCAGCTCGAACAGCGCGTACAACGAATTGGTGAGGGTCACGCCCCAGCGCAGCGACACCTGCGCCCACAGCTGGCGATAGAAGGCGACCAGTTCCAACGGCGAGCGCGACGGCAAGTCTTCGGCCTGCGCCATCGACTCGTCCCACCACGCCAGGAACTCGCGCACCTGCCGCGCGTGCTTGCGCCGGCCCCACAGCGCGGCGGGCAGCGCGCGCCAGGCTTGCGCGCGGGTCCAGCGCGGCGCGTCGCGGGCCGGGCCGGCCACGCCCATCGCGTCTTCCCACAACGGCCGCACCAGTTCGAACACCGGCATTTGCCCGTGCAAGGCGTGCCACGCGTCGAGGCGGTAATAGACGCGGCCGTTCAAATAGCCGACCAACTGCTCCAGATGATGGCGATGGCGGTCGAAGCGTTCGGCCGGCACGCCCATGCGCCGGTACAGATCGCCGAACGCGCGCCGGTAGAACTCCTGCGCCTGCGAAAACGTCAGCGCGCCGGAAATGCCGGGATAGCTCTCGGTGATGTTGTGGTTGCACCAGTACAGCGGCGGCTGCGCGCGCGGCGCGGCGGCCAGCGGACGCGCCTGGACCAGATGCACGCGGCCGTCGGCGTCGATCGCGCCTTCCACGTCCTGCGGCGGGCCGAAGAAGGTTTCCACGCGCAGCGCCAGATCGGCGATCTCGCGCGCCAGGGCGTCGTCGAGCACCGGCGCGGCGCGCAGCGCCGCGGGCACCTCGGCCACGGCGAGGCCGTCGTCGCCGGCCGCGCCCGCAGCGTCCGCGCGCACCAGCATGCGCCGCTTCTCGACCAGCTCGGCGCCGACGCCGCCGGCGTCGACGAAGAAATGGTCGATGTCGGCTTTCTCCTGCACCACGCCTTCGCCGAGTCCGTGCGCGGCGGCGATCACCACGCGCCGCGCGCCGTCGCGCGGGTCGCGGGTGAAGGCGACGAAGGCGCGCCGCGCCCGCACCATGGCCTGCACGCCCACCGCCACCCGCGCGCCGCGCGGGTCGAGCCCGCGCCACACGCGGTAGCGCACCGCGCGTTCGGTGTAGGCCGAGGCCCAGCACGCGGCCACGCGCTCGCACAGCCGCGCGCGGCCGACTTCGAGGAAGCTGTCGCTCATGCCGGCGAACGGATCCTGGGCGCTGTCTTCGCCCTGATCTTCGCGCCCGTCGGCGGCGACCACGCAGGCGCGCACCGCGACCAGCGCGTCGGCGCCGAAGCGCGCGTCGAACTCGGCCAGCAGGCGTTCTTGCCAGTGATCGGGCAAGGGCTGCGCGCGCAACGCGGCGGCCAGCGCCGCGCACTGCGCTTCGGCGTCGGCCTCGTTGGCGTCGAGGCCGATGCGCGCCAAGCTCAAGGCATGATCGAACGCGGACGCGGGCAGGCAGAAGAAGTCCGGCACGCGCAGCCCGGCTTCGATCATGCGTTGCTGGCGCGCGAACTTATGGCCGACCTGGGCGGCGTCGCGCGCGGCCGCGCCGGACAGCAGCGGGAGATCGTGCACGACGCTCACCACAGGCCCGGCCACAGACGCGGAGTGCGCGCGGCGTACTCGGCATAGCCGGGCATGTCGAGCAAGGCGCGTTCCTCGACCCGGATGCGCCAGATCACCGCGGCGAACAGCAGCGCCAGCGCGGCGCCGCTGAGCGCATGCGCAAAGCCCAGCACCAGGCCGACGTGCGCGGCGAGCATGCCCAGATACGCCGGATGGCGGATGAAGCGGTACGGCCCGCTGGTCACCGCGACCTGATCGCTGCGGCGGGCGACATGGTGGGTGTAGAAGCGCCCGAGCGTCTTGATCGCGATTTCGCGCAAGGCCACGCCGCCGACGAACAACGCCAGCGCGATCCAGCCCAGCCACGGCGTGGCGGCCGCGGCGGCGAGGCCGCAGGTGGCGATGGTGGCGATGCGCGCCAAGGCGTACGGCACCAGCGTGCGCGCGTCCTTCAGCGCGGTCGCGCCTTGGAAGGTCACCGGAATCTCGTACATCATCCAGGCGAAGTACGCGCCGAGCAGCAGCAACGCCGGCAACGGCGCCTGCGCGCGCCACTGCGCGTACGCGCCGGCCAGCAGCGCGGCCAGGGCGAGGAAGAACAACACGCGCGGCGCGTGCAGCAGGCGCCGCGATTGCGAGGGGCTGAGCGAAGCGTTCATGCGAACCATCCGGCCGGGGGCGTCAGGGCCGCGTCGAAGGCGGCGTGGAAGTACTCGTGGAAGCGGCGGCAGCGGCCGTCGCCGGCGAATTCGAGGACGAGGCAACCCGCGGCGGTGCGCGGCGCGCCGGTGTCGGGCGCGCGCAGCACGCACCACCACTCCACGCTCGCGCGCAGGCCGTCGCATTGCGGCGGGCCGAACCAGAACTGCGGCCGTTCGGCCTGACGCGCCAGCGTCGCCGCCCAGTGCGCGCGGATCGCGTCGCGGCCGCGGTGCGGTTCGGAAAACGGCCCGGCGTGATAGCCCGCGTCGTCGGCGAACAAGGCGGCGAAGCCGTCGGGATCGCGCCCGCGCCACGCGCGTTGCAGGCGTTCGAGCCACGCCGCCACATCGAGCGCGGAGGTTTCCGGAATCACGACACCCATCGCGGCGCCTCCTGGATCTCCACCACCGCGCACGCCACCGCGGTGGACGCGCCGTTGGCGGTCATCAGCACGCGATCGCTGCCGCGCAACTGGCCGCTGGCGACCAGATGCTCCAGGCCGACCAGCGCGTCGCAGGCGCCCAGATGGCCGAGTTCGCGGCCGAATTCGAGCAGGCCGCGCGCGGGGTCGATGCCCAAGGGTTCGAGGAATTGCTGCACATAACGCTCCGTGCCGGCGAAGACGTGGACCACGCGGGCGATGTCCTGCGCGCCGACGCCGGCTTCGTGCAGGGCTTGCTTCGCCAATTCGATGCGCGTGGCGTTGATCAGTTCGAGCGCGGCGGATACGCCGCCGGGGCGGCGCCGTTCGTATTGCTCGAAACGCGGCCCGATGCGCAGCGGATGCTCGGCGCCGAGTTCGGCCGGGAACAGCGGCGCGTCGCCGCGATAGGCCTCTTCCAGCGGCGAGAGCGTGCGCGAGACCACGCTGAGCACTTGCGCGAAACCGCCGCGATTGCTCAGCAGCGCAGCCGCGCCGGCATCGCCGAGCACCGAGCCGCGCGCGGTGCGGCGGTTGCGCGCGTAGCGCCAGCGGAACGTGGGATCGCGGCCCAGGCCCGGGTCGTAGCCGAAGTTGTCGGCGCAGGTCAGCAGCACGTCGCGTTCGCCGTCCTGCATCAGCCACGCCGCCGCCAACTCCAGGCCGGCGAAAGCGCCGGTGCAGCTTTGGTGCAGTTCGATCGCGCGCACGCCGCGGCCGATCAGCTGCCGCTCCAGCCACGCTTGCGGCGCCCAGAAATGCGGGCCCTGCGGCAGCACGCAGGCGTGCAGCAGCAGATCGACGCCGGCGCTGCCGCGGCCGCCGCGCGCGAGCGCGACGCGGCCGGCGTTGAGCGCCAGTCGCAGCGGCGACGCGTCGCCCGCGTCGCAGGCGCCGGTCCAGCCGTCGACGACGTAGCTTTCGGCGTCGTACCAGCCGCGCGCGACCGCTTCCTTCGCGCTGAGCGCGGGCGGCAGACAAGCGCCGAGCCCGGCGATGTATAGACAGGGCGGGCGCACGCTCAATCCACCGCCGCCGGTTGCGGGAACTGGCGCAGCGCCGAACGCGCGTGACGTTCCTCGACCGACTCCAGCGCGCGCTTTTCCAGCGCGGCGAATTCCAGCGACGCTTCGGCCGAGATACGCTCGCATTGCATCACCGCGATGTCGCCGCGGAATTCCAAGCGCCGGCCGCGCGGCGCGCCCAGCGGCAGCAGCGAGCATTCCAGTTGCGAATCCAGCGGCACCAGAAAGCTGAGGAAGCGCGTGTTCCAGCTTTGGATCATGAAACCGCAGTCCGGTCCCAACGATTCCAGCGCGCCGGAAGCGACCACCGAGGCCATCGCCATCTGCCGCATCGCCTCCAGGATCACCATGCCGGGCACGTGCCAGCCCGAGGCGTGGTCGAGCAGCAATTCGTTGTCGTCGTCCACGCGCAGCCGGGCGCGGAAGCGGCAGTCGCCGAGCGCGCTCAGATCGCTGATCAGCACGTTCTTTTCCAGATGCTTGTGCACCTGCGCGCGCGAGGCTTTGTGCGGCTCGTCGCCGCGCACCAGATAGCGGCGGGCGAGGCCGCGGCGCTGCAGTTCCTCGCGAAGATAGCGCGCGTCGTAGGCGCTGATGCCTTGGCCCAGGTGCAGTTCGCAGGGCTCGCCGTCGGCGCCGCGGCCGCCTTGACGCAGCGAGGACACGAAACCGGACAGGCCGAGCACGTTGTCCGGCATGGCGGGCGCGACGAAGTGTTGGCCGACTAAAAACAGTACGTTGTTCATAGGGTGTCGGAATGCATCCAAAGTCGTTGGAATGCCGCGCGCGTCGGCGCGGTGCCGAGCCCTCGCCGGGCGCGGAGCGAACGCGTCGCCGGGCGGAAGAGGGTGGAAAAACGATTCTCCGCACGCGCTTCGCAGCCGCTGCGACCTCTTTGGGCGGCGGTCGCAAAAATGCGCCCGGGCGCGCGTCGCGATTCGTTTGTGCGATGCGCTTCGCAGTCGCGGCGATGCGCGCGCGAATCGGTCTATTGACGCGAAGTGGTTTTCGCGGTCGCAGCTAGTGCGGAACGCGGGCTCCGACGAGCGGCGCTAGTCGATGAGACGTTCTCGAGGGAGTCGCGGCGTGGCTTCGGCGCGCCATCGCGGTCGCGGCGCGGGCGCGCGGCTCAGCCGCGATCGATATCGAACAGGAACTCGTGCAGAAAGCCGATCCCGAGATAAGCGGCGAGCATCGCCACCGCGGACAGGAGGCAAGTCGCGGCGACGGCGATCCAGGTGAACCTGCGGTCGTTCATGCGCGTCCTCGTCCGTGTGCAGCCACGATAGCGGCGCGCGGCGTGAAGGTCAGCGATGGCGGTCAAGCGCGAAGCGTCGAGGCGGGCGCGTTATGGGGTCGCTCACGGATGCTCACCGGAGTCTTGGGCGCGGTCGAGGGTGTGCGGCGGGCGGAAGGGGGCGGGGTCGCGGCTTACGCCGCTCCTACAGGGAACTCACGCGCAGCGCGGTCCGGTCATTCGTCTCCGCGAACCGTCGCCAAGCGCAGGAAGCTCTCGTGCTGGTAGCGGCTCATGCGCAGGCGGTGGCCGTCGTCCATGGTCACCACGTGATAGCCGTTGAACCAGGGCTGGATGCTGCGCACCCGCTTGACGTTGACGATGGCCGAGCGATGCACGCGGGCGAAGTCGCGCGGGTCCAGGCGCGCGGCCAGCGCGGTCAGGGTTTCGCGCAGCTCGTGCGCGCGGCCGCCGGCGTGGATCTGCACGGTGTTGCGGTTGGCCTTGATCCAGACGATGTCCTCGACCGCGATCAACACCACTTCCTCGCCTTCGCGCACCGGGATGCGTTGCAGGTAGTCGTGTTTCTGCCGCAGCGCGTCCAGCGCCTGCAGGATCTGGCTGCCCAAACCCGCCTGCGCGGCCAGCCGCAGCTTGGCGCGCTGCACGGTGGCAGCGAAGCGCTCGCGGCTGAAGGGCTTGACCAGATAATCCACCGCGTTGGCCTCGAACGCGCGCACCGCGTATTGCTCGTAGGCGGTGACGAACACGGTCGCCGGCATGCGCGCCTCGCCGACCGCGGCGATCACGTCCAGCCCGGTCATCGCCGGCATCTGGATGTCGAGGAACACCAAATCCGGCGCCAGCTGCGCGATCGCGCGCACCGCGCTGGCGCCGTCGCCGCATTCGCCGAGCAAACGCAGCTGCGGGTCTTCGCGCAGCAGGCGCACGATCGCCAGCCGCGCCAGCGGTTCGTCGTCGACCACCAGCACGCCCAGGCTCATGCGCGCGGCGCTCTCGCGGGCGGCGCCGCGCCGGCGGGCACTTCCACGTCTTCGTCGAGTTCGCGCGCCGGCAAGGCGATGCGGCAGGCCACGCCCTGCGGCCACAGCGCGTCCAGGCGCAGCTGCGCGTCGTCGCCGTAGAGTTCGCGCAGGCGCAGGCGGGTGTTGGACAGGCCGATGCCGTGGCCCTGCGCGCTCTCGCCCGGGGTCAGTTCGCTGTTGCGATTGCGCACCTCGATCCGCAGCTGCCCGTGTTCGCGCCGGCAATCGATCTCGACCCGGTCCGCGCCGACCCGGCGGCCGATGCCGTGGCGGATCGCGTTCTCGACGATGGGCTGCAGCAACAGGCTCGGCACCGCGCAATCCAGCGCCTCGGGGTCGGCGTAGATGCGCGCGTCCAGGCGGTCCTGGAAGCGCTTGCGCTGGATGCCCAGGTACAGCTCCAGCAGATCCAGCTCGCGCCGCAGCGAAATCTCCTGGCCGTCGTAATCCTCCAGGAACGCGCGCAGCAACTCGCTCAGGCGCAGCAGCATGTCTTCGGCCGAACGCTGGTCCTCGTCGAGCAAGGTCACGATGGCGTGCAGGGTGTTGAACAGGAAGTGCGGCTGCAGCTGGGTCTTGAGCACCTGCAGCCGCGACTGCGCCAACTCGCGCGCCAACCGGCTCGCTTCAAGTTCGCGCCGGCTCTGCTCGGCGCGCGAGTGCAGCGAATGCTGGATCGCCAGCAGCGCCCAATAGGTCAGCAGGCCGGTGGCGGCGTGCTGGCCGACGAAATAGACCAGCTGCTGAGCGAAGCCGCTGGGCTCGAACAAGGTCGAGACCGCCGAGCCGATCGCCAGCGCCAGCGCGGTCACGCCCACGCTCAGCAGCGCCTGCCGGCCGAGCCCGCGCAGGTTCAGCGGCGAACGCAGCGGATGCCGCGCCGCCAGCCGGAACACCCACGGCGCCAGCGCGGCCCAGGTGAACCACTGGATCAACGCCCAACGCAGATAGTCCCAGAGCGACCACACCTCGGGCCCGACGATCGCGTCGAACAGCATGTGCTGCAGGGCGAAGGCCAGCGCCACCGCCGTCCACAAGCTCAGGTAGCGGCCCAGGCCGATGGAGGTGTCGCCCAATTGGATTTGCATCGGCGCGGCCCGAAATCGCTTCGCCGGCATCGTAAGCGCCGCGGCGCGCGCGGCAAAGCGCGGCCGCCGCGGCGACGATCCGTCCCGCGGCCGCGACGATTCGTCCCGCCGCGCTGGTCGCGCGCGCGCCGGCGCGCTGCGATGTGCGCGAACCCGGCCCCGACCGATCCGCCGGACCGCCCTCGCCGACCCCGGAGACCCGCCATGCCCGCGATCCGCACCGCCGCCCTCGTCCTGGTCGCGCTCGCGGCCGCGTCCGCCGCGCAGGCGCACGCCCGCTACTTCGAGTTGGTCAACCGCGGCGGCGACAGCATCGTCGCGGTCGCCGCGTCCAAGGCCGGCGCCGCGGACTTCGCCGACAAGCCGCTCGGCGCGCCGCTGCGCGGCGGCGGCGAGAGCGCGACGATCGAACTGCCCGGCCCGGACTGCCGCTACGACCTGCGTTTCTCGCTCGCCGACGGCCGCGTGCTGGAGTACGCCGACATCGACATCTGCCGCAGCCGCGGCCTGCGCGTGGCGGCGCCGCCGGCCGCGCGCGCTGTGCCGGATCGGGCGGCGACGAAGCCGTAAGCCGCCGCGCGTCACTGTCCGCGAACGCGCGTTTTGACAGCGCGCGGCGGCGGCGCTAGAGCGGGAGGCAGCGGTCGCGCGCCGCCCCGGCGCGCGACGCTTCCAAGGAGAAGGACATGCGCAAGCTCCGCAGTAAAGGGATGTTCGCCGCCGCTCTGGCCGTGTGTTCGCTGGCGCTGGCCGGCGCCGCGTTGTCGCAGCCCGGCCCGTACGTGGAAATCCGCACCTACACCGACAACGCCGGCAACACGATCGGCATGCAGCTGATCAGCCGCGGCTGCGCCGATCCGCAGCCGCCGGGCTGGGGCGTGTGGAGC
This sequence comes from Lysobacter sp. K5869, assembly GCF_018847975.1. Taxonomy (NCBI): domain Bacteria; kingdom Pseudomonadati; phylum Pseudomonadota; class Gammaproteobacteria; order Lysobacterales; family Lysobacteraceae; genus Lysobacter; species Lysobacter sp. K5869. The sequence continues at coordinate 923,211 of NZ_CP072597.1, read as the reverse complement.
GGGGCGTACACCGTCGACCGCGGCCGCTGCTTCGTGATCGCGCCGCCGGGCGGCGGCGAGCAGAACTGACCTCGCGCGGCCGTGCGGCCGCACCGGGCGCCGAGGCCGGCGCCCGGATCCGCGCCGCGCGCGATCGGCCCCGACGGCGCCGCGCGCCCGGCGCTACAGCGGCAACTGCGTCGACTGCTTGATCCGCTGCATCGGAATCTCGGTCTTGACGCTCTGGATGCCGGGAATGCGGTTGAGATGCTCGACCTGGAAGCGGCGGTACGCGTCCAGATCGGCGACCGCCACGCGCAGCAGGAAATCGCAGTCGCCGGCCATCAAATGGCATTCGGTGACCTCGGGAAACCCGCGCACGGCTTCGATGAAGCGCTCGACCGTGGCCTGATCCTGCCCCGCCAGCCACACCCGCGCGAACACGGTGAAGCCGGCGCCGATGCGGGCCGCGTCGAGCAGGGCGACGTAGCGCTCGATCACCCCGGATTCCTCCAGCAGCCGCACCCGGCGCAGGCAGGCCGAGGGCGACAGGCCGACCTCGCGCGCCAGCTCCAGGTTCTGCAGGCGCCCGTCGCGCTGCAGGGCGGCGAGGATGCGGCGGTCGGTCTTGTCGAGCGGGTTTGGCATCGGATTGCGCGAAATCGCCATTCGTCCGCCGATGATGCCACGAACGCCGGTTTCGGCCGCATCTTCGCAACCCGATTTCAAGGCGCGCGCCCTATGCTTTCTCGCCCGCACCGAGAAACGCCGCATGAGCGAGGCCTCCCCCTGTATCGACAGCGCCGCCCTGGCCGGCGCGCCCGAACGCCGCGGCGAATTCCGCCGCGGACTGACCGCCGCCGCGCCGGTGATGCTCGGCTTCGTCCCCTTCGCCTTGGTGCTCGGCGCGCAAGCGGCGCAGAAAGGGCTCAACCCGATCGAAGTGCCGCTGATGACCGGGCTCAACTTCGGCGGCGGCTCGGAATTCGCCGCGGTCGAGCTGTGGAGTTCGCCGCCGCATCTGCTGTTGATCGCGGCGATGACCGCGCTGATCAACAGCCGCCACCTGCTGATGGGCGCCGCGCTGGCGCCGTGGCTGCAGCGCTTGCCGCTGCGCAAGACGCTGCCGGCGCTGTTCTTCATGTGCGACGAGAGCTGGGCGCTGGGTCTGGCCGACGCGCAACGCCGCCGCGTCTTCAGCCTGCGCTATTACCTGGGCGTGTCGGCCGGCTTGTACCTGACCTGGATCGCCTGCACCGCGCTCGGCGCGGCCTTGGGGCCGTTGATCGGCGACGTGCGCGGCTACGGTTTCGACATGGCCTTCGCCGCGGTGTTCCTGGTGTTGCTGCGCGGGATGTGGAAGGGCTGGCGCGCGGCGCTGCCGTGGCTGGCCAGCCTGATCGCCGCCGCCGCCGTGCATTTGCTGGTGCCCGGCGCGTGGTACGTCGCCGCCGGCGCGATCGTGGGCCTGGCGGTCGCCGCGTGGCGCGCGGAGTCCGCGGCATGAGCGTGGATCCTCACACCGCCGCGACCATCGCCGCGATGGCGCTGGTCACCTACCTCACCCGCATCGGCGGCTATCTGGCGCTGCGCAACCGCGCGCTCGGCCCGCGCGCGGTTGCGGTGATGGACGCCGCGCCGGGTTGCGTGCTGATCGCGGTGATCGCGCCGGACTTCGTCTCCGGCCGTCCCGCCGACCTCGTCGCGCTGGCGATCACCGTGTTCGCCGCGACGCGATGGTCGATGTTGCCGACGGTCTTGATCGGCATCGCCTCGGCCGGCGTGTTGCGGCATCTGTTAGGTTGACGCGCGCATGTCGACATCCGTACCGCAAGACTTCTGGATCGCCGCGCCGCACGGCCGCCTGTTCGCGCAGCGTTGGCCCGGCCGCGACGACGCCGCGACCATCGTGCTGCTGCACGATTCGCTCGGCTGCGTCGAGTTGTGGCGCGACTTCCCGGCGCGATTGGCGGCGGCCAGCGGCCGCGTGGTGATCGCTTACGACCGCCTCGGTTTCGGCCGGTCCGATCCGCATCCGGGGCGGCTGGGGTTCGACTTCATCGCCGCGGAGGCGGACCAAGGCTTCGCGCAGGTGCGCGAGGCGTTCGCGCTGGAGCGCTTCGTCGTGTTCGGCCACAGCGTCGGCGGCGGCATGGCCGTGGGGTGCGCGGCGCGGCATCCGGCGCGGTGCGCCGCGCTGATCACCGAATCGGCGCAAGCCTTCGTCGAGGACCGCACCCGCGAGGGCATCCTCGCCGCGCGCGCCGCGTTCGCGCAGCCCGGCCAGGTCGAGCGCTTGAGCAAGTACCACGGCGACAAGGCGGCCTGGGTGCTCGGCGCATGGATCGACACATGGCTGGCGCCGGAGTTCGCCGAGTGGACGCTCGATGCGGAACTGGCGCGCACGACGAGTCCGACCCTGGCGATCCACGGCGAGCGCGACGAATACGGCAGCGTGCGCCATCCCGAACGCATCGCCGCGGGCGTGGCGGGGCCGGCGACGCTGAAGATCCTGCAAGACTGCGGCCACGTGCCGCATCGCGAGCGCGCGCAAGCGGTGCTCGATTTGGCGGCCGCGTGGTTGGCGAGCGTGGAGTGACCGATCGCGCGCGAGCCGCCGCGCCCAGTCGACAAGCCGCGGCATTGGAGGGACGATGCAGGCGTCCCTCCGCTGAGGTCGCACGATGAACGCCCAACGCCGCTCCGTTTTGTCCCGCGCCGCGATCGCCGTCGCGCTGACGCTCGCCGCCACGGCCTGCTCGCAGACCCAGACGCGTCCCGACCTCGCCGGCCGCGGACACTGCGACGCCGCCGCGCTGACCTGGGCGGTCGGCCAGCCGCTCGACGAAGCGACCGGGCGCAAGTTGTTCCAGCAAAGCGGCGCGGGCTTGTGGCGCGTGGTCGCGCCGGACAACACCTTCTCCAGCGACCGGCGCGAAGACCGGCTCAATGTGCGCGTCGACAAAGCCAACGTGGTGACGGGCGTCGACTGCGGTTGAGCGGCGCGCCGCGGCCGATGGCCGCCGCATCAACGCGCAGGCGAATCCGGCGGCGAGCCGGCGACGGCGTCCATCGGCTTGAATGAACTTTCGAAGCAGCCGCCGATGCCTTCGAGGCATCGGGCCGCGCAGCGCGCGAACCCGCGCCCGCGGCGGACCCAGGGTCTAAGGCGTGCGGACCTTCATCGGCTAAGAGCCGGACGGCCGAGCGTATACCTTATATAAGGTGCGAATTACGCCCACCGCCGCCGGCTTTTCGCCACACCGCGCGCGCCGTCGCATCCGCATCGCAACCGCGAACATCCTCTCTCGCGCCTCGCATCGTTCAATAGCGAAACAAAAATCGCCGACGGTGCGACCGACTTTCGCGCATCGCGCGCAATATCGAGTGTGCGTTTTCGCGTCGCCTTCGTGCACATCCTCGCCACTTGCGGTTGTCGAGGGATATCTGTGACGCAGCGACGATGCGCGCAAGTTTCGTCGCACTACGCATTTGTCCTTCGTCGCGAGGAGATTCCAGCGGCCATCGGACGCTAACGCCTATCACGAAGAATCTGTGTGGCGACTCGCACATTCAGTTAAGCGCCACCGTACAAATTGACAGGTGCGGTTATTGCTCGTAGACAAAGCGGCGTGAAGACGAAGTAGCTTTTGTTTGTAAGTTGATGCCGTTCACAACACACGCGTTGTGTTTCGAGCGGCTGCTACGGGCAACGAGGCCGCACCGCCGGGGGGCGAAAATGGACCGCACTGATCGCAAGGCGCGTAGGCGTCGAGCGTTGTCGCACGCGCCGAATTCATCGAATGCGCCGAACCTCGGTGGCCGGCTGCGTGGGCGCCGCGCTGGCGCTCGCCTCGTTCATCTGTCTTATGACCGGCGTCACGAATTCTGTCCTGAGGTCGCCGATTTCCGCGTACTTGTCGCCATGGGTCGCGAAACCGCGGCCGGATTCGGCGGTTCGACCGGCGCTCGCGCCTGCGACCGGACGCGGCGTTCGCGTGGCGATTTCCCGCCGACGCGGCGGATGCGTTCGCGCGCAACAGGTCGCAAGCAGCGCGACGCGAGTGGATCACGGTAGCGCTTAGCGCGCATCGCGACTTCGCGAATCACGGCCGACGGAGGCGACGCCCACAGGCGATCGCGGCCGGATGCGCCACTCAAAAATCGTACGGAATGCGTTGAAGGCTAAAGGATTTAGCAGTGAATACACGCGATCGGACTAGCGCACACGAGCGACTCGGCACGGCGCGGACGCAGGAGCGTCCCGACGTCGGCGCAGTCGGCGCGGAGCATGAACGTTACTTCCGCGCAACGCTCGGCGACGTAGACGAGCCGACCGCGCCGTTCGGATGGATCGGCGTTGCCGGTGCGCAACGCCGCATCGCGGGCGCGCAGCTCGCGTTGGATTCCGCGCTGAGCGAACGCTTGCGCGGCGCCGCGCAAGCGGCGGAGGTCGATGTCGCCGCGCTGGCGCATTTGGCTTGGGCCATGGTCGCGGCGCGTTCTAGCGCGCGCGACGATGTGGTGTTCGGCAGCGCCGCGCATGGCGAAGACGCCGCGTTCGCGAGCGTGCTGCCGTTGCGCATCCGCCTCGACGACGCCGACGCGCGCGAGGGCGCGCGCCGCGCGCACGAAGCGCTTTCGGAACTGGCGCGCCATGCGGATGCGTCGATGGATCTGGCGCAGCGATGCAGCGCGGTCGAAGCGCCGATGCCGTTGTTCACTTCGGTGTTGGACTATCGCCGCGCCGGCGAAGTCAGCGCCGAGCGCGCGCAAGACGACGCGCACGCTTTCGTTCTGACGATGGAAGAACGCGCCGACGGAAGTTTCGGCCTCGCTGCGTGGGCCGATCTCGCCGCGGCGACGCCGGAGCGCGTGTGCGCGATGCTGGCGACCGCGCTGGATGCGCTGACCACCGCGCTGGAACAGGCGCCGGACACCGCCTTGCACGCGCTCGAAGTGCTGCCACCGGACGAGCGCCGGCAGGTGTTGGAGACCTGGAATCGCGCCGAAGCCGAAGCGCCGGCGCCGCGCTGCGTGCAGGCGCTGTTCGAGGCGCAGGCCGCGCGCCGGCCCGACGCCGTCGCGGTCGTGCACGGCGGCGAAGCACTGAGCTATGCCGAACTCAATCGCCGCGCCAACCGTCTGGCCCATCGCCTGATCGCATCGGGCTTGCGGCCCGACGACCGCGTCGCGATCTATCTGGAACGCAGCGCGGCGATGGTCGTGGCGATCCTCGCCACGCTCAAGGCCGGCGGCGCTTACGTGCCGCTGGATCCGGCCTATCCCGTGGACCGTCTCGAATACATGCTCGGCGACGTCGCGCCGCACACCGTGCTGACCCAGGCCGCGTTGCGCGCCGGTTTGCCGGCGACCGCGGCGCAGGTGGTCGAACTCGGCGACGGCTCGGAACTCGACGGTTTCGACGACGCCAACCCGGATTCGGCGCAGCTCGGCCTGCGTCCGGACCATCTGGCGTACGTGATCTACACCTCCGGTTCCACCGGCCTGCCCAAGGGCGTGATGATCGAACATCGCAGCCTGACGACGCTGATCGCCGCGCTGGAGGAAGGCTACGCGCTGCGCGAGGACGACCGTCTGCTGCAGTTCGCCGCGCTGAGCTTCGACATGTCGGTGGAGGAATATTTCGGCGCCTTGTGCGCCGGCGCGACGCTGGTGCTGCGCGACGACGAATGGATCGCCGATCCGGCGACGTTCTGGCGCCACTGCGTCGAGCAGCGCATCAGCGTGCTGAATCTGCCGACCGCGTTCTGGCATCAGATCGCCGACGAACGCGGCGGCGACGTGCCGGCCGGCGTGCGCCAGATCATGATCGGCGGCGAGAAGGTCAACGCCGAGATGGTCGCGCGCTGGTTCCAGCGCGAAGGCCACCGTCCGCGCCTGATCAACGCCTACGGCCCGACCGAAGCCACGGTCGATGCGACCATGTGCGTGGTCGACGGCGATGCGTCGGCGCAGGCGTCCATCGGCGCGCCGATCCTGCACACCCGCATCTACCTGCTCGACCGTCATCTGCAGCCGGTGCCGGCCGGCGCGGTGGGCGAGTTGTACATCGGCGGCCCGCAGGTCGCGCGCGGTTATTTGAACCGCGCGCAGCTCACCGAAGAGCGCTTCCTCGCCGATCCGTTCGCCGCGGGCGGCCGCATGTACAAGACCGGCGACCTCGGTCGCTGGCGCGCCGATGGCGCCATCGACTACCTCGGCCGCAACGATTTCCAGGTCAAGATCCGCGGCTTCCGCATCGAACTGGGCGAGATCGAATCGCGCCTCGCGCAGTACCCCGGCGTGCGCGAAGCCGTGGTGGACGCGCGCGAATCGGCGGCGGGCGACAAGCGCCTGATCGGCTATGTCGAAGTCGAACCGGGAACGAGCATCGAGATCGAAGCGCTGCGCGCGCATCTGGCGCAGACGTTGCCGGCCTACATGGTGCCGGTCGCCTACGTGACGCTGGAGCGCATGCCGCTCACGGCCAACGGCAAGCTCGATCGCAAGGCCTTGCCGGAACCGGGCGCCGATGCGTACCCGGCGCGCGAGTTCGAGGCGCCGGTGGGCGAACTGGAAACCGCGCTGGCGCAGTTGTGGGCGCAGACGCTGAAGATCGAGCGCGTCGGCCGGCAAGATCATTTCTTCGAGCTCGGCGGCCATTCGCTGCTGGCGGTGACCTTGCTGTCGCGCATGCGCGGCGCCTTGGCGCTGGAGGTCTCGCTCAAGGACCTGTTCGCGCGTCCGGTGCTGGCCGATCTGGCCGCGCACCTGCACGGCCGCGCGCGCAACGAGCAGCGCGCGATCCCGCGCGCGCCGCGCGAGCAAGCGCTGCCGCTGTCCTACGCCCAGCAACGCCTGTGGTTCTTCGGCCAGCTCGACGGCGGCAGCGAGGCGTACCACATCCCGTGGGTCGCGCGCCTGAGCGGGCCGCTCGATGTCCCGGCGCTGCAACGCGCGCTCGACCGCATCGTCGTCCGCCACGAAGTGCTGCGCACGACGTTCGCGCGCGAAGACGGTCGCACCGTCCAGCGCATCGGCGCGCCGGAGCTCGGTTTCGACCTGCGCGTCGAAGACCTGCGCGGCGCCGCGGACGCGCAGGTGCAAGCGCGCCTCGACGGCGAAGTCGCGCCCGCTTTCGACCTGGAGCGCGGCCCGCTGGTGCGCGGCGCGCTGCTGCGCACCGGCGAGGACGAGCACGCGCTGGTCGTCGTCATGCACCACATCGTTTCCGACGGTTGGTCGATGGGCGTGCTGACCGAGGAACTGAGCGCGCTGTACGCGGCGTATTCGGCCGGCGGGGACGATCCGCTGCCGCCGTTGCCGATCCAGTACGCCGATTACGCCGTCTGGCAGCGCGACTGGCTCGAAGGCGAAGTGCTGGAGAAGCAGAGCGGCTATTGGCGCGACGCGCTGGCCGGCGCGCCGGCGCTGCTGGAACTGCCGACCGACCGTCCGCGCCCGGCGCAGCAATCCTTCGCCGGCGCCGCCGAACCCATCGAGTTCGACGAATCGCTGACCCGCGCGCTCAAGTTGCTCGCGCAGCGCCACGGCGCGACGCTCTACATGACCGTACTGGCCGCGTGGATGGCGACGCTGGCGTGGCTGACCGGGCAGGACGACGTCGTCGTCGGCACCGCGGTCGCCAACCGCATGCGCACCGAGGTCGAAGGCCTGATCGGCTTTTTCGTCAACACCCAGGCGCTGCGCGCCAAGGTCGGCGGCGATGTGGCGAAGTTCCTGCAGCAAGTGAAGGAACGGGTGCTGGAAGCGCAGGACCATCAAGACCTGCCGTTCGAGCGCGTGGTGGAGATCGTCAACCCGCAGCGCAGCCTCGCCTACGCGCCGATCTTCCAGGTGATGTTGGCCTGGCAGAACAACGACGAGGGCGAACTGATCCTGCCCGGGGTGAAGGTTGCGCCGGCCAAGGTCGCGCATACCACGGCCAAGTTCGACCTCGGCCTGGATCTGGCCGAGATCGACGGCCGCATCGTCGGCCATCTCGAATTCGCCACCGCGTTGTTCGACCGCGCCACCGCGCAGCGTTACGTCGGCTATCTGCGGCGCATGCTCGAAACCATGGCCGCCGACGAGCGCGCGGCGCTGGAACACGCGGATCTGCTCGGCGCGGACGAACGCCGCTTGCTGGTGAGCGAGTGGAACCGCACCGGCGACGAAGGCGCCGAAGCGGGCAGCAGCGCGTGCATCCATGAACTGTTCGAGATCCAGGCCGCGCGCGCGCCGGATGCGGTCGCGGTGACTTGGGAAGACCAGGAACTCAGCTACGCCGAACTCAACCGCCGCGCCAACCGGCTCGCCCATCATCTGATCGGCCTGGGCGTGCGCCCGGACGACCGCGTCGCGATCTGCGTCGAGCGCGGGCTGGAGATGGTCGTCGCGGTGCTGGCCGTGCTCAAGGCCGGCGGCGCCTACGTGCCGCTGGACCCGGTGTATCCGCCCGAGCGCATCGCCTACATGCTCGGCGACAGTACGCCGGTGGCGGTGCTGACCGACGCCGGCGCGCGCGCCGCGCTCGGCGATGCCGCCGATGCCTTGCCCGTGTTCGACCTGAGCGCGGACGCGGCGTTGTGGCGCGAATGCAGCGAATCCAACCCCGATGCCGCCGCGCTGGGCGTTAACGCGCGACATCTGGCCTACATCATCTACACCTCCGGCTCGACCGGCGCGCCCAAGGGCGTGATGATCGAACACGCCAACGTCGTGCGCCTGTTCGAGCGCACCGCGCATTGGTTCGACTTCGACGCGCGCGACGTGTGGACGCTGTTCCACTCGTTCGCGTTCGACTTCTCGGTCTGGGAAATCTGGGGCGCGCTGCTCTACGGCGGCCGGCTGGTGGTGGTGCCGTATCCGACCTCGCGCTCGCCCGACGAGTTCTACCGGCTGCTGTGCGAGCAGCGGGTCACCGTGCTCAACCAGACGCCGAGCGCGTTCAATCAGCTGATCGCCGCGCAATCGGTCAGCGAGCGCGAGCACCGCCTGCGCCAAGTCGTGTTCGGCGGCGAAGCGCTGGAGCTGCGCAGTCTGGCGCCGTGGTACCAGCGCAACGCGGCCGACGCGCCGCAGCTGGTCAATATGTACGGCATCACCGAAACCACGGTGCACGTGACCTATCACGCGTTGCAGCCGGAAGATTTGCAGCGCTATCAGGGCCGCAGCCCGATCGGCGCGCGCATTCCGGACCTGCGCACCTACATCCTCGATGCGCGCCGCCGGCCCGCGCCCATCGGCGCGACCGGCGAGCTCTACGTCGGCGGCGCCGGCGTGGCGCGCGGCTACCTCAACCGGCCGGAGCTGACCGAAGAGCGCTTCATCGCCGATCCGTTCGCGCCCGGCGAGCGTCTCTACAAGACCGGCGACCTCGGCCGCTGGCGCAGCGACGGCACCATCGAATACCTCGGCCGCAACGATTTCCAGGTCAAGATCCGCGGCTTCCGCATCGAGCTGGGCGAGATCGAAGCGCGGCTGGCGCAATACCCCGGCATGCAGGAAGTCGCGGTGCTCGCGCGCGAGGACCGGCTCGGCGACAAGCGGCTGGTGGCCTATTTCAGCGCCGCGGCCAGCGTCGATCTGGACGATCTGCGCCGCCATCTCGGCGAAACCCTGCCTGCGTACATGGTGCCGGCCGCTTACGTGGCGATGCCGCGCATGCCGTTGACCGCCAACGGCAAGCTCGACCGCAAGGCCTTGCCGGCGCCCGATGCCGGCGCCTATCCGGCGCGCGAGTACGAAGCGCCGGTCGGCGCGACGGAAACCGCGCTCGCGCAAATCTGGGCCGAAGTGCTCAAGCTCGAGCGGGTCGGCCGCAACGACAACTTCTTCGCGCTCGGCGGTCATTCGCTGCTGCTGATGACCTTGATCGAGCGCATGCGCCGGATCGGCCTGAAGGCCGACGTGCGCGTGTTGTTCGCCGCGCCGACCTTGCAGGCGCTGGCGCTGGAAGTCGGCGCCGAATCGCTGGCTCCGCAGATTCCGCCGAACCGGATTCCGGCCGGCTGCGAGCGCATCGAACCGCACATGCTGCCACTGGTGGCGCTGAGCCAGACCGAAATCGACGCCATCGCCGCCGGCGTGACGGGCGGCGCGGCCAACATCCAGGACATCTATCCGCTGGCGCCGCTGCAGGAAGGCTTCCTGTTCCATTACCTGCTGGAAAGCGAAGGCGACGTTTACCTCACCTGGACTTTGCTGGAAAGCGAGAGCCGCGAGCGGATCGAGCAGTACGCGCAAGCCTTGCAGCACGTGGTGGACCGCCACGACATCCTGCGCACCGCGGTGGTGTGGGACGGCCTGCCCGAGCCGGTGCAGGTGGTGTGGCGGCGGGCGCGGGTGGAGATCGAAGAGATCGAACTCGACCCGGACGCGGGCTCGATCGAAGACCAACTCGCCGAGCGCTTCGATCCGCGCCATTGCCGCATCGACATCCGCCAGGCGCCGATGTGGAAGCTGTTCGTGGCGCGCGACGAGCGCAACGGGCGCTGGGTGCTGGCCGAGTTGATCCATCACATGATCGACGACCACACCACGATCGAGTTCGTCAATCAAGAAATCCAGGCGCTGCTCGACGGCCGCGCCGATGCGCTCAAGCCGCCGAAACCGTTCCGCGATTTCGTCGCCCAGACCCGGTTGGGCCTGAGCCGCGACGAGCACGAAGCGTTCTTCCGCGAACTGCTCGGCGATGTCGACGAACCGACCGCGCCGTTCGGCCTGATCGACGTGCGCGGCGACGGCAACCGCATCGCCGAGGCCGATCACGACCTCGACCCGGCGCTGTGCGCGCGCTTGCGCGCCTGCGCGCGCACCGCCGAAGTCAGCCCCGCCGCGCTGTGCCATCTGGCTTGGGCGCTGGTGCTGGCGCGCGCCAGCGGGCGCGAGGACGTGGTGTTCGGCACAGTCATGCTCGGACGCATGCACGAAGGCGCCGAGCGCGGCATGGGCGTCTACATCAATACGCTGCCGCTGCGCGTGCGCATCGACGCCGACGGCGCGCGCGAGGGCGTGCGCCGCACCCACCGCCTGCTGACCGACCTGCTGCGCCACGAACACGCGCCGCTGAATCTGGCTCAGCGCTGCAGCGCGGTGCGCCCGCCGCTGCCGCTGTTCTCGTCGCTGATGAATTACCGCCACGACGTGCCGGCCGATCTGGACGGCGCGGTCGGCGATGCGCCCGTGCAGGCCTGGAACGGCATGCGCTTCCTGCGCGACGGCGAACGCACCAACTACCCGTTCGACCTGTCGATCAACGACCGGCTCGACGGCAGCTTCGATCTGCAGTTCCAGACCTCGGATCTTTCGATCTCGCCGCAGCGCGTCTGCGCGATGCTGGAGACCGCGCTGGAATCGCTGGCGACCGCGCTGGAACAGGCGCCGGACACTGCGCTGCACGCGCTGGACGTGCTGCCGCCGGACGAGCGCCGGCAGGTGCTGGAAGTCTGGAACCACGCCGAGATCGAACCGCCGACGCCGCGCTGCGTGCAGGCGCTGTTCGAGGCGCAGGCCGCGCGCCGGCCCGACGCGGTCGCGGTCGTGCACGGCCACGAGGAGATCGGTTACGCCGAACTCAATCGCCGCGCCAATCGTCTGGCGCACCGATTGATCGCCTCGGGCCTCAAGCCCGACGACCGCGTCGCGATCTATATGGAACGCAGCGCGGCGATGGTCGTGGCGATCCTCGCCACGCTCAAGGCCGGCGGCGCTTACGTGCCGTTGGATCCGGCCTATCCGGCAGACCGTCTCGAATACATGCTCGGCGATGTCGCGCCGCACACCGTGCTGACGCAGCGCGCGCTGCGCGACGCGCTGCCGGTCACCACCGCGCAAGCGATCGAACTCGACGGCGCCGACGCCGGCGCGGGCTTCGACGAAACCAATCCCGATCCGGCCGCGCTGGGCCTGCGCCCCGATCATCTGGCTTACGTGATCTACACCTCCGGCTCCACCGGCCTGCCCAAGGGCGTGATGATCGAACATCGCAGCCTGGCCGCGCTGGTGCACGCGCTGGAACAGACCTACGCGGTGCGCGAAGACGACCGCTTGCTGCAGTTCGCCGCGCTGAGCTTCGACATGTCGGTGGAGGAATACTTCAGCGCGCTGTGCGCCGGCGCGGCGCTGGTGCTGCGCGACGACGAATGGATCGCCGATCCGGCCACGTTCTGGCGCCATTGCGCCGAACAGCGCGTCAGCATCCTCAATCTGCCGACCGCGTTCTGGCATCAGATCGCCGACGAGCGCGGCGGCGACGTGCCGGCCGGCGTGCGTCAGATCATGATCGGCGGCGAGAAGGTCAACGCCGAGATGGTCGCGCGCTGGTTCCAGCGCCGCGGCCACCGGCCGAAGCTGATCAACGGCTACGGCCCGACCGAGGCGACGGTGGACGCGACCATGTGCACGGTCGAAGCCGATCCCGCGACGCAAACCTCCATCGGCCCGCCGATTCCGCACACCCGCGTCTATGTGCTCGACCGGCATTTGCAGCCGGTGCCGGCCGGCGCCGTGGGCGAGTTGTATATCGGCGGCCCGCAGGTCGCGCGCGGCTATTTGAACCGCCCCGAGCTGACCGAAGAGCGCTTCCTGCCCGACCGCTTCGCCGCGGGCGGCCGCATGTACAAGACCGGCGACCTCGGCCGCTGGCGCGCCGACGGCGCCATCGATTACCTCGGCCGCAACGATTTCCAGGTCAAGATCCGCGGCTTCCGCATCGAGCTCGGCGAAATCGAATCGCGCCTCGCGCAGTACCCCGGCGTGCGCGAAGCCGTCGTGGAAGCGCGCGAAGCCGCCGCGGGCGACAAGCGCCTGGTCGGTTACGTCGAAGTCGAGCCGGGCGCGGCGGTCGATACCGAAGCGCTGCGCGCGCATCTGGCGCAGACGCTGCCGGCTTACATGGTGCCGGTCGCCTACGTGACGCTGGAGCGCATGCCGCTCACGGCCAACGGCAAGCTCAACCGCAAGGCGCTGCCGGCGCCCGAGGCCGACGCGTACCCGACGCGCGAGTTCGAGGCCCCGGTGGGCGAGTTGGAAACCGCGCTGGCGCAGCTGTGGGCGCAGACGCTCAAGATCGAGCGCATCGGCCGCCGCGATCATTTCTTCGAGCTCGGCGGCCACTCGCTGCTCGCGGTGACCTTGCTCTCGCGCATGCGCGGCGCGCTGGCGCTGGAGGTGTCGCTCAAGGATTTGTTCGCGCATCCGGTGCTGGCCGATTTGGCCGCGCACCTGCACGGCCGCGCGCGCAGCGAACAGCGCGCGATCGCGCCGGTGGCGCGCGACGTGGCGCTGCCGCTGTCGCACGCGCAGCAGCGCCTGTGGTTCCTCGGTCAGCTGGACGGCGCGAGCGAGGCCTATCACATGCCGATGGCGCTGCGCTTGCGCGGCGAACTCGACATCGACGCGCTGCGCCGCGCGTTGGACCGCATCGTCGCCCGCCACGAAGTGCTGCGCACCGCCTTCGAGCGCGAGGACGGGCGCACCGTGCAGCGCATCGCCGACCCCGACATCGGCTTGTCGCTGAGCGCGCACGACCTGCGCGGCGCCGATGCGCGGGCCTTGGACGCGCGCTTGGAAGACGAAGCCGCGCGAGCCTTCGATCTGGCCCGCGGCCCGCTGGTGCGCGGCCAGCTGCTGCGCACCGCCGACGACGAGCACGTGCTGGCGATCACCATGCACCACATCGTCTCCGACGGTTGGTCGATGGCGATCTTCGCCGAGGAACTGAGCGCGCTGTACGCCGCGTACCGTTCCGGTGAAGACGACCCGCTGCCGCCGTTGCCGATCCAATACGCCGATTACGCGGTCTGGCAGCGCCAGTGGCTCAGCGGCGAAGTGCTGGCGAAGCAAAGCGATTACTGGCGCGACGCGCTCGCCGGTGCGCCGGCGCTGCTGGAACTGCCGACCGACCGCCCGCGTCCGGCGCAGCAGTCGTTCGTCGGCGACGCGGTGCCGGTCGAACTCGACCCCGCGCTGACCGCCGCGCTGCGCAAGCTCGCCCAGCGCCACGGCACGACCTTGTTCATGACCGTGCTGGCCGCGTGGACCGCCGTGCTCGCGCGTCTGTCCGGTCAGGACGACATCGTCGTCGGCACCGCGGTCGCCAACCGAACGCGGCCGGAGATCGAGCCGCTGATCGGTTTCTTCGTCAACACTCAGGCGATCCGCGTGCGCATCGGCGCCGGCGCCGAATCGGCTGCCGAGTTGCTGGCGCAGGTCAAGGCGCGCGTGCTCGAAGCGCAGGACCATCAGGATCTGCCGTTCGAGCAAGTGGTCGAGATCGTCAACCCGGCGCGCAATTTCGCCCACGCGCCGATCTTCCAGGTGATGCTGGCCTGGCAGAACCTCGATGAAGGCGAACTGCGCTTGCCGGGCTTGGACGTGTCCGAGATCGAGGCGGCGTACCGCATCGCCAAGTTCGATTTCGGCCTGGACCTGAGCGAAGTCGGCGACCGTGTGGTCGGCCAGCTCGAATACGCCAGCGCACTGTTCGATCGCGCCAGCGTCGAGCGCCATCTCGGCTATCTGCGGCGCACGCTCGAAGCGATGGTCGCCGACGAGAATCTAGCCGTCTCCTCCATCGGCTTGGTCGGCGCGGACGAACGCGCGCGGCTGCTCGCGCTCGGCGACGGCGGCGCAGCGCGAAGCGATCTGCTGCCGGGCTTCGCCGATCTGTATTCGCCGGTGCTGGCGCAAGCGCGGCGGACCCCCGACGCGGTCGCCGCCATCGAACCCGGCCGCGCCATCGATTACCGCGAACTCAGCGAACGCGCACACGGCGTGGCGTGGCGCCTGCGCGAACTCGGCGTGCGGCCGCGCGAGCGCGTGGCGCTGCTCGCCGACCGCTCCATCGATTCGCTGATCGGCGCGCTCGGCATCCTCGCCGCGGGCGCGGCGTACGTGCCGGTCGATCCGGGCTACCCGGCCGAGCGCATCGCGTACGTGCTGGGCGATGCCGAGGCGACTGCGCTGCTATACGCCGACGAGCGTTACGCCGAACCGGCGCGGCAAGCCGCGCAGGCGTTGCACGGGCGCGCGTTCGCCGTCGCCGATACCGCCCCGCGCGCCGACGCGCCGGCGCTCGACATCGGCGGCGACGACACCGCGTACGTCATCTACACCTCGGGTTCGACCGGCCTGCCCAAGGGCGTGGTCGTGCCGCACCGCGGCGCGCTCAATCTGGTGCGCGGCTTCATCGCCGGTCACGATTTCGCCGGCCAGCGCTTGCTGATGATCCCGCCGCTGGTGTTCGACGCCTCGGTCGGCGACGTGTTCCCGGCCTTGTCGGTCGGCGCCGCGCTGGTGTTGCATCCTTCGCCGACGGATCTGGACGCGCGCGAACTGCAGCGCTTCTGCGCCGAACACCGCATCGGCGCCATCGACGCGCCGGCCGCGCTGTGGCGGCGCTGGACCGACGGCCTGATCGAACTGCGCGGCGCCGGCACCGAGCCG
Source organism: Lysobacter sp. K5869 (assembly GCF_018847975.1). Classification (NCBI taxonomy): domain Bacteria; kingdom Pseudomonadati; phylum Pseudomonadota; class Gammaproteobacteria; order Lysobacterales; family Lysobacteraceae; genus Lysobacter; species Lysobacter sp. K5869. The sequence continues at coordinate 907,779 of NZ_CP072597.1, read as the reverse complement.
GTGCTGCCCGACCTGCGCCTGATGATGTTCGGCGGCGAGAGCGTGCCGATGGAGCTGGTGCGCCGCTTCAGCGCGCTCACCGGCGGCCGGGTCGCGCTGAGCAATCACTACGGCCCGACCGAAGCCTCGGTCTGCGCCACCATGTTGACCACCTACGACGGCAGCGACGTGCACGGCGGCGACGCCGCGGGCGCGGAACTGCCCATCGGCCGGCCGTTGCCGGGCGTGCGCGTCTATTTGCTCGACGATGGCCTGGGACTGATGCCGTCCGGCGCGGCCGGCGAACTGTGCATCGGCGGACTCGGCGTGGCCGACGGCTATCAAGGCGGTTCCGACAAGAACGCGCAGCGCTTCCTTGCCGATCCGTTCGCCGACGCGCCGAATGCGCGGCTGTACCGCACGGGCGATCGAGCGCGCTGGAACGCCGACGGCAGCCTGCAGTTCCTCGGCCGCGGCGATTTCCAGGTCAAGATCCGCGGTTTCCGCATCGAACTCGGCGAAATCGAAGCGCGATTGGCCGAATGCCCGGGCTGCGCCGAAGTCGCGGTGCTGGCGCGCGAGGACCGGCCGGGCGACAAGCGCCTGGTCGCCTACGTGCGCGCCGCCGCCGAAGCGCGGATCGGGATCGAAGACCTGCGCGCCTACCTGAGCGCGACGCTGCCGGAGTACATGGTGCCGGCGGCTTACGTCGTGCTCGAACGCATGCCGCTGACGGTAAACGGCAAGATCGACCGCAAGGCGCTGCCGGCGCCGCAGGCCGATGCTTATGTCGCGCGGCCCTACCTCGAGCCGGTCGGCGCGACCGAAACCGCGCTGGCGCAGTTGTGGGCGCAGGTGCTCAAGCTCGACCGGGTCGGCCGCAACGACAACTTCTTCGAGCTCGGCGGCCACTCGCTGCTGGCGGTGAGCCTGATCGAACGCATGCGCGCGGCCGGCTTGGACGTGGACGTGCGTGCGTTGTTCGCTGCGCCGACGTTGCAAGCGTTGGCGAGCGCGATCGACGAAGCCGGCGGCACGGCGAGCGACGCCGCGGCGGTGCCGGACAACGGCATCCCCGACGGCTGCGACGCCATCGATCCGTCGATGCTGCCGCTGGTGTCGCTGAGCCAAGCCGACATCGACCGCATCGTCGCCGGCGTGCCCGGCGGCGCGGCCAACGTCCAGGACATCTATCCGCTGGCGCCGCTGCAGGAAAGCCTGTTGTTCCATCACGCGCTCGGCGGCCGCGGCGACGTGTTCCTGTCGCCGACCCTCTACGCCGTGCAGCGGCGCGAGGACTTCGACCGCTACGTCGACGCCGTGCAGACGGTGATCGAGCGCCACGACGTGCTGCGCACCGCGTTGGTCTGGGAAGGCCTGTCCGAACCAGTGCAGGTGGTATGGCGGCGCGCGCCGCTGGTGGTCGAGGAGATCGAACTGGATCCGGCCGACGGCGACATCGCCGAACAGCTGCGCGAGCGCTTCGATCCGGTGCGTTACCGCCTGGACCTGCGCAAGGCGCCGGCATGGCGCTGGTTCGTCGCCCGCGACGAACGCAACGGCCGCTGGGTCGCGCTGGAGCTGATGCATCACACCACCAGCGATCACACCTCGCTGCAGCTGGTGCAGGAGGAAGTCGCGGCGATCCTCGCCGGCCGCGGCGATGGCTTGCCGGAGCCGGTGCCGTTCCGCCGCTTCATTGCGCGCACCCGCCGCGCGGGCGAGCGCGCCGGCCACGAAGCGTATTTCCGCGAAATGCTCGGCGACATCGATGCGACGACCGTGCCGTTCGGCTTGCTCGACACTCACGGCGACGGTGCGCGCATCGTCGAAGCCGAGTTCGATCTCGACGACGCGCTCGGCCGGCGCCTGCGCGCGGCCGCGCGCGCCGCGGGCGTCGCGCCGGCGACGCTGTGCCATCTGGCTTGGGCGCTGCTGCTGGCGAGGGTGTGCGACCGTCGAGACGTGGTGTTCGGCACGGTGATGTTCGGTCGGCTGAGCGCCGGCGACGGCGCCGACCGCGCGATGGGGCCGTTCATCAACACTGTGCCGTTGCGCCTGCGCATCGACGGCGCGTCGGTGAGCGAGGGCGTGCGCCTGACGCACGAGCGTCTGACCGAACTGCTGCGTCACGAACACGCGCCGATCGCTCTGGCCCAGAGCTGCAGCGCGGTGCCTTCGCCGCAGCCGCTGTTCACTTCGTTGTTGAATTACCGCTATCAAACCGCGCAGGCCGGCGGCGCGGACGAGTCCGTCGTCGGCGGGCTGCGCATGCTGGCCGGATCGGAGCGCACCAACTATCCCCTGACCGTGTCGGTGGACGATTCCGACGACGGGCGGCTGGGCTTCAGCGTGCAGGCCGAGGCCTCGGCCGATGCGCGCCGGATCGGTGCGTTGTACGAAACCGCGTTGACGGTGCTGGCGCAAGCCTTGGAGCAAGCGCCGGACACGCCGCTCGACCGTCTGGACGTGGTGCCGGCGAGCGAAAACGAGCGCGTGTTGGCGCTCAGCGCTGGCGAACGCGTCGACTATCCGACGCAGGCTTGCCTGCACGAGTCGTTCCAGGCGCAGGCCGCGCGCACGCCCGATGCGCCGGCGCTGTCGCACGCCGGCGAGCGGCTCAGCTACGCCGAACTCAACCGTCGCGCCAACCGGCTCGCGCACCGCTTGATTGCGCTGGGTGTGAAGCCTGACATGCGCGTCGGCTTGTGTTTGCCGCGCGGCCCCGAGTCGGTGATCGCGGCGTTGGCGGTGCTCAAGGCCGGCGGCGCCTACGTCGCGCTCGATCCGGCTTACCCGCGCGAGCGCTTGGCCTGGATGCTCGAGGACAGCGCCGCGCGGGCGGTGATCGGTTCGGCCGACACCCGCGCCGCGTTGCCCGAGACGATGAGCGCCGCGTGGCTCACGCCGGACGATGCCGGCGAGGCGCCGGAGCACGATCCCGATGGCGCCGCGCTCGGCCTGAACTCCGCGCACCTCGCCTATTTGATCTACACCTCCGGTTCCACCGGCGCGCCCAAGGGCGTGATGATCGAACACCGCAACGCGGTCAACTTCCTGAGTTGGGCGGCGGGCGAATTCGGTGCGGACGCCTTGGCGCGCACGCTGTTCTCGACCTCGATGAACTTCGACTTGTCGGTATTCGAGTGCTTCGCCCCGCTCAGCGTGGGCGGCTGCGTGGAAATCGTCGCCGACGCGTTGGCGCTGCGGCCGGACACGCCGGCGGGCTTGCTCAACACCGTGCCCTCGGCGCTGCAAGCGTGGCTGGAGACCGGCGCCATCGGTTCCGACGCGCGCAGCGTGAACGTCGCCGGCGAAACCTTGACGCGCGAACTGGCCGAACGCTTGTTCGCGCAGACCTCGGTCGAGCGGCTGCGCAATCTGTACGGGCCGAGCGAAACCACGACCTACTCGACCTGGGCGACGATGGACCGGGCCAGCGGCTTCGCGCCGCACATCGGCCGGCCCATCGCCAACACCCGCGTCTACGTGCTCGACGCGCGCGGCCGCCTGGCGCCGCAAGGCGCGGTCGGCGAGATCTGCATCGCCGGCGCCGGCGTGGCGCGCGGTTATCTGGGACAGCCGGCGCTGACCGCCGAACGCTTCATCGACGACCCGTTCGTGCCGGGCGAGCGCATGTACAAGACCGGCGACCTCGGCCGCTGGCGCGACGACGGCATGCTGGAGTTCCATGGCCGCGGCGATGCGCAGATCAAGCTGCGCGGCTTCCGCATCGAGCCGGGCGAAATCGAAACGCGCTTGCTGGCGCAAGCCGGCGTGCACGAAGCGCTGGCGACGCTGCGCGAGGACGCGCCGGGCGATCGGCGTTTGGTCGCCTACTTCGTCGGCGAGGCCGACATCGAAGCGTTGCGCGCGACTTTGAGCGCGGCTTTGCCCGCGTACTTGCTGCCGTCCGCGTTCGTGCGGCTGGAACGCTTGCCGCGCACCGCCAACGGCAAGCTCGACCGCGCGGCGTTGCCCGCGCCGGACGCGCAGGCCTACGCGGCGCGCGCGTACGAGGCGCCGCAAGGCGCGACCGAACTCGCGCTGGCGCGGATCTGGGAACGAGTGCTGGGACACGAACGCGTCGGCCGCGACGACGATTTCTTCGCCCTCGGCGGCAATTCGTTGCTGGCGATGCGCATGCTCAGCCACGCGCACCGCGACGGCATCGCGCTGGCCTTGGCCGACGTGTTCTGCCGGCCGAGTTTGGCCGGCCTCGCCGCGAGCGTGCGCCTTCCCGCTCCGGCGCCGGCGCCCGAACCCAGCGACCGCTCGAACGAAGCGATGGAGTTGCCGCTATGACCCCGACTCCGCCGTCCCTCGCGCAAGGAGCGCTTCAGCCATGAGCCGTCTCGCGCTGTCGCGCAGTTTCGTATTGCTGTGGATCGGGCAAATGCTGTCCGGCATCGGCTCGCGCCTGTCCAGCTTCGCCTTGGGCTTGTGGGTCTTGCGCACCACCGGCTCGACCACCCAGTTCGCGATCACCTTCATCGTCACCGCGCTGCCGGCGATCTTCGCCGCGCCGCTGGCCGGCGCGCTGGTGGACCGCTGGGACCGGCGCCGCATCCTGATGACCTGCGAAGTGCTGTCGGCGCTGTTGATGGGCTCGCTGGTGCTGCTGCTGTCGCTGGGCCATCTCGCGGTCTGGCACGTGTACGCGGTGGCGGCGATGACGTCGCTGCTGGACAGCTTCCGCAACCCGGCGTTCCTGGCCAGCGTGCCGAGATTGGTCGCGCCCGATCAGCTGCCGCGCGCGAACGGTTTGGTGCATTCGGGCGAAGCGGCCGCGTCTATCGCCGGGCCGCTGCTGGCCGGTTTCCTGGTTGCGACCCTGGATTTCCGCGGGGTGTTGCTGATCGACGCGTCGACCTTCGTGATCGGCCTGATCACCTTGAGCCTGATCGCGATTCCGCGCGCGGAGCCAGCGCCCGACGAAGAACGCCAGAGCCCGTGGCGCGAGGCGCAGATCGGCTGGCGCTACGTGCGCGACCAGCCCGGCTTATTGGGCCTGCTCAAGGTCTACGGCTACAACCACTTCGTGTTCGCCGTGGCCAGCGTGCTGATCGCGCCGCTGCTGCTGTCGTTCACCACCGCGCAGTGGGTCGGCGTGCAGTACGCGACCAGCGGCGCGGGCCTGTTGCTGGGCGGTCTGGCGATGACGCTCACCGGCGGTTTGAAGAAGCGAATCGACGGGGTGCTGGTGTTTTCGATGATCGGCGGCGTGTTCCTGGCCGCCCACGGGGTCTATCCCGCGTTCGCCTTGGTCGTGGTTTGCGGCTTCGTGTTGTTCACGATGCTGCCGGCGATCGACGCCTCGAACAATTCGCTGTGGCAGAGCAAGGTGCCGGCGCAGCTGCAAGGGCGCTGCTTCGCGATCCAGGAGCTGGTGCTCAACGCGGCGATGGCCGTGGGCTACTGCCTCGCCGGCCCCTTGTCGGACTACGTGTTCGAGCCGGCGCTGCGCGAAGGCGGGTGGTTGGCCGGCTCGGTCGGATGGGTGATCGGCGTGGGGCCGGGCCGCGGCATCGGCCTGATGTTCGTGCTGATCGGCTTGTCGATGAGCCTGTACGCGCTGCGCGCCTATCTGGTGCCGGCGATCCGCCGCATCGACGAGATCCGCGACGTCGCGGCGCCGGAACCCAACAACCGCGTCTTGACCGAGCCCTCTTACTGAGGCCCGGCCGGACCGACAGTCGGCCCGAGGGACGGCCGTCTTCAACCCAAGGAAACGCAGCGATGGAACGGAAGTCTGCAGTCGAACGCAAACGTTGGCGAAACGAACGAACAGCAAGGAGCGCGAAATGACTACCCAGGGCGGATCCTCCCCGGCGCCGTGCAAGCACGCCGCCGCCGCGGCCAAGAACGCGCAAGCCGCCGCCGTGCCCGACGGCGTGCCGCGGCTGATGCGGGTCAGCGAGGTCGAGCGCGAGTGCGAGCCCGATTCGGTGCGCGCGCAGTTGCTCAAGTGGGTGCGCGAGTTCATCGGCGCGCCGCACCCGGAGCTCGGCCGCTCCGGCTCGATCTGCCCGTTCGTGCCCGGCGCGCTCAACATGGACACGATCTGGTTCGCCGAGGTGACCGAGGCCGAGCCGACCGCGGAGAGCATCGGCCGCATCATCAAGGAATACCGCAACGTGTTCCTGGCGACCGAGCCGAGCAAGGCGCCCGAGTCGATCAACAAGGCCTTCCTGGTCGCGTTCCCGACCCTGGCCGCGCGCGGCGCGGAAGGCACGGCGCTGGTCGACGAGGTTCAGTACCAGCTCAAGCCCTACTTCGTCGATCAGGGCATGATGCTCGGCGAGTTCCATTCGATGAACGAGAGCCCGGGGCTGCGCAATCCCGAGTTCCGTCCGCTGCGCAGCCCGGTGCCGATGCTGGCGATCCGGCTGATGGTGGAATCGGATCTGCCGTTCATGACCCGCGATCAGTACTCGCCGCAAGAGCGCGCGGCGTTCCTGCGTTCGTACCTGTACCGGCTCGGCGGCTCGCTCAAGCCGGTCAAGTTCAACGACGCGCTGGAGAAGCTGATCGTCGCCGAAGTGTCGATGCGCGCGCCGGCGCCGCAGGCGCGCAGCGCGCAAGCGCGCGACGAGGCGGCGGAACCGGCATGAACGCGAACCTCCTCGATCTCGCCGGCGGCGCCGACGCCGCCAACGCGCCCGATGCGCATGCGCCGCCGCAGAGCGGGCGCGTGGCCATCGTCGGCGGCGGTCTGGCCGGTTCGCTGCTGACCTTGGCGCTGGCCCAGCGCGGTTACGCGGTGGATCTGTACGAGCGCCAGAACGACCCGCGCAACCGCGGCGGCCGCGAAGGCCGCTCGATCAACCTCGGCCTGTCCAAGCGCGGAATGCGCGCGCTGGAACTGGTCGGCCTGCTGCAGACCGTGCTGGATACGGCGGTGACGATGAGCGGCCGGGTGATCCACGCGCCCGACGGCAGCACCCGTTACCAGCCCTACGGCAAGGACGCCGGCGAAGTCCTGCATTCGATCGACCGCAACGAACTGGGGCATTTGCTGCTCGATCACGCCGAGAAGCATCCGCAGGTGCGGCTGCACTTCGGCCACCGGCTGGCGCGGATCGACAAGGAATCGCGCACGCTCGAGTTCGAGACCGACGACGGCCCGGTGAGCGTGCGGCCGCAGTGGATGGTCGGCGCCGACGGCGCGTTCTCCAGCGCGCGGCGCGAGCTGCAGCGCGGGGTGCGCGCCAACTACCACCAGGAATACCTGGAGTGGGGCTACAAGGAACTGACCCTGGCGCCGGACGCCGACGGCAAGTCGGTGATCGAGCTGACCGCGCTGCACGTGTGGCCGCGCAGCCATTGCCTGTTCGTCTCGCATCCCAATCGCGACGGCTCGCACACGCTGACCTTGTTCCTGCCGTTCGAGGGCGAGGACAGCTTCGAGACCGTGCGCACGCCCGAGCAGATCACCGCGCTGATCGGCAAGTACTTCCCCGATCTGGTCGCGCTGCTGCCGGGGTTGCTCGAACAGTGGAGCCGCCATCCGATCGGCTCGCTGATCACCACGCGCACCGCGCCGTGGGCGTTCGGCGACTGGGCCGCGCTGGTCGGCGACGCCTGCCACGCGGTGTATCCGTTCTACGGCCAGGGCATGAACTCGGCGTTCGAGGACTGCTGCGTGCTGGTGAACGCGCTGGAAAGCCACCCGGACGACCGCGCCGCGGCGCTGCGCGCTTACGAGCAGGCGCGGCGCCAGCACACCGACGTGCTGTGCGAGCTGTCCAAGGAGAACTTCGTCGAGCTGCGCAAGAAAGTGCAGTCGCCGTGGTTCGTCGCGCGCAAGCGCCTGGACATCGCGCTCAACCGCGTGTGGCCGAAGCGTTGGCTGCCGCTGTACACGATGATCGCCCACACCACCATGCCCTACGGCGAGGCCAAGGCGCGGGCGCGGCGGCAGGACGCGATCCTCAACCGGGCGGCGGCCGCGTTGGCCGTGGGCGTCGCCGGCGCGATCGCGTGGGCGGCGTGGCGGTGGCTGCGATGAGCGCCGCCCGCATCCAAGGAATGGAGAGTCGCCGTGGTCTTTAATTCGCTCACGTTCCTGGTGTTTTTCGTGGTCGTGCTGTTCCTGCACAACCTGAAGCTGCCGTGGTCGGTCAAGAAGGCCAATCTGTTGGTGGCGAGCTATCTGTTCTACGCCGCCTGGAACCCGCCGTTCCTGTTGCTGCTGTGGGCGTCGACCGCGGTCGACTGGGCCGCGGCGCTGCAGATCCACCGTCAGACCGATCAACGCAAGCGCAAGCTGTGGCTGATCCTGTCGCTGATGTTCAACCTCAGCTTCCTGGCCTTCTTCAAGTACGGCAACTGGGCGCAGGAGAACTGGGCGGCGTTGATGGGATTGATCGGCGTGGAGTACAAGGCGCCGAAGTGGGACATCCTGCTGCCGGTCGGCATCTCGTTCTACATCTTCCATTCGATGTCCTACACCCTGGACGTGTACTGGAAGCGGGTCGAGCCGATTCCGAAGCTGTTCGATTTCGCCTTGTTCGTGGCCTTCTTCACCCAGCTGGTGGCCGGCCCGATCCTGCGCACCGCCGATCTGGTGCCGCAGTTCCAGCGTCCGCGCACCGCCACGGCCAACCAGTTGGGCTGGGGCTTGGCGTTGATGATCTTCGGCCTGTTCGAAAAAGTGGTGCTGGCCGACGCGATGCTGGCGCCGGCGGCCGACGCGGTCTACGGCTGGGGCGAACCGGTCAACGGCCTGGACGCGTGGGTGGCGACGATCTCGTTCTCGGCGCAGGTGTTCTTCGACTTCGCCGGCTACTCGATCACCGCCATCGGCGCGGCGATGTGCCTGGGTTTCAGCATCCCCAACAACTTCCGCGCGCCGTTCGCGGCGGTGGGCGTGGCCGAGTACTGGCGGCGTTGGCACATGTCGTTCTCGACCTGGCTGCGCGACTACGTCTACTTCCCGCTCGGCGGCAGCCGCAAGGGCGAGCTGCGCACCAACGTCAATCTGATGATCACCCTGCTCATCAGCGGCCTGTGGCACGGCGCCAACTGGACCTTCGTGGTCTGGGGCGGCGTGTTCGGATTGATGCTGTGCGCCGAACGCCTGCTGCGCCGCTGGACCAAGGGCTGGCGTTTTCCGCAGGGCGCTTGGTACGCGATCACCATGATGCTGTTCACCTTCACCTTGGTCTCGGCGATGCGCGTGCTGTTCCGCTCGCCGACGCTGACCGAGGCGATGTCGCTGTTCAAGAGCATGGTCGGCTTCCACCGCGACGCGCTGCCGGTGCTGTCGCTGTATCAGATCGGCCTCAGCACGCTGTGCATCGCCGCGACGCTGTTCGCGCATTGGAAGATGCGCGACAAGGAATTGGAAAGCGTGGTCGCGCGCACCCCGGCGTGGGTCGTGGTTTGCGCGCTCAGCGGCATGTTGTTCTTGACCATCATTACCCAGGGAAATGGCGATGGTTTCATCTACTTCCAGTTTTGACGGCACCGCGGCCGCGCCGGACTTGCTCGGCCCGGATCCGTCGCAGCGGTCGAAATCGGCCGTTTCCACCGCCGACTCCGAAAGCAGCTTCGGCACCGGGCTGCAGCGGCCGGTGCCGGATCATCCATGGCCGAAGATCATGGTCGCGGTGTTGGTCACCACCTTCGCGCTGATGCTCGGGTGGGAAATGGCGATGCGCAACCTCGGTCTGGCCGCGGGCGACCTCGACGACGACCGCGATTACTGGGTCGAGGAACGGCGCCGGCTCGACCGCTCGCCGGCCGACGCGGTGGTCATCATCGGCGACTCGCGCATCCTGTTCGGCACCGAACTGGCGAAGTGGAAGGAACTGACCGGGCGCCGCCCCGTGCAGCTCGCGCTGCCGGCGACCAGTTCGCTGCCGTTCCTGCACGATCTGGCCGACGACGAGCGCTTCAAGGGCTTGGTGGTGATCGGCATCAGCGAGCCGAGCCTGTTCACCGACGACTACGGCCGCCGCGTGTCGGTGCTCAAGTACCTCAAGGACCAGTCGCCGTCGCAGCGCTCGGGCCACTATCTCTACAAGGAAGCCTCGCGCCATCTGGCCTTCCTCGACAGCAACTACAAGGCCTTCGACCTGCTCAAGCGCCTGGACTGGCCGGTGCGCCCGGGCGTGGAACCGCTGGAGGTGTGGAAGATCAGCGAAGCCTACGACGACCGCCAGCTGTATCTGTGGAACCGGGTCGCGACCGATCCGAAATTGAACGCGCACGCGCGCTATGTGTGGCAGCAGTACTGGGAAGGCGATCCGGCCAGCCAGGAACTGATCGATTCCACCATCGCCAAGGCCAAGGTCGACATCGACCGCATCCGCGCGCGCGGCGGCGAAGTGGTGTGGCTGCGCGCGCCGTCGGCCGGTCCGCTGCTCGCGGCCGAGCACCAGCGCTTCCCGCGCGCGACCGGCTGGGACCGGATCGTGCGCGAAACCGGCAGCTTCGGGGTGAACTTCGAGGACTACGCGCAGATGCGCAACCTCGACATTCCCGAGTGGTCGCATCTCTCCCAGGCCGGCGCGCAGGCGTACACCGACGCTTATGTGCGCGTGCTGCTCGACCGCGTCGAATGGCTGAAGACCCGCAGCAAGGGCTGGCGCGAGGAGGGCAAGCGCAGACCCGGCGACGGATGAGCGCCGCGCGCGCCCGCGCGTAGCGCCCCACCGTTGTGCGAACCGAGTCAATCAGTCGATTACGAATACAGGTGTTCCCATGTCCTCAGCTTCCGTAGCCGTCGCCGCCGCGACGGCGAAAACCAAACCCGCCGCGCCGCATCTGGATTACCGGCCCGACGTGGACGGCCTGCGCGCCGTCGCCGTGTTGCCGGTGGTGATCTTCCACGCCTTTCCCGAGTTGATTCCCGGCGGCTTCGTCGGCGTCGACATCTTCTTCGTGATTTCCGGCTTTCTGATCACCGGCATCCTGCTGCGCGCGCTCAACAAGGGCGAATTCAGCCTGCTGGGCTTCTACGGCCGCCGCATCAAGCGCATCTTCCCGGCGCTGATCGCGATGATGCTGACCGTGTTCGCGCTCGGCTGGGCGGTGTTGTTGCCGGACGAATTCGAGCAGTTGGGCAAACACATCGCCGCGGGCGCGGCGTTCGTGCTCAACCTGAGTCTGTTCATCGACACCAATCTGTACTTCGGCGCGATCGAGGCGCCGCTCGTGCATCTATGGTCGCTGGGCGTGGAGGAGCAGTTCTACTTCGTCTGGCCGCTGCTGCTGTGGGCGACCTGGCGCCTGGGCCGCTGGCAGGTCGCGCTGCTCGCGGCGATCAGCGCGGTGTCGTTCTACCTCAACGTGTCGTCCGTGCACGAAGATCCGCTGCAGGCCTTCTACCTGCCGAGCAGCCGTTTGTGGGAACTCGCGCTCGGCGGTCTGCTCGCGTTCGCGACCCAGAACAAGGCCGCGCACGGCGGCCACGAAGCGCTGCCGGCGTGGGTGCCGCGCGCCGGCCTGTTCGGCGACAACGCCCGCGCCAACCTCGGCGCGGTGCTGCTGCTGGGCTCGTTCGCGTTCCTGCACAACAAGATGGAATTCCCGGGCTGGTGGGCGCTGGCGCCGGTGTTCGGCTCGGTGCTGCTGATCTCCGCCGGCCCCGACAGCTTCATCAGCCGGCGCGTGCTCAGCCAGCGCTGGATGGTGTTCGTCGGCCTGATCAGCTATCCGCTGTACCTGTGGCATTGGCCGCTGCTGTCGCTGGCGCACACCATGGACTGGCGCGACTACACCCCGGCGCTGCGCGTGGGGCTGGTGGCGCTGTCGGTCCTGCTGGCGTGGCTGACCTATCGCTTCATCGAGCGTCCGTTGCGCGGTTCGCCGAAAACCTTCAAGGTCGCCGGCGGCTTGTTCGCGACCATGGCCGTGTGCGCGCTCGGCGGCTGGCTGACCTACAAGACCCAGATCCCCTCGCGTCCGATTCCGGCCGACGTGGCCAAGATCCTGGCGGCGGAGAACGAGGATTTCCCGTACCCCGAAGAGCCCGGCATCCTCAACATCGGCGACGGCGCCAAGAAGGTTTTGTTCATCGGCGACAGCACCCTGGCGCAGTATCACGGCCGGGTCGAAAAGGTGCTCAAGGAAAATCCCGGCAACAGCCGCGGCGCGATCTTCGCCTGGCGCCCGGGCTGCGCGCCGCACGACGAAATCACCCGCGTCGCTCACGCCAAGTGCCGGCAGCTGCTGGCCGACGCGATCGCGCTGGCCAAGACCGATCCGATCGAATCGGTGGTGATCGGTTTCTCCTGGTACTCCTACCTCACCGGCAACCGCGACAGCGACCATGTCGGCGAAGTGCGTCCGCTGCTGCCGGTCGCCGATCCGGCGCTGGACAACGTGCGGCGCATGGTCGAAGGCTTCGCCGCGTCCGGCAAGAAGGTCTACATCGTGCTCAACGCGCCGCTGAATCCGGGCTTCGCGCCGCGGCAGATGGTGCAGCGCACGCTGTTCGCGCCGGGCTTCAAGGTCAACAGCCCGCCGGCGACCAAGGAAAGCCTGCTGCAGGCTTACGAACCCTTCCTGGCGCGTCTGCGCCAGATCGCCAAGGACAATAACGCCAGCCTGATCGATCCGCTCAGCGGCCTGTGTCCGGACGGCGTGTGCCGTTCGATCACCAAGGGCGACGAGCCGATCTATCGCGACACGTTCCACTTGCGCAAGTTCTATATTCTTGAGAGCGTCGGCTACATCGATCCGGTCGTTCTCGACGCCAGTCACGGCCCCGTGCCGGGCGGCCGCTAGGAGGAATCGTCGTGCGTTGGTCAGGAAGACGAGCCGCGGCGTTGGCCGCGGCATGCGCGGCCGTGTTGATCCTGCCTGCCTGCGGCGAAAGCCGCTCGCAGGAGGACGGCGCGGAGCCGCCGCCGCAAGTGGGCGTGGTCGAACTCAAGAGCGGCCCGCTGGAATTGACTCAGGACGTGCCGGGCCGCACCCGCGCCACGCAAGTCGCCGATATCCGCCCGCAGGTCGGCGGCATCGTGCACAAGCGTTTGTTCGTCGAAGGCCAGGCGGTGCGCGCCGGGCAGCCGTTGTACGAGCTCGACGCGGCGACTTACCGCGCCAGTTACAACAGCGCGCAAGCCGCGCTGCGCAAGGCCGAGGCGACCGCGAACGCGGCCCGCGCCACCGCGCGGCGTTCGCGCGAGCTGGTCAAGATCCACGCGATCAGCGCGCAGGACAACGAGAACGCGGCGTTGGCCGAGGATCAGGCCAACGCCGAAGTCGGCGTGGCGCGCGCGGCGTTGGAAAGCGCGCGGGTCAATCTGGCGTACGCGAGCATCGTCTCGCCCATCGCCGGGCGGATCGGCAAGTCGGACGTGACCGAGGGCTCGCTGGTCACCGCCAATCAGGACGCGCCGCTGGCCCTGGTGCAGAAGCTCGATCCGATCTACGTGGACGTGAACCAGCCCAGCGCGAACTGGCTCGCGCTCAAGCAGGCGATCGATTCCGGCCGCCTGCGTTCCAGCGGCGCGGGCGCATCGGTGAGCATCCAGCTGGAGAACGGCGCGCGTTATCCGCACCCAGGCCGGCTGCAGTTCTCGGACGTGACCGTCGATCCGGGCACCGGCAATTTCCTGCTGCGCGCGGTGGTGCCCAATCCCGATCTGACCTTGCTGCCGGGCATGTACGTGCGCGCCGCGATCCAGGAAGGCACGCTCGCCGACGCCTTGCTGGCGCCACAGCAGGCCATCGCGCTCGACGCCGACGGCAAGGCCAGCGCCTGGGTGGTCGGCCGCGACAACAAGGTCGAACGGCGCGCGGTGCGGGTCTCGCGCACCGTCGGCGACCGTTGGCTGGTCGAGGAAGGATTGAAATCGGGCGAGCGGGTGATCGTGGAAGGCGTGCAGAAAGTCGAGCCGGACATGAAGGTGCAGGCGGTGCTGGTGCAGCAGGCGCCGGCGCGCAAGCCCGACGCGCCCGCCGGCGCCGGCCGCTGACCGCGCGGAGAACCGAATGTCCCATTTCTTCATCAAGCGCCCGATCCTGGCGTGGGTGATCGCGATCGTGATCGTGCTGGCCGGCGCCTACGCGCTGACCCGGCTGCCGATTTCGCGCTATCCCGACATCGCGCCGCCGGCGGTCGACATCGAAGCCAGCTATCCGGGCGCGTCGGCCGAAACCGTCGAGGAATCGGTCACCCAGATCGTCGAGCAGAACGTCACCGGCCTGGAGGGACTGCGCGACATCGTCTCCACCAGCGACCGCTACGGCAACGTCACCGTCAGCCTGACCTTCGTCGCCGGCACCGATCTGGACATCGCCCACGTCCAGACCCAGAACAAGCTGCAGCAGGCGATTCCGCTGCTGCCGCAGATCGTGCAGCAGCAAGGCATCTCGGTCAGCAAGACCAGCGGCGCGCGCCAGCTGGTGGTGGCCTTCGTCGCCGCCGACGGCAGCGCGCTGCGCACCGACGAGATCGACGACTTCGTCGCCACCACCGTGTACGACGCGCTGAGCCGCGTGCCCGGTGTCGGCGCCGTGCAGTTGTTCGGTTCCAAGCGGGCGATGCGGATCTGGCTCGACGCGGACAAGCTCACCGCGTACAAGCTCACCCCCAGCGACGTGGCCGCGGCGATCCGCGCGCAGAATTCGCAGGCCTCCATCGGCCAGCTCGGCGACACGCCGTCGGTGCAAGGGCAGCAGCTCAACGCCTCGGTGATCGCGCTGGGCCGGCTGCGCACGGCCGAGCAGTTCCGCAACATCGTGCTGCGCAACGCCACCGGCAGCGGCGCCGCGCTGCGGCTGAGCGACGTGGCGCGGGTCGAACTCGGCCGCGCCGACTACAGCCGGCTGGCGCGCTACAACGGCAAGCCGACCTCGGGCATCGGCATCACCCTGGCCAACGGCGCCAATTCGCTGCGCATGGTCGAGGGCGTCAAGGCCGAGCTGGCGCGGCTGAAGCCGCAGATGCCGCGCGGCTTGAGCGCGGTGTATCCGTTCGACACCTCGCCTTACGTGCGCTTGTCGATCCTCGGCGTGGTCGAAACCTTGCTGGTCGCGATCGGCTTGGTGTTCGTGGTGATGTTCGTGTTCCTGCAGGACATCCGCGCCACCCTGATCCCGACCGTGGCCGTGCCGGTGGTCCTGCTCGGCACCTGCATCGTCATGGCCGTGGTCGGCCTGTCGATCAACATGCTGACCATGTTCGCGGTGGTGCTGGCGATCGGCTTGCTGGTGGACGACGCGATCATCGTGGTCGAGAACGTCGAGCGCCTGATGCAGGAAGAAGGCCTGTCGCCGGTCGAGGCGACCTCACGCTCGATGCGCCAGATCACCGGCGCGCTGATCGGCATCGCCTCGGTGCTGGCGGTGATCTTCGTGCCGATGTCGTTCCTGGAAGGCTCGGCGGGGGTGATCTACCGCCAGTTCTCGATCACCATCGTCTCGGCGATGGTGTTGTCGGTGGTGGTCGCCATCGTGCTGACGCCGGCGCTGTGCGCGACCGTGCTCAAGCCCTACGACGCGGCCGCGCACAACCGCCATCGCGGCTTCTTCCGCTGGTTCAACGACCGCTTCGAGCGGTTCGGCCGTCGCTACGAAGGGCTGTCCGCGGCGATCGTGCGCCGGCCGTTGCGCTGGATCGCGCTGTATCTGGCGTTGAGCGCGGTGATGATCGGCCTGTTCTTCCGCCTGCCGACCGGCTTCTTGCCGGCCGAGGACCAAGGCTATCTGCTGACCATGGTGCAAGGCCCGGTCGGCGCGACCCAAGGCCGCACGTTGAAGGTGCTGGATCAGGTCGAAAACATCTTCCTGCACGACGAACGCGCGGCGGTGCAATCCACTTTCACCGTCGCCGGCTCCAACTTCAGCGGCAAGGGCCAGAACGCCGGCTTCGGCTTCATCCAGTTGCGCGACTGGAGCGAGCGCAAGTCCTCCGCGCAAGCGGTGACCGCGGTGCAGGGCCGGGCGATGGCGCGACTGTCGAAGATCCAGGACGCGCGCGTGTTCGCGTTCGCGCCGCCGCCGGTGGTGCAGCTCAGCACCTCGGCCGGCTTCGATTTCTACCTGCAGGACAGCTACGGCCAGGGCCACAAGGCGTTGCTGGCCGCGCGCGAGCGGTTCCTGACGCTGGCGGAGAAGAGCAAGCTGCTGAGCAACGTGCGCGCCAACGGCCAGGACGATACGCCGCAGCTCTACATCGACATCGACCCGCAGAAGGTCGCCTCGCTCGGCCTGAGCATGAGCGACGTCGAAGACATGCTGTCGGTGGCCTGGGGCGGCCGCTACATCGACGACTTCGTCGACAAGGGCCGGGTCAAGCGCGTAGTGCTGCAGGCCGATGCGCCGTTCCGCATGCGTCCCGAGGACTTCGGCCGCTGGCACGTGCGCAACGGCGACGGCGAGATGGTGTCGGTGTCGGCGTTCGCGTCCTCGCGCTGGGAATACGGCCCGCCGCAGCTGGAGCGCTACAACGGCGTCTCGGCGACCAACATCAACGGCGAATCCGTGCCCGGCGTCAGCACCGGCGAGGCGATGCAGGAGGTCGAGCGGCTGGTGGCGCAGTTGCCGCCGGGCTTCGCCGCCGAGTTCGTCGGCCAATCCTTCGAGGAACGCGAAGCGGTGGCGCAGGCGCCGTGGCTGTACGCGCTGTCGCTGCTGGTGGTGTTCCTGTGGTTGGCGGCGCTGTACGAAAGCTGGTCGATGCCGGCGGCGGTGTTGCTGGTGGTGCCGCTGGGCATCATCGGCGTCGTGCTGGCGAGCGTGCTGCGCGGGATGGAGCGCGACGTGTACTTCCAGGTCGCGGTGCTGACCACGGTCGGCCTGACCTCGAAGAACGCGATCCTGATCGTCGAGTTCGCCAAGCAACGCGTGGAGCAGGGCATGCCGCTGATCGAAGCCGCGGTCAGCGCCGCGCACAGCCGCCTGCGTCCGATCCTGATGACCTCGCTCGCCTTCGGCTTCGGCGTGCTGCCGCTGGCGGTCGCCACCGGCGCCGGCGCCGGCGCCCAGCGCGCCATCGGCACCGGCGTGTTCGGCGGCATGCTGGCCGGCACCTTCCTCGGCCTGTTCTTCATTCCGCTGTTCTTCGTGTTGGTGCAGCGGGTGTTCCACAGCTTTCACCGGCGCGAGGCGGGAGCGGCGGCGGATGCGGAGTAGCCGATAGCGCGGCGGCCGCACCCGTCGCGGCTCGGGCGCGGCGCCCGAGCCGGGGCCGCCGCTTCAGCTAACGGCCTGCTTGATTCGCGCGCACCTTGAGAGCATCGTGAGGCCGAAGCCAGGAGGCCGCCGCGATGCAAGGAATCCGCACACCCGACCCGCATCCCAACTATTTGATCGCCGGCGCGTTGGGGCTGGCCTTGAGCGTCCATGCCGCGCTGCTCTTGGCCCTGACCCTGCCCGTCCGCGCGCCCGCCGATGCCGACGCGAGCTTCGTCCCCTATGTCGGCGTGGACCCGCAGGGCTGCGCGCTTTGGGATTGCATCCCCCGGCCGAATTTTCTGCACTACGCGCCCGAGCGCACACGCATCGGCGAGGTGCGGCCGGCGGCGCTCGCGGACGACGCAGCGCCGCCCTCGCCCTCGTTGATTCCGGCGAAAGCCTTGCGCTTGCCGGCGCCTTCGCAAGCGCTGTCGCTTTCTTTCTCGGCCCGGCCGCGGACTCTGGAGCTTTGGGTGCGGGTATCGGCGAACGGCGCCGTGCGGGAAATCAAGGTGCTGCGATCGAGCGGCTATTACGAACTGGACGATCTCGCGGTTGCGAACGCGCTGAAGCGCTGGCGCTTCACGCCGGCGTTCGAGGACCGGCGGGCGGTCGAATCGGCGGTGCTCGTGTCCGTCGAGTTCGGAATTTTCGACGTGCTGAGGCCGCCCGTCTATTAGCCGGTGTTCGGCATCGGCGCGGCAGCCTCGTTCAACCTCGGGGCGCGCGCAGCATAAGATTCGTCGCTAATCATCTACGCACGCCGCGGCGGTTGCGCCGGAGCCTGGAGCGAGGCTTCGCCGCCCAGCACATCCAGCCGCCGGGTGTCGGCGAACCGGAAAACGAATGAACGCGAACGAAGAAGCGAAGCCGCAAAGCCGGCGCCGACGAAAGCCCGGTCCGCGCGGCGCGCGATGGTGGCTGTGGCTTTCGCTGATCCTGTCTTCGCTTTCGGCGAACGCGGCCGAGTCCGCGCAAAAGACCGTGTCCGAGCTCGAGCTCAAGGCGCAGATCCAGGCGGCGTTGGTGCCCTCGCCCTATCGCCTGTCGCCGGCCGCGCGCCACGGCACCATCCGCTATCGCCTCGCTGAGCGCGACGCAGCCGAGAATTGGCCGTGGCCGCGAACCGGCGAGCAACGCGCCGTGCGCACGCCCGACGCAGTGGAGTTGACCGTCTGCACGCGCTGCGGCGACGAAGCCGCGCCCGGCGCGGAAGCGCTGCGCCGCTATCTCGCGCCGACGCCCTGGTTGCAAAGCCGCGACCGCGCGGTCGCGAGCTTCGCCCGCGCCGCCGGCATGGGCGGCGTGGATGCGCGCATGCGCCGGCTGGTCGCGGCGGTGCAGGCGCAGTTGTCGGGGCCGGTGGTCTACAGCGGCTACCGCAGCGCGCGCGAGGCCTTGTCCCAGCGCGAAGGCGATTGCACCGAATACGCGCTGCTGCTCGCCGCCGCGGCGCGCGCCCGCGGCATACCGGCGCGGGTGGTCGCCGGTCTGGCGTACGGCAGCCGTTTCGCCGGCCGCGCGCACGCGTTCGGGCCGCACATGTGGGTGCAGGCCTGGAACGGCGAACGCTGGGTCAGCTACGACGCCGGTCTGGGCGAGTTCGATGCCGGCCATCTCGTGCTGGCGATCGGCGACGGCGATCCGGACAGCCTGCGCGGCGCGATGCGCGCCATCGCCGGTCTGCGGATCGAAGACGCGGTGGGCTTGTTGAGCGAGGACCCCGCCGCGGACTGAGCCGCGTCGCGCGTTTATCCGCCCGGCGGCGGCTCGCGCCGCATCGGCAGTTCCGGCAAGTCGTCGTTGCCGTCGTCGATCCACGCCGCGTCGTCGGGCCGGCTGACGCCGCCGACGAAGACCACCTGCATATCGGGTTCGAGCGGATTCTCGGCCGCCACCGGCGTTTGCGCCTGCGACGCGGCGTTCGGCGGAGCGAGCACCGCCTGCGACGAACCGGACGCGGCCGCGACATCCGCCGGACCGGCCACCGCCGGCGCGGCGATCGCCAACGCCAGGGCCGTGCCCATCGCCAAGCGATACGAAACGCAGATCGGCCCGTTGGCCCGGCGCAGCAATTCCGCGCGCTCCGCGTCGCTGCGTCCGTCCAGGCAATGCACGGTCTTCCCGCATTGGCCGCAATGGCCGCCGATGCCTTGCTGCGCCTGCGCGTCGAGCGGGCAGGGCTGATCGATCCTGGGATAGCGGGCCATGGGCGAGTCCTTGTGCGCCGGAGGAGCGCTAGTTGTAGCACGCCCCCGAGTCGAGCGGCCGGCGGCTCGCGCGCGCCGGCCGACGATGTTTCAGTCCGGCAACCCGGGCCGCATCAGTAGCTGCCGGGATTGGAGTTGAACGCGACCGGCACATTGATCGTCAGGCAGCCGCCGGCCGGCAATACCGCCGCGTTCAAACTCACCACGCTGCCGCCCGCCGCGCCGCCGCTGCCCGCCGAACACGCGGCGCCGCCGGCGCCGGTGCAGGTCCACGGAGCGGACAAGGTCACGCCGGCCGGAAGGTTGTCGAGGATGGCGGCTCCGTTCGCGGCATCGGCGCCGGCGGCGTTGCACGCCGTCAGCACATACGTCGCCGAGCCGCCGGGCGTGTAGGTGTTCACGCCGGGGCCGTCGCTCTTGGTGATGGAGATCGCCGAGGTGTTGAGGCGATTGGTGAAGGTGCAAGTGATCGCCTGAGCGCGCCCGTTGGCCGCCGCACCGGTCACCGACACCGGCAGCGTGATGTTCACGCTGGTCCCCGTGCCGGTGGCGACCGTGGCGCCCGCGCCGTTCGCGCAGTTGTAGGTGGCGGTGTACAGCGCCGTGGTCGCCGCATTCGGCACCTCGGCGACGGTGGTGGTGATCGCGGTGGTGGCGATGTTCTGGGCGACGGTCAGATCCGGCGCGCCCGAGGCGCTGTTGTGGTACAGCGTGCGGAAACCGGTGGTGCCGTTGTGGCCCTGGTTGATCGCGAACGCGGTGCCGCCGATGCCCAGGTCGAAGCGGCCGGTGGCGCTGGTGGGATTGAGCAGCTTGATCACCTGGACCACCGGCTTGATCTCGATCATGTAGTCCTCGACCTCGCCGCTGTCGACGCGTCCGGTCGGCGTGGCCGTGGTCAGCTGCGTTCCTTGCGTGGCGCGCAAGCGCACATAGCTGCGGCCCGCGGTGGTCGCGATCGGCACGGTCCAACTGAGCGTCGTGCTGGTCGCGCCGCTCGCGACCGCGTTGCAAACGCCTTCGGCCGTATCGAACACGCCGTTGCGGTTGAAATCGATCCAGCCGCACACCGTGCCCGCCGCAGCGTTGCCGCTGAGGCTCGGCGTGAGCGTGTAGGTTTGCCCGATCAAGCCGGTGTGCAAGGTCGCCAGCGGCGTGGTCAAACCGTCTTCGTCCGCGCCGTCTCCGTTGGCCGCGTTGTTGTCGCCGCCCGCGGCGACGGCGTTCGGGCTGGGCGTGACCGCGGGCGTGGTGTTGAAGACGCTGGTGTTGTCGGCATCCACACTGGCGCCGAGGCGAATGCCGTCGACGATGTGGCTGGCCGCTTCCACCGAGTCGTAGCTGGCGGGGGCGTCGCCGAAATCCTCGTCCACGGTGGTGGTCACCAGATAGCCGTCGTCGCCGAGCGAGTTGCCGACCGTGGGGTGGAACACGTTGCGCGAGCCCGACATGCCGACGGTGAAGGTCACCGAGCTCACCGTGCCGTTGATCCGCACGCTGCCGCAACCGGCGAGCTGGGTCGCCGGCGCGGTGATCGTGGTGCAGTTGATGCCGTTGTAGTTGGTGTTGATCAGATCGAGCTTGTTGCCGCCGGTGATCTGAAGATTCACCGCGTTGGGCAACACGGTCATGGACGCGCCCGTCGGCACCGACGCGGACAAGGTGTGGGTAGTGCGCCCGGCGGTGATGGTGAACGTGTCGCCGGTGACGCTGCTGACGCTGCCCAAGCCGACGAAATGGACGATCGGGTTGGTGACCGGCCGGCTGAAGCTGATGGTCAGGCTGCTGCCGATGTTGGCGCAGGTGACGGTCGTGGCGGAGCTGTTGGGAAAGTTGCAGGACGCGCCGACCGTCTGCAACTGGATGCCCGTCGTGGTGGTGGCGACATTGGGCGAGAACATCGTCGCGGTCGCGCCGCCCAGCGTAGTCAGCGGGGCGTTGTTGGCGACGATCTGGACGTTGGTGCCGCCGCTGAGCGTGTAGGTCGCGGTCAAGGTCGACGGATACGGCTTGGTGGACGAACCGGCTGTTCCGACGGTGCCGCTCGCGGTGGCGTTGTTGAGCTGCGCCGCCGAAGCGCCCAGCGAGGCGAACAAGACAGCGACTGCCAAAAGCCGTGAGGCGACGGTCGGGCGACGCATAGGCGAACCTCGGTTGAGAAGCCGTGTCGTGGGGAATCGATGGGTCTAGCGCGGGACCAAGCAGGGAGCGGGCGCGGCCGCGTCGTCGCGGCCGTCGGCGAAAGACCAATGGTCGACGCCGTCGGCGCCGACGAGCAGGCGCACGGCGCGCGGCGCTGCGCGCTCGCCGCCGCGCGCGGGCGCGATCGGATCGAGCTTGGGAATCTGCGCCGCCGCCGCGCGCGCCCGCGCGAGCGTGAGTTCCGCGAGCGGGATCCCGCTCGCGACGATCGCGACGCGCAGCTTGGTTCCGTCGTCTTGCGTCAGCAGGCACTTGTACGCGCCTTCGGCCGCGTCGATCTCCACCAGCCCCAGCACGTCGTCCACCAGCAAGCGCGGCGCGCCGGGCGCAGGCGCATCCGCGCGCAGCGCGTCGTCGATGCAGGATTGCCCCAGATGCAGGATGTCCACGCGGTCGCTCTCGACCCGGACGAGGAGCCGCGACACGCACAGATGCCGGCTGGCGAGCGCCCGCAACGTCTTCGCGACCTCGCGATAGTGGATCCGGAATCGGACGGCGCAGCGAGGATGGATCGCGCTCTCGCTCGGAATGCGCCACCGGTTCAAATGGAACAGCAGTTCCCGTCGTCCCCTCGCGGTCGCCCGGCACCGGATGCTGCGGGTGTCGATCAACCCATGGATCAGCACTTCCCCAAGAATCTCGGGCATGGAAAACCCCACGGCGTCGCTGCGTGATGGTCGTTGCGCCGGATAGCGTGCGGGCCCCTGATCCCGGTACGTGTCCCCTGTAGCGGGCTTAGTTGAGTCCAGGGGTCGTGTTTCCGGTGTGAAGGCGCAATGGCTGGGTTTTCGGGCCCGAAGGGCAGGAAAATTCGCCTTGGAAAACCGGCTGGCGTCTATGGTCTTTGGCAAAGGTCACGCCGGCCGACATGTCATCCGGCCCGCAGGTTGCTGCGACGAACATGCGTCTGAGCCTTGGTCGAATCACCATGTGTGTTCTGAGGATTCGGCGCTAGTAAAACCATTGCAAGAACGTCTTTGTCGCAAGGAGTGGTTTCAAAAACGCAGGCGAACTGAAATGAAAGAGGATCAGGAACTTCGGTTCGTCTGTTGGCGATCCTCCCTCGCTCGTCGCGGGCCAGGTCGTTGCGTCCTCATCGACGCAAATCGAATACATCCGGCTCGTTGATCACGCCTCAACGACAGCTTGCTTTAGTAACGCCGCTTGTCCGGCGCAATCGACTATTGGCGACATAGATCAGTTCCTTGGCCGGGTCGCGAATACAGTTACCGACCGTGTCGCGCGGTCGATGAAGGTTGCGATCGGAAGCTGATCGGAGAAGAGGGGAGGGAGGGAAAAGCAAAGCGATTCGGTTGCGGGCTCGAAAACCCCAAAACCAAACGCCCCTCGCAAAGGCCCGTCAGTAACGGGGCTTGCAGAGGGGCGTACGGACAGCGGAGAAAGTTTCCCGCTAAGAATTGGCGCGCCCACGGCGCCCGGATTCGAACTAGTAGGTTCACAAAAATAAGCTTAATGGAACAACAAGCCACGGTAACAACTGCGCGACGGCCTAGAACGGTACGTTACTTAGAGGCCTTTCCCAGGATGCGAGCGTGAACAAGGCAGTGTCCAGGTGACCTTTTCGCAACGACCGCTCTTGGCCGCAGGGCGCTGTGCGACCCGGAGCGGTCGCTGAACGACAGAGTTGTGCCCTGCAGCTAAGCAGACGCGGCGGCGGATCAGTCATAACGCAGTCGATGACGCGCGGGGACAAGGAAGGTTACGGGTGCAGTCGCTGCCTTGTGAGGCGCCGTAGGTACATGCCGGCGGTAACAAGCACCACGTGCAATCGGAAGGTGCTGTGGTCCTGATCAGACAGTCCCGGGTGCGCGCCCTGGGTGTGGAGCATCTTGAACAGGCCGTTGACGTAGTTCTTGCCGTCGCCCGACCACTCGTTCCTGCTGACGTCTAGAAACCCCAGGGTCCCCAGCATGCCGCGACGGTTCTCCGCGGTAGGCAGCCGCGCGGCCTGTGGCGAATCGATATATCTGGCAATGTCATCGAATAGCCCCTCCATGAAGGCGCGTAGCTGTCCGTTGCACGCGGCCCAGTCGCCGCGAGTGTGGGCATCGATTGCTTGGTCGAGGTGGCCGAGGGGCGTGGCGAAGCCAAACTGCTTAAGCAAGTGGTGCACTTCGTCGTCCGTGGCAGGTAGTTGGATCTCGCCAGGAAGCGCGGCGCGGATCGACGCACGCTGGGCGCGACTCGGGGCTGGCACCAGCACGAAGCCATCCCGCGCCAGTCCGCGCAGGAAGTCCGTATGAAGCGCATCTGTCGAGACCGGTTGTGCTAGTTGCGCCGCTTCGCGCACAAGCGCCTCCGCCAACGTCACGGGCCCGTCGACGGTCTGCAGCACTTGGTCAGCTCGCGCCACCACGACTCTGCCCAGTACCGCGATCTTCTTCCCCACGCTGACGGTCGTGTCCTGTGACACGTCGTCCTCGAGCCCAAGACGCACGATCATTTGATTGAACCGGGCCTGTGTATGCTGTTCGAGCAGTTCCGTCGCAGCAACAACAGTTGGGCGAGAGAAGGGGCCTTGGCGCATGGGTCGAAGAGTTCCTGGACAGACGTAAGTGGAATGACGAATCGCGAGCAGCGAGAGTGTGTGGAGTGCGAGGAAGTCTCAGTGAACCTCGATGCATCTCCAGAGCGCCCGATAGCTTCTTGGACGCCTGCGTCGAGGCCCACGCGGCACTGATGGCGGTAGCGAGCTCTTTCGAATTGTACTGCGCTGCCGCGAGTGTTTCCGCAGTGCCGTCCTCAGCTGTCATGGCGCGACCGAGTGCCATCACTTGGCCCCGCGGGGCGGCTCACCACAGCCCGCCGAATTGATTTTGTCGTCGTGCCCCCAAGGTTCTTGAGCTCTGCTACCTTCAATTCAGAATTCATATTCCGGATGCATCGAATTCAGTTTCCGCTTCTAGCCGGAAGCAGACATTGATGGGGCAGGGATTAGGGGTGTTTATCGGGGATAGGGGGCATGGCAGCTCCGACCCGAAGCGGTCGCTCCAGGCAACTACTTGGCTTCCTCCGATGGTCCGCGAGGCTGCGCGGCGCGGATTGCGGTCGGTGATCGGCGGGCGTGCGAGCCAATTCCATCGTGGTCTCGCATCAACGCAGCGAGAACTTTGGCTGACCATTTTTCGCCGCTTCTGCACCACATAGCGTCATTGCGTGCGCTAGGAGCTTCCAGAACTCCTCGTAATCAGGGCTGTGCATTTCATCGTTCGCAACCCAGAAGAACAGAATTGCTCGGTTCGCATCGCGATAAGTATTGGCCTGGACGATTTCGTGGATGTGCAGCAACCTGAAGCGCAGGAAATCCGAGTAAAGCACCTTCGTTGTTGCATCCATGACGTCCGGAGACAGGTAGCTGGCATAGATCTGGAGCGTCGTCGTGATCTCCTCCGATCCCTCCCTCGCTGCTCGTCCCAGCATGCTGAACCATTTGATCTCCTCGAACGAGCCGTCTGCGTAGGGCGACGTGGAGTTCAAGTCGAGCGTCGCGAGGATCCTGCGGCGCTCGGAATCGAGGAGATCCAGCGGAGACTCAGGCGCGTCGCACTGCCGCCTCCAAATCGAGTCGCTGGCAATAGGATGGACCGCATGCTGAAACGCCCTCAACAACTGGCGCATGCCAATCGATGCAATGCGGGCCTTTGTTTCGCGCTGCCGCGCCTGCTCCCGCTTGTTGCGCGAGGTCACCAGCAATGACGTGACCAGCGCGAGCAGACCGATTGCCAATACGAGCCAGCCAAACAGTGTGATCTTCGCGACGCCAGGGGCAGCCGTGTCCCACTTTGGCGAGCCGACAACCGCCGCGATCGCGGCAATGAACGCCACGATGGGCGGCGCATAGTCGAGAAACCGGAAGCGCCGCTTCTCTTCCTGAGTCATTCCGCACCTACCTCGCGGAAGCCGAAGTCCATCAATCTCTGGCGAAGCCCCGGAAGGGCCGCTGCGGGGAGGCCAAGCCAAAGCAAGTTCTTGGCGCGCGTGACGGCGACGTAGCCGATGCGTCCTACCTCGGTCGCGACACCGTCCAGCATTGCCTCGACATGATCTTTGGTCGCCATGTAGAGGACGGCATCGAGACTTTCGCCCTTGGCCTTGTGCACGGTATCGACCCGAATCCGAGTGTTCCGCTGCGTGCCGAGATCGTCAGCGGCCACTAGCGAAGCATGCGGCAGGTCGCGCCGGGTCAGCTTGGTTCCCAGACTGTCGGTGGGAGTGAACCCGAATTCGGCTTGGAGTGTAGCCAGCAGTTGGCGCACGCGCTCAAGCAGGCTGGGAAGCCACTCGGTATCGGCGAGTAGCGTGGACGGGGGCAGGCCAACGCCCGGATCGCGGACAAACTGCCACAGTCGTCGCCGCACGCGTCGCATCTCGGGATGCCTGGCCGGACTCAGTAGCGCCGTGAGCAAGTTTGCCGGGGGATCAACCAGCAAACTGACGACACACCGTGCCAGTGCCTCGAAGGACCGCTTGTAGTCGCGCCGCTTGTCGCGGAGGATCGACGCGAGCGCGAACTCTTTGACGAGGCCACGTCCAACAGGCGTGTCTGCGCCGGCGAGTTCATCCGCCAGCTTCACCGCGCGGCAAAGAATGGCGCTGCGGCTGGGTTCGAGTCCGGCTGCCGCGACGGTTGCCTCAAAGGTTTCGATCAACTGATCCCGTTGGGTGGCGCGATAGGAGGTAAAGAAGGCGCCGTGTACCGTATCGGGCGAGTCCCTTTCGTGCGTGTCGTTGCGATTGGATAGCTGATTGGCCAAGGCTAGGATCGCGGGAACCGAGCGATAGTTCGTGGTTAGCGAAAACGAGCTGACGCCTGCACGACTACCGTATTCGGTGAGGAACCTGCCGTCCGCCCCGGAGAACTCGTAGATTCCCTGGTTGGGGTCGCCGATCAGGGAAATTTCCATTCCGGCGTCTGCAAGCAGGTCGAGAATGGCCTGATGGCACGGGCCGATATCCTGCGATTCGTCGATCAGGATGTGTGGATAGCGACGGACCAGCGCACGGAGAACGGCTGGCTGTTCCCGCAGGGCGCGATGGCACCAATACCGGCCGAGGTCATGCGTGTACGCGCCGGTTCTGCCGAGCCGCTCGACGAGGGTCAATGCCGTCGCTCTGTTCAGGCCGACGCTCTGGCTGTGAACGCTGTAGAAGAAGTGGAAGTCGCCCTCGCGAAATCCCACGCGCATCATCGTGATGCTTTGGGGGAACTGTTGGGTCCTGAACGTGAAGCCGGCAAGGAACGGCTCGCTTCCCGAGACCAGATAGGGGGTCTGCTGCGAGCCCATGGTGCGATGTGCGTGTGGCCTCAGAACATGGGTCGTGATGAACGCATCCAGCGTGTCGATGTCGACCCGGCCCCGCCCGGCCGTGGCTGGCAGGGTGTGGGCGAGACGCCTGTAGTTCTCGCGGAAGGTATCAACGGCAATGTTCGAGAAGGAAAGCAGCGCGACCCGGCCTCGCTCTTCCCCCAGGCGCCTCCGCATCTCGACCAGTCGATGCACAGCCGTTCGTGTCTTGCCACTTCCGGCGCAGGCGATCACCGACAACGGGCCGGTGGGGGCATCGACGATCGCGCGCTGCTCGTCGGACAGCGCGGTCATGCGGGCGCCTCGCATTGGCAGGCATGGGCCACGGCCTCACGGATGTAGTTGGGCACGACGCACGGGGTGTCTGGCTTGGCCAGGATCTGCGCCAATGACTGACCGAAACGGCCCTTCTGTACATTGTTCTGCGGGCGCTCGAACATGCCCGTGAAAAGGGCCTTGGCCTTGGCCGCGTCGCCTTGGGCCGCATCAACGGCCGCTTCCACCGCTTCGCCGATCTTGGGATGCAGCTCTTTCAGTGCAGCCAGCATCGCTGTCCGATTGTCGGTGTAGAGGGCGAAGTCGTATTCCAGAGTCTTTAGCCCGTGAAATACCTTGACATAGGCGTCCTCTCTCTCCTTCATTTTTGCGGTGTTGGCGGACACCACCACGGCGTCCCCCAACGCCGGGTATAGCGCTACCGGATTGCCGGCGTCGCTTTGCACTTGCTCGGGATCGGCGTCGGTGATCAGCGCGACCGGGATCTTCAGCGCGCCTTCTCCGAACAGCGGCAGGAAGGAATCAAAGTTCAATCCTTCCACGCTGATCAAGCTGACCGCGTGCTTGCGCAGATCGAACCCCGACCGGGCCGCGAGCACGTTCATCAGCATAAGCTCGGCCGCGCCTTCCACGAAGATCACGCGGCGGGCGAAGAACAGCTCCGCGCGGGTGACGTCCAGGTAGCGCTTGAGCTTCTCCCGTTTACCGGCGGCGAATTCGACGCTTCCGGGGAAGAACGTCTCGATCGCGGTGCCGGTATCCACCAAGCAGGTCAGGCACTCCAGGTCCGCGATGCTGGCGAAGTTCGGAGAATGGCTGGTAACGAACAGCTGGACCGGCTTTTCGCCCTCGTGGGTATGGATGCTTTCCAGGTAGCGCAGCAGGATCGATTGGAGTTGGGGGTGCAGGTGGGCTTCCGGCTCCTCGATCACTAGGCCGCGGTAGCTGGCTTCAGCGTTCTTGGCGAGCGCGCCGAGGACGACGGCCATGAAGATCAGGTTGTTGAAGCCGAGTCCGTTCTGCTCGATCTCGAAGTTGTCGACCAGGAGGGAGAGCCGGGAAGATAGGCGCTGGAAGTCGCTGGCGCTCAGGCCGACTTCCAGCGCCTGCGCTAGTTGCTCGCCTAGCATGGACACGTGGCGGGTGGCGATGGCGGTCTGCGTGCTAACTATCGGCGCGTGTGCCCTGAGATTCTGATCAAGCTCGCTAAGCGCCTGATTGATCCCCTCGCGGCCGGCATCGTCGGCTAGCATTTGCAGAAGCCGTGATAGTTGGCTGGCGCGGCCCGGGCGCAAGCCCTGGGCGGCATCCCGGAGAGGCTGCAGGTAGACGCCCCGCAGGTTTTCGAGCATGTCCGACGTCAGGCCGACGTCTTCATGCTCACCACACCAGCGTTTAATGCGAAAACGCCCGCTGGCGTCCGCGCCGGAATAGCGAACATGAATGTGCACTTCCAGGTTGCCGTCGCCGTCGGGCGTCAGCGCCGCAAGAAAATCCGCCTCGTCGTCTAGGCTGAGGCCCCGGAAGACGTAGTGGAACGTGATGTCGCCGGCAGGCTCCCCTTCCCTAGGGCGGTGCAAGTCGTCGGTATCCAGTCGCGGTGGCGGCTCGTCATAGCCGGCAAGCAAGGCGCGCAGTGCATCGACGACGGCGGTCTTGCCGACGTTGTTGGCGCCCACGATGATGTTCAGCCCTGGCTGAAACTGGATCTGTACTTCCTTGAGTTTGCGAAAGTTTTCAATACTCAGCGTTGCCAAATACATCCGTATCCCCCCATAGCGGCGCATTCCCGGGCGATTACTCCTCCCTCTGCGGAGGATACTGAATCGCCCAGAGTTTCGTAGACATCTCGTAGCCACGAAGAGTGACTAAATTCCGGCATCTACATGGCTTGGGTGTCGCGCCGCGCGGACAGCGGCTCCGCTCCGTCTGACGATGGTCAGAAGACGGTGCTCAGCGAAACCGGGGCAATCCCATCGAACAATTCAGCCGCGCGAACGTCGGCGAGGCGTCCCGCGCCTCCCGCTCCATTCGCAGTAGGTAAGCGCGCAACCCCCGCGGCGCCCGCGCGATCAGCAAGACCCAGTGGTGCTCGAAATTGAACGCGCGCTCGGCATCATGGACGTCCCAGGTCTCGCCGATTTCGAGGGCGTCGAGCAGGGCGGCGGCGCGGGCTTTGGCGCGGCGGATCGAGAGGGGCATCGCGGCGGCTCAGGGGTGGGGGCCTCGGGGCGACCGGGCGCGCGGCGCGGCCCGTGGCGGCGGGGCGGCCTCGGCGTGCAGGCGGTCCAGCGCGGCCAGGCCGGCGGGGCGGCCGCGGCGGTAGGGGCACGGGGGCGGCGCGGCGTCGGCCAGGCGCACCTCGACTGCGGCCGCGCGCAGGGTCCGAAGCAACGCGAGGGCGGTGTCGATCCGGGCGAAGCGGCGGGCGCCGCGCTTGGCCGTCAAGACGGCCTCGTGCAGGCCGTACTGCACCGATAGGACGTAGCCGTCGGCGCGGCCGTGCAGGGTGTCCCCGCGCACGGCGCCGGCGCGGGCGAGCTCGGCCAAAGTGGCCGGGGGCTCCATCAACTGCTCAAAGCGCTGTATGGAGTAGATCCTAGTCAAGATGGCGCCCCACGTATCCAACGCGAACCTTGTCCGCTGAGCCATTCAAGTCAAAATATATCCGAGCGCAGCGGTCTTGGCTGACGTTGTCGCTAGGTTTGAGGTGAAAATCAAACTCGACTGGTTTTCCGCCAAACTGCCAAGTTCTCTGCTTCATCTGTGCTCTTGACCTCCGCGTGGTTTCTGATTCCACAGAGCAAGTCACACCGCGATTCTCGAGCCATGGAATCACACCTTCGCCTAGCGATCCAGACTTCAGTGCCGCGGCTAGATCTGAGAGTGCCTCCAAGTAGCGAAAGATCTTATCCGGCGGACCGGCCTCTGGGTGCAGACTTTCAACTTCGCGATAGATTGAGTCGGAGAACTCCAGTTCGTTGCCAAATTGAGCTTCAGCCGCGCGCAACGCGGCGGCAACACTGTCAATTAAGAAAGTCTTATCTGGCGCAACTGTCGGAGCCTCTGCCGAAACGTATCTAAGGGCAACCTGCAGATTTTCTACCTGGTCTTGCAGGTCATTCAGCCGCTCATCCCTCTGAGCCAGTTCCGCGCGTAAACGGTCGTTATCTGCGGCGTAGTTCTCAGCGATCTCTCTGAAGTCATCCTCGCTTTCGCCACGTTTGAATGATTCCGCAAGAGTATGCTGTCGAAGTTCGTTGATCTCGGAACGCAACTCACGAGCCGATCTGGGCTCACGAATTGAAAAGGCCGACAGGCCTAAAATTTGACGTCTAAATTGACTGCGTATTCTGTAGGATGCGTCTTTGGCTTCGGATACGCCCGTATAGAGGGTGCTCTTGGTCCAAATGGGGTGCGAGGAGGGTTTATCCATTCCCGGACCTACTGGCCAGTACAGTCGGACGGCACCGTTGTAACAGGACCACTCCGTGCCCTTTATACTCGAAAGCATTCGCGATGAGGTTTCATCGGATGTTCCTATGATGGCTAAGCCGCAGAGGTCGCTGCATACCCTCTCGGTAAATGATTCGGTAATCGACTTGCCTTTTTCTGTTGATATGAGTATCAGCGGAATCGTCCTGTCTTTATGCCAAATCAGTCGTGAAAGGTCTGCTCCTCCTTGAGCGCCGACGAATGGTACTGGACGGCCCGGTAGCAAATTCTGGTCTAGGTACCATTCTTCCTCGCTGTTAAGGATTTGCTGAATAAATGCGGGGCGTCGTACATCGAATTGAAATGGGGCCAGTTGCTGAATCTGGGATGCCACCCGCAACTCTACGAAAATTGCGCAGGCGTCGTTCTTTCGGGTTAGGCTTACCTCGCAGACAAACCGCCCACCTTCGCTGGCTTCTGATAGAGAGATTTTCCGATAAGATCCACTTGGTGAATGCTCGGTAGTATCCGAAAGTACCCCTTCACGCCCCCTCGAAAGTGCGAATGTTTCCCCGTCTTGCGCGAGGCGACCTTTGTCTTTGAGCCAGTCGTCCAGAATTTTTGATGC
Source organism: Lysobacter sp. K5869 (assembly GCF_018847975.1). NCBI lineage: Bacteria > Pseudomonadati > Pseudomonadota > Gammaproteobacteria > Lysobacterales > Lysobacteraceae > Lysobacter > Lysobacter sp. K5869. The sequence goes on along the minus strand of NZ_CP072597.1, from coordinate 876,586 downwards.
CTTCTTTTCCAGTATCGCGGCGGACTCATTACTGTCTGCAGTGCTTTCCATTGCATATGCGGCAACCTTTCGCATCTCCCCTCCCCAACTCGCGCAATAGCCATTGTTTTGGCATCGAACGGAACTGCGCCCGTGTTTCGGCCACGACCCCGACCACAGTGCAGTGAGCCGTCCAGAGTTTTAGACGCCGGCGATTTCGAACTGCATGAGTGCCGCGATGCCGGTGCAGTGGTGCTCAGTGTCCGTTGAGCAGCCCGATTGAGTGATGCAGCCGCGCGTATGTCGGCGAGGTGGTCCGCACCTGCCGTCCCTGGTCCAGCAACTGGTTGCGCAACCCCTGCGGCGCGCGCGCGATCAGCGCGGCCCAATGGCGCTCGAAGTTGAACGCGCGCTCGGCGTCGTGCGCGTCCCAGGTCTCGCCGACCTCGAGGGCGTCGAGCAGGGCGGCGGCGCGGGCCTCGACGCGGCGGATCGAGAGGGGCATGCGGCGACTCAGGGCTGGGGGCCACGCGGCGACTGGGCGCGCGGTGCGGCCGGGGGCGGCGTCGCGGCTTCGGCGTGCAGGCGGTCCAGCGCAGCCAGGCCGGCGGGGCGCCCGCGGCGGTCGGGGCGCGGGGGCGGCGCGGCGTCGGCCAGGTGCACCTCGACCGCGGCCGCGCGCAGGGTCCGCAGCAAGGCGAGGGCGGTGTCGAGGCGGGCGAAGCGGCGGGCGCCGCCGCGTTTGGCCGTCAAGACGGCCTCGTGCAGGCCGTACTGCACCGACAGGACGTAGCCGTCGGCGCGGCCGTGCAGGGTGTAGCCGCGCACGGCGCCGGCGCGGGCGAGCTCGATCAAGGTGGCCTGGGACAGCGCTTTCATCGCCGCGGGCGCCCGACACGGAATGGTTCGGGAGGCGCTACGCTTGGCTGTGGGCGCCGGCAAGCGCGGTTTCGGGGGCGGGGGCGGACATAACGTCAGATTCCATGCAGTCGCCGCGGCGCAGATCGTGCTGGTCTACCGGCTCGGGGCCGTGGCAAGACGCTGGCTGAGACCTTACACCGCTCAAGCGAAGCCACCCGCTAAAGGGCCTCTTGCTGCATGCGCTTGCTCAGTGCCTCGGCGCTCTCCTTTCGTTCGCTGTAACGATCCACCAAGTAGGGCGTAACGCCGCGCGTGAGCAGTGTGAACTTCATCAGCTCTTCCATCACGTCCACGATGCGGTCGTAGTAGGCGGATGGCCGCATGTGCCCGGCGTCGTCGAACTCCTGATAGGCCTTCGCGACCGACGACTGGTTAGGAATGGTCAGCATCCGCATCCAGCGGCCCAATACGCGCATTTGGTTGACCGCGTTGAAGGACTGGGAGCCGCCGGACACCTGCATGACCGCCAGCGTCTTGCCCTGGGTCGGCCGTACCGAGCCGACCGACAGCGGGATCCAATCGATCTGCGTCTTCATCAGGCCGGTCATGGCGCCGTGGCGCTCCGGCGAACTCCACACCATGCCCTCGGCCCATTGCACCAGTTGGTGCAGTTCCCGGACCTTGGGGTGATCGCCAGGCGCATCGTCCACCAGCGGCAAGCCGGAGGGATTGAACATCCGTATGTCGCCGCCGAGCGCGCGCAGGATGCGCCCTGCTTCCTCAGCGGCTAAGCGGCTGTAGGAGCGTTCGCGCAACGAACCGTAGAGCAGCAGGAAGCGGGGGGCGTGGACGGGACGATCGGACGAGAGCAGGCGTTCGATCTCCGGCTGCGGAAACAGCGCGGGGTCGATGTTCGGCAAGTCGATGCGGGGCTCAAACACGTCGACCCTCCGCGTTCACCACCACCTCGCCGTCTTCTTTGCTGAACGCGCCTTGTTGCGACTGCGGCAGGATGTCAAGCACCGCTTCCGACGGACGGCATAAGCGCGTGCCCAGTGGCGTGACCACGATGGGGCGGTTGATGAGGATGGGATGCTGGAGCATGAAATCGATCAATTGCTCGTCGCTCCACGTCGGATCGTCCAGGCCGAGTTCAAGAAAGGGCGTGCCTTTTTCACGCAGAACCGCTCGCACCGGAAGACCCATTGCAGCGATCAGGGCCTCTAGCCTGCTGCGGTTGGGTGGCGTTTTCAGGTACTCGACGATGGTTGGTTCCTCGCCACTGTTGCGGATCAACCCCAGTACGTTGCGCGAGGTTCCGCAGTCGGGGTTGTGGTAGATGGTGATGTCGCTCACGGGGCAGGGTCCAGTTACGTTGTGAGGGCGCTGCGGTCATACCAGCCGCGCGATCGGTTGACCACGCGAACGACCAGCAGCATGACCGGTACCTCGATCAATACGCCGACCACGGTGGCCAAGGCCGCGCCGGATTGGAAGCCGAACAGGCTGATGGCGGCCGCCACGGCGAGCTCAAAGAAATTGCTCGCGCCGATCAGCGCCGAGGGGCCGGCGATGCTGTGCTGTTCGCCGACTTGGCGGTTGAGCCAGTAGGCCAGGCCGGAATTGAAGAGCACCTGGATAAGGATGGGCACTGCCAACAGCGCGATCACCAGCGGCTGTCGAAGGATGGCCTCGCCTTGGAACGCGAACAGCAACACCAGCGTCAGCAACAGCGCTGCAATGGACAGCGGGCCGAGGTGCTTCAGGGCCTGTTCGAAGGTCGCACGGCCTCGCTGCAGCAATGATCGGCGCCAGAGTTGGGCGAGAATTACCGGTATGACGATGTAGAGCAACACCGAGGTCAGCAACGTATCCCACGGTACGGTGATCGACGAAAGGCCCAGCAGCAGGCCGACGATAGGGGCGAAGGCGAACACCATGATGGTGTCGTTGAGCGCCACCTGCGAGAGCGTGAACACCGGATTGCCGCCGGTAAGCCGGCTCCAGACAAAGACCATCGCCGTGCACGGGGCTGCGGCCAGGAGGATCAGCCCCGCGATGTAGCTATCGAGTTGGCTGGCCGGCAGCCACCCGGCAAAGAGATGCCGGATAAAGATCCATGCCAGCAGCGCCATCGAAAACGGCTTGACCGCCCAGTTGACGAACAACGTGACACCTATCCCGCGCCAGTGCTGACGCACCTGACCCAATGAGGAAAAATCCACCTTGAGCAGCATGGGCACGATCATCACCCAGATCAGCGCGCCCACTGGAAGATTGACCTGTGCAATCTCGAGTCGGCCTATGGCCTGGAATGCAGCCGGTGCGACTTGGCCTAGCGCGATGCCGACAACGATGCACAAAGCGACCCACACGCTCAGGTATCGCTCGAACACGCTCATGACGGGGGCGGCCGCAGCTTGACCGGTGGTTTCGCTTATCGTGACCATAGCCCCTTCTCACCGATGGCCGATGTCGCGCAGCTCTTGCTGCAGCGACATGGCGTCGAGTCGGTGCAGCGGCAGCGATAGGAACAGCTCGATGCGCCGTCTAAGCGTCAATGCCGCATCCATGAAGGCCTTACGCCGCTTCTCCTCAGGGCCATCGACACTGGCCGGATCGGGTACGCCCCAATGCGTCGACACCGGCTTACCCGGCCACAGCGGGCAGGCTTCGCCCGCGGCGTTGTCGCAGACTGTGATGATGAAATCCATGGCCGGCGCATCAGCGCTGGCAAACACGTCCCAACTCTTACTCGAGAATCCTTCCGTCGCGCATCCGAAGTTGCGCAGTGTTTCGAGCGCCAGCGGATTTACGTGTCCGATCGGCTGGCTGCCTGCACTGTAGCCCTGGAAGCGTCCGCCGGAGAGGTGAGTGACCAAGCCCTCGGCGAGGATGCTGCGGGCGCTGTTGCCGGTGCATAGAAATAGGATGTTGTAGTGACGGGGGCTCATGGCGGGCCGAGGAATTTGCTCCAGCAGGAGGCGGTGGCGGGGCACAACGAGCGGAACTGCGCTGTGGACTGGATTTGCACTGGTGTGTCGCCGCGTTCGGTCGGAACGTAACCGCATCGTGAGAAGAAGGCAGACGCGGTTTCCGTCAGCAAGACCAGCCGCACCAGGCCGCGGGCGCGGGCATGCATCTCAGCGCGCTCTACGAGTGCTTTGCCTAATCCGCTACCCCGGAGGTTCGTGCCGACGGCGAGGGAACGTAGCAAGCCTGTGTCGCCGCACGCTTGCACTGCGACCACACCCAGCAGGGTTCCGTCCTGCTCGGCCACGAGGAAGTCGATCGGGTCGGCCTCGGAGTCCTGGAGCGAGAGCAACGAGGCGGCCAGTAGCGCCTGCACGGCTACGTGATCCGCCGGGGTCGCGGGTCGGATAGGAATCAAGCGCTGAAGTCCGGGATGGAGACGCACAGGTGCGAGCGTTTCATAGTGATTCCTTATCGCTTGGTCGGCGTGCAACTCGGCGCCGCGTTGTCGCAGGGCGAGCCGGCGCAGCAGTTCTCGGTCAGGAACGACAGCAAACCGTTCATCGTCTCGTAGTGGGCGGAGTAGATGACGAAGCGTCCTTCCTGTCGTGACAGCGTCAGCCCGGCATGCGTTAGTTCCTTCAAGTGGAACGACAACGTCGCCGGACTGATGTCCAAACGTTCGGCAATCTGTCCGGCGGGCAACCCCTCGGGGCCTTGCTCGACCAGCAGGCGGAACACCGAAAGTCGCGTGTCCTGGGCGAGGGCGGCGAGGAGGGGGACAGCAATTTTAGTTTCCATATTTCAACAATAATCAAAATATAGTGCATGTCAAGAGTCACTCGTGCAAGCCGGCTGCATCGTCCAGGGGCTCGTAGAGAGCAGCCACCAAGTTGACAGGTAGCGGCGCGCGCCTTGGCACGGCGAATCGAGAGAGGCATGCGGACGGCTTAGGCGTGGGGATCGCGCGGCAACCGGCCGCGTGGCGCGGCCTGGGACGTGGCGGCCGCGGCCAGACGCATCTCGAGCACGACCGCGGGCAGGCGGTATTACACCGACAGGACGTAGCTGTTTACAGCAGGATTTCGTGGTCATTCAAATGGAGAGGCGCGTCCGGGACCGACTTGGCGAAATCGCGATCGATGCTATAACCGAGCCTTCCCCCCGATAGGATGCCCCGGTGGCCCTGACCACACTCCAGTCGATCGACGCCGAGATCAAGCAGTTGGAAGCCCAGAAGAAGCTGGTCGAGAAACGCGACTCCGAGGTTCCCAAAGCGATCGAGGTTCTTCAGCGATACGCCAAGGTGCTGACGCCGGCCCAGCGCCGCAAGCTGGCAAAAATCTCCGGAAGCGAGTTGGACGCCGATGCGGTCAAGGCTCCGGCGCGTGCCTCCCGTGCTCGAAAGATCGGTAAGGTGGCGCCCAAGTACCGCCTACCTACCGGCGAGACCTGGACCGGGCGTGGTCGAACCCCGGTCGCCTTCGTGGCGTGGGAGAAGGGCGCCGAGGGCAAGGCATGGCGCAAGGCCAACGATGGTGGGCGCTTCCCCGCCATCGGCGGCGCATCCTCCAAGACCCCCGCTAGCGCAGCGTCGACGAAAGCCTCACGCGGCGCTACCAAGAAGACCGGAAAGAAGGCGACCAAGAAGGCTAAGAGGCCTGGAGAAAAGGCGGCCGGCCAGTGATCCACTCGTTTCCAAACAAGGACGCTTCGATGATGGTTCACATCCAACAACAAAACGGCGCGAGCGCCGATTACCTGCGGTGCTACACGAGGCTGCTAGCCCTGTCGGCCTTGTGCTTCGCCGCGATCGCGTGCACCGATGGCGCGGGTGGGGGCCTTGGTGCCGTGGTGTCCAACGAACTCGTGGACCCCGCCAGCGGCGCCACCTGCAGCCAGGGGTCGAACGTGCGGATCACCAAGAACGACTTCGAGACGGTGCTCAACGGCCAATGCGGCGCGGTGGTCGTCACGGGATCGAACGGATCGGTCAACGTCGACCACGCCCAATCGATCCGCGTTGAGGGCACCAAGGTCACCGTGCTCAACGAGAAGGTCGAGACGCTGGAAGCGATCGGCTCGGACAACACCTACAACATGACCGAGGTGGGGCACGCTACCATCGCCGGTGATCGAAACACGCTGCTGGGACGCAACTATCGTCAGGTGACGTTCAAGGGCCAGGGCAATTCGGTCAACACCGACAACGAGCCGCAACTGGACGATCAGGGCACTGGCAACAAAGTGATTTGACTGCCAATTCCAGTCGGAATAGGACTTTGCGTCTAGCGCAGAGGTGTGTCGTTCGGCGCATCATGAGCGCGCCAGTTGGCGATATGGGCCTCGGCCAGCATCAAGCCCTCGGCTACGGTGAGGGGCACGGCACCTCAAGCGCTTCGCCGAAGGGCCCGCAGGCAACTCCGGTTACAACTCCCCTCGACAACATACCGACATAACGAGCGCGCAGGAGGGCTACTGTCGTGGCTGGAACAGCTAGGGCGACGAATGCCCGGTGCCCCCCTCTCCGTGTACCCAGCGGTTAGGCTGAGCACGCAAACCCCGCGGCGCCCGGGTCACCGGTGCGCCCGAGTGGCGCTCAAAATTGAACGCGCGCTCGGCGTCGTGGGCGTCCCAGCTCTCGTCGACCTCAAGGGCGTCGAGCAGGGCGGCGGCGCGCGCCTTGGCGCGACGGATCGATAGCGGCATCACGGCGAGCTCAGGGGTGGGGGCCGCGGCCTCGGCGTGCAGGCGGTCCAGCGTGGCTTGGGCGACTGGCGTCCGCGGCGCTAGGGCCATGGAGACGGCCCGGTGGCTTCCATCACGCGTACCTCGACCGCTGCCACGCGTAGGATCCGTAGCAGCGCGAGGGCGGCGTCCAGGCGGGCAAATTGGCGGCCGCCGCTGTGTTTGGCGCTTTGCACGGCTTCGGGCAGGCCGTCCTGTACCGAGAGGACATAGCCATCAGCGTGACCCCGCAAGCTGTAGCCGCGCACGGCGCCGACGCCGGCGCGAGAAAGCACGGCCAAGCTGGCCTGGGACAGCGCTTTCATCGATGCGGGCGCCCGAAACATGTGGATCTGGTGGACGCTACGCGCAATCTCGGGTGCCGGCAAGCGCGGTTTGACGATGCTGGCGCTACGTTCCGTCGTGGCGACGCGCGGGTCTCAATGGCGGCATAAACCGTTCAGCCGAAACAGGTTCGCACCAGCCATTCGTTCGCATGCGCTGAATGATTAGTGGAGGCAGCGAGTCTCGATTCTGCTGGCGCGCTCCCAAGCGGCCCAAATCACGGGGATGGCGCCTTCCCAGGCCAGTGGGGAATTCCCCCGTACACTCCGATACCTCGCGCGCAACCGCGGTAGCGAGTGCTCGAATGGGGTGGTTGGTGATGCGATGAATTCAGAGATGCCCACATAGATCGCCGGCGCGTAATCGCTGAAGCGCAGGCCCGGGCTATAGAAGCATGCCTCTCGGAAATGCAGTGCCCAGTACGTCAGACCGCCGCGACTTCGAGCGCAGGGAGGCGAGTGCATGTTTGAATGCCATAGGGAAAGTCGACGAAGCCCGAGTCTGCGCCAATGCGCCGCCCTATATGGTCGGATATCGCGAAATGAGTTGGGTGGCCGACGGACGGCAGGCGCTGCGAGGGCGAAGAGGTATCGATCAGATGTTTGCTCGTTCACCCTACGCGCAATGTCGGAGCTAAGCCAGCTTTTTATTTATTAGTTGTTTTTAAGTGAATTCGAACGTTGCCGTGCATACTGAGTGCTCAACAAAGATGGTGGAGCGCCATGGAACATCATGTCGAATGGTTCCAGTTCACTCTTCCGATCGATCAAACCATCGGCCCGGAAGCGCTGCGCGCACTGTGGATGCGCGCCTGTGGTTCAACGAATGTTTCGGTTCAGCGCAGCAGTCGAACCGTTCTTGGGCAGAGGACACCCGTCTATTCCTTGCGCGCATCGCCACGCCTCGCGGGGCTCCCGTTGGTCGAGTCACGGCTGCGCCATTTGATGTTAGAGGCGCGATTGAACAGCAAGATTTCCGCGATAGCCCGCTGAGGGTTTCATGCAAAAGAGCTTCGACATTGCTATCGGGCGCTGCGAATCCGTGAGTGAAACGGAAGTCGTCGTTGAGCTGGACACGGCGATGGTGAGTCGCTTGGTTCCAGGGCATCCTTGGTGTAGGAGTGGCACCAGTAAGTTGAAGCTGGCCGTTGCGCTCTGCAGTTCGCTGCGCCCTCCATTGGCAGGGCGGGAGACTTTTGTTAGTAGGGAAGCGATCATGAAAAACCCTTCCGGTCGCTTCGACTTGCTTGGGAATGGTTGCTACGCGTCTATCCGCCTTAAAGCGCTTGCCGCTAATACCGAGCCTGAGGTGTTGAACCCCGCCCCGAGACTGAATTGGGCGGAGCGGCGCCTTAGCAGAATGCGGCGCAGCTAGCCCTAGGCGAGTTGGTTCTTCATTGCGCAACGAGCTCTCGGCGACACAGGTGACCTCAAGGCGCTCCCCTTTGGGAGGATTTGTACCTGACACCGCTCTCGGTGTTGAGGTACTCCCCCTGTGCCGTGATCTGTAGCGTTACGCCGCTTATATCCAGCACCACGATATGGTCAAAGCGCCAGTGCTCGTCCAAGTCGTTGGCTCTGGACATCGTCAGTATACGTATGAGCGTGACAACAGTGCCGTCATCTCTTACGGCTCGAAGGCTTGAAGGGAACTCTCTGGTTTCCACGACTCAGCCTTCTAGGAGTGAGTCGCCAGTTGCCCATGAATAGTCCAGTTTGACAATAGATAAGATGTCAGCCAGTCGTTGCGTAGTGGTGAACTCTAAGGCGCAGGCGGCCGCCTCGGGCGCGCAGAGTACACTCATTGCAGACGCTCTCTGGCCGCGACACCGATGCCGTGACTGGGCGTGCACCATGCGGAAACCCCGACAGGCACTCCTGCGGAGGCTGGTACGAAGCCAGCAACAGTATCCGAAGTTTGGCCAGGCCCACCTCCGGGGATCCACGCTCGATGGCGTTAACGCGGCGCGTTGATGGCATGCGCGCGTACTAAATGGCTGGCGGTCGTTTACAAAGTGAATCGCACAGGGTTTCGTGGACATCCCTCAACGACAATGGGTGACTCAATTTCTGCGTCTGCATCGCATGGAGCCGTCGGCGCGACCGTGCAGGGTGTCGCCGCGCACGGCGCCGACGCGGGCGAGTTCGATCACCGTGGCTTGGGACAGCGCTTTCATCGACGCGGGTTCCCTACACGGGGTGGTTCGGGAGGCGCTAAGCGCGTTATCGGGGGCCGACAAGCGAGACCGTCAGTCGCCGTTCCCCACCCTTTAGCGACAGCATGGGCGTAGTAGGGGCGCTCGTGGTCTTCCAAGATCTCGTAGACCTGGCCAGGTGGTTCGGCGCCGGCTGATCGTTGGCTGGCGTTCCCGGCGCCACGGGCCACCCGCCGGCAGATGCGTGGCGATCGCGGCCGTCGCCGCCGTCGCTGGCCAACAGCTGGTCGACGTGTGGTAGCGGCGCTAACATCCGCTTTCGACCTAAAACGGACGCATTTGGATCTGGTGCTACAGGGAAAGCGGGGTAACCTTTCCTCAGACGGCGAGCCCGCCAGGAGAGTGATTTTGACGATCCTCAACATCTTCGTGCGACCCGATCGAGCGTTGATCGGAATGGACACCGCCGTTGTCAACAGTCAGGGGGGACAGAGCTTCGAAGCGAACAAGTTCGGAGTGTTGTCGGAGTCGGGACTTTTCATCGGCTGGCGTGGAGATACTGCGGCGGGCGCCATTCTCTTTGCGGAGTGCCTTGCCGCTCAGTGTTACATCGATTTCGATGTGATAGAGCCCGAGATGCCCCGCCTCATCGTGGAAACTCTCGAGACTCGCCACCAGCAGCGAATTGCTCAAGGCGCCCCTCCGGAAGTGCTCTCGTCTCCCCACTGTCACAGTATTCAAGTCGGCTTAGTCGGCTGGTCGAAAAGTGCAGGACGAATGCGAGGCATTTTGTTCACCAAGCAAGGTGAAGCCGGCGACGTCGGTGTTGAGCCAATCTCGGCTACCGGAATAATTGCACCTGGTGACATCATCGCCCCATCTCTGCGCGAGCCGGTTTCTAGCGTTGCTGCGATGGAGCGCGTAGCGCGTGCACAGTTCGACGCCGCCAAGGCGAAGGGTGACTCGCTTGGTGGCGGATTTGGTGGGGCGCTTCTGCTGATTGAGCTCGAGCGGGATCAGGTCCGGATCCGGCGTCGCCGGATATTCGAGAAGTCGGTAGGTTGCTAGTTAGTCGTCGATCTGCATCAGTGGCCGAATCCCGCCCATAACTCTACTGACCTCGGCGTAGTAGCTCACCAGCCAACCACGCCGATGATCGCCACTTGTAGGGTAGCTGCGCCTGGCGGAGTAGTGGGGCAACCTATTGGGTGAGCCTACCTGAAACCCGTAACGGAGGGCAGGAATTAGATGGGGGTTAGGGCAGGGCAGCTTTCGATCCAAAGCGGACATTACTAATTTGTTGACCACGATCACGAGGTTTCGCAGTTGCAAGACTAGAGTCTGATCGACTTCATGTGCGAGCGGTACTCAAGACAGAATTTGAAGGCGTTCTAATTTGCGCTAGCGGTTGTACTTCTTCTGCGTCTTCTTGGAGAACGGGTGTTAGGCACATTGGTCGTTCGTTTGTCGAGGTCTAAGGCAACGTTGCGGGCTTCGGACGTATTGAACTCAAGCAGGCGTTCGAACACGTGCGCACCGAGCTCCTGAAATGGGGCTCCCATTTCCTGTAAGCGCAAGGAGATGGTTAGAAGATTCTCCACTAGGAAGTAGCGCGACGACGTACCGTTAAAGAACTCGTCTCCGGACGCGTTCAGAAGAGAGTGCACGACTTTTGCGACGACTAGCGGTGCCGCTTCCAGCATTGAAACTAAACACTCGCCGAGATCGTTATCGGCGATCTGCTTGAGCAGCTCGGGACGCGCCTGCAAGTGGTCGAGCAATTCACGGCTGGCAGTGTCAGGCTTCAGGTGACGCTGGGCGAATACCCGGGCCGCGGCGGCGGTCACTTTCTCGTCACCCAGATCCAGAAGGCGCAGCAAATGGGGGTGGAGGCGGGCGCGGAAGTCCGCCTCCGACCATAGTTCGGCAGCAGCATAGGCGAGCCCGATGCGGCACTGAACCGGGAAAGAATCTTCATCCGTATCCACCAGGAGTTGCTCCAGAAGATCTTGCAGGCTCGACTCTTCTTCACTCTGTAGGGCATACCGCAGCATGAGGATCTCGCCGGCGGCTTGGGCAGAAAAGCCTGTTCCCGTGGCGAACAGTCTGTCTAGCAGCGTGCTGGCTGTCGCGGACGAAATCCAGTGCTGGCTATGTGCGAGAAGTATTACGCCGGTCTTGGAGCTGCAGAGCCCGGGGTAGGCCTCGAACAGATCCAGCAGGAAGCGCTGCGCGCGACCGTGATCGGCGCATGTCAGCCATCTCAGGTCATAGGCCAAGGCCCCCCAGACTTTCAATTGCTCCTTCCGGCCCAGATGCGCTTCGAGTATGGACAGCCACTCATCGGTACGCGGCGGCTCCTGAGAAAGGCAGGCACGGGTCAGTGCCGAAAGAAACGGGTAGTTGCCATGGGGTACAATAACGAATCCGCTATGGCTCCATAGGATGCTGTCCGACAGGTCTTTGTTCTCGGCGGTGTCGTCGGGCTCGGCATCGTCGGGATCATCTCGCAACCAACTCACCAGCAGATCGAAAAGATTCTGTGGCAATGGTGAATCGGTATCTGCAACCGCAGTGGCAGCATCCGCTGCGTCGCCACGGAATTCCGCACTATTGAATCCGATCTGGTCTAGCTCCAATACAAGTGAATGCAGCGCGGCGGCGTCGTATTTGCTTTCCCCAAGGGCCCGCAACACGGCGCCGACCGCGATCTCGTTGCTGCCCGGGCTCATCCGGCGGATTAGGCGGATAGCCTTGTCCGGCGTGGTCTTGGCGAGCTCGGCCAGTTGGCGGCTCGCTTGGATCACGCCGCCGCGCATCCGATGTCTGGGGTGATCCCATTGCGTCTGATCGGTGAGTTCGGCGAACAGGCTGAGGATGTCCTCCTCCGTTGCCCGCTGCATGTGCGAGGCATCCATGGGGCTGCCGATCTCCCTAAGGCCCGAAAACCGGACGTCGGCGTCGTCCAGACCTGGGAATGCCCGCTCCTCCTCTGCGACATGACGGCGACAGGCCGCGCTCATGTATTCCTGGGGAATGGCCCGCAGTACGCGCAAACGATGCTGGCGCGTCCACTGCAGACGATGAAGGCGTGTCCTTGCATCGTCGTCGGGGAGGTGGGCGTACCGGTTCCATTCGCGGATGGTCCGTTCCAGTCGCTGGACCTGTTCTTCATCCAGATGCGGCGAGACGGCGCGGATGAGGCGATTCGAATCGGCATGCGTGTCGCGATAGGTGCCGACCACCAGGCGCCGGGGATCCTCAAGCAGGAACGCGAGCGCATCGGCAGGGTACTGCGCAGCCACTTGCCGGAGGCCCAATGCAAGCAGCCGCTGAACGGGCATCAGATCGGCCTGCCGATTGGATTTCAGAAAAGCAAGAAAATCCTCAGGGTGCCGTTCTGCCAGCAATCTGACCCCGACGACTACGGCAGCGATGAAAGGTTTCTCGCGGTGCAAATCTTCGACATCGAGATCGGGAAATCGCATGTCGACGTTTCGGTATCCGACGACGAAATCATGCTCGTCCAGCGCCAGAAGATGCATTGCCTTCAACACCCAAGGCCAGATCGCCGTTACGAACTCTCGCGGGGCGGCTTCGGCGATTGCCGGCAAGTCGTGTAGCTCTTGCTCGTTGAGAATTTTGGCAATGCGTGCCGCCTCCTCAGCTGGGTGCTGCACATCGGCGGTCTTCTGCAGTAGCCAAGCATCGAGCAGCAATGGTGCCTGGCTGGGATCCACAGCACTGACGATGCTGACCATGTGGTTGGCCTGCCAACCCGCAATCCCTGTCCTGGAGAGGATCTGTCGGCCCAGGTTAATGCAGTCCGTATCCCACGTCGGCAACTGTTCCAGCACGAACCAAGTTAGGGGGTCCTTTTCCGCTATGGGTTGCCAGTGACTCCTGATCAGGTCAAGAACACGGGACCGGCGGCTCGGCAACGCGCGCGACAGCACAGGCAGCGCGCCCCGGGCTTCCTCGACCGGCAGTCGCATGATCTCCGCTAGGTGATCATGCGCCAGCCAGTCGAACCAACCCGGACTACCGGGCGCCGTAGCGAGGATGCGGCGTCGGTACCAGGCGTCATCCCATTTCTCCGCGACCAGGGCCGTCTCGCTGGGGCTAGGGTCCTGCAACTGGCCGAGAAACTCGATGAGTAGCATCTTCAGGTGCGGGCGAAGATTGGCGTGCCAGAGTCGTTCGATCTCATGAGCGTAGGTCGGACGGTCGACCGCACGCATGTAGGCAAGCGAGTGCCATAACAGTGGTCTGACTCGCAGGCTGTGCTGGCGCGCCAGCACGGCATCGGTCAGCTGGCCGGGTACGTCGAGGAAGCTTCGTGCGCGGATGTACTCGTACAGCGTCTGGTGGCGGAAGCCGACGCGGCCGCCCTCGCATAGCAAGATGCCGGACCGCGAGAGTCGCTGCAGTTCGAAATGGAAGGCTTCGAACAGCGCTTCCGGCAGCCAGAGCACTTCCCTCTCTGCCATGCGCTTCGTGATGGCGTACAGCGCCTCACGAGCGCGCCCGCTCGCATCCGACAGAACCTGTTGCTTCCACAGTTCGCCGAGCATGTGTTGATATCCGAGCAGCAAATCTGCTTCGTCGGTGGTTCTGATCAACTGTAGAAATAAGTTCAGGGTCTGGGGCGACCGCAGGTCTTCACGAATCGAGGCGTTCCATCCTCCGGCATGGATGCCAGACTTCCTGAGGGTCGCCTGGACGTTGTCCCAAGACGGAAAATCGAGGGTCATGGTCTCGGCATCAAGATTCCGCAACCGAGTGTCGTGCCGGTGCTCGAACAACCGGCATGAGGCCACGACATGAATGTTCTGTACGCCGGAAAGCCCGCGAATCAGGTCCATGGGCGCGCGCAATCGCGTGGAGTGCTGGACGACTAGGTCCGCAAGCGCATCCAGTTGATCGACAAGGACTAGTACCTTCGTGGACTTGGCCAGCGCAACCACACAATCGACCGGGTCGGCGGGCAGGTTCAGGTGATCGCCCAGCGAGGGAGTATCGACGACTGTCTCGGACAGGTAGTCCGCCTTGATCGCGAGGACGGGTATGCCGAGCGCGACCTGCCTCCGCGCCAGCATGGCCAGCAGTGCGGATTTGCCGCAGCCCGGCTCGCCGAGCACGAGCGTCAGCGAGGCGGGCTCGTTGGCGATTCGTTCGCAAAGCACGTCCAGTTCGGGGCGTTCCAGCCAGTCGTCGTTGGGCAGCGTCGTCTTCCAGTCGGCGAGGTCGGCTGACGCCGCGGCAAAGCTGCGGGACACTTGGGTCGGATCCAGCGGAACGAGGTTGCTGATTATTCCCACGCCGCGTTCGCTTAGCGCCTGCACGATCTGGTCGCGTTGCAGCGGGCCAGGTGGCAGTCGCAGCCCGCTCTGGTTGCCACGTGCCATCCTGGTGAGTACGTCGACAGCTGTCTCGGGATCGTCGACTTGGGATTGCAGCGCCGAGAGATTGACGGCTTCCCAGCCGTCGAAATTGTGGGCGCTGCCGATTTCGATGTGCCTGACCAAATTGAAGGCGATATCGCCAGCGCAGCCCAGGATGCGTTCCAGCTTGGCAAGGGCCGTTCTGAGTTTAGAACTGGCCTGCGCCTGGAATACGTCGTAATCGACGTAATCACGGGTGCTCTCGGCCAGCGCCGCCAGGTCGCCGAACGGAGTGTGCGAACAGAACTCGATGATCGCATCGGGGGCTTTCTGTAACTGCCGATGCGCCTTGATCAACTCGTCCTTAAGATCCGAATCCGATATTTTCCAGCAACTTTGGTTCGGCTGGTTCTTCTTGGCCTGTACGTGTCGGGTAGTGTCATTGCCGTAAGTTATGACGATGTCGTCCACATCGACGGCTTCTGGCGATGCTGGGAGTGAGACGGCGTCTACTTGGATAGATACGATGTTCGGATCAGAAAGCAGTCGAACTAGCCAGTGCACGGCGACGGCGAGTTGGTACTCGTCCCCACGATGGGATCTTCTAGCCGCGACGCTCATGTGGTGCCTTTGGTAAAGTTCAACTGTCCAGTTATATGGTGAATTTCCATGAAGCCGAGATCAACTCTAATCTTGACGGCTCGCTCCACTAAGTGTTCGCTCCTGGCCGATAGCGGACACCGCGGAAATGGCTGGCAGGATGCTGACCTGCCGGTGTCGCAGGTGGGCGCTTCCGGGAAATTGGTAAGGCTTAAGTCATTGATTGAATAGCAAAGTTGCCCAAGCTATTAATCAATTAGGTTCAAGGCTCGTCTCCTTGGTGGCCTACCAATCCCGATAGATTCTCAGGTGCGAGCCAGGATGTTTCCTCCGATCTTGGAAAATAGACCGTGGGGCGCAATGCGCGGCCGACACGTTCCGGCAATCTGCGGGGAGCGGGGCAGCTGATCGAGTGTCGGTGCACGATTTGTCCGCCTATTCCAAGACAAGCGCCTACCTGCGTAACGGACCGCGCTTGCGCTGCAGTTGCTCGATCTGCCCGGACCATAGCAGAGGCGGGTTGATCGCCAGGTCATTGACGGTCGTGCCACTGGGAAGGGTGTCGTCCAAGATCGCTGCTACCAGCTGCGGCGCCAATGTCGTTAGATTGAGCAGGCGAGCGACGTAGCTGAAGTCCGTTCTCTCCTTCGCAGCCAGATCGTTGATGGACATGGCCTCGCCGGATTCCAGCATCCGGCGCCAGCGCTCCGCACGGCCCAGCGCACGCTGCAGCGCGGTCGGCCGGGCGTCCCAAGGCCGCTCGGCGGCCTCCGGCCCGGTGAGCTGGACGAGCTTGCGGTAGCCGCGCTTTGTGATCCGCAGCGGAACATCAAAGCTGATAGAGCCATCGCTGCCTGTGGCTATCTCGACCTTGAATTTGCTCATGCGGATACCTCGACGGCTTCGTGTTGCTCCAGTTCGCGGACAAAGCTGGTCAGGCCCAGTGGGCGCAGCCGCAACTCGGCGCGATCTTCGTGGACGACGATTCGCTCAATCAGCAGTTGGAGCATCTGTTCTTGCTCGTGCCCGGCGAGGTACTCCCAGATCTCATGCAGGCGTAGCATGGCGATCATGATCTGCGGCTCGTCCAGGTCGGGGTCAAGTGCAGCTGCCTGCGCCAAAATCGCCGAAATCAACTCCGGGGCCCGAAGCACGCTGCGCAGCTGCTCGATGATGGCAGCCTCCAATTCTCCGGCGGGGACGCGCGGAAGCTTTAGTAGCTTGGCGCTTTCGTGCAGCGCGCGGGTGTGGACGTAATATCGGTAGGTTCGACCATTGCGCTTGGTGGTATGCCACGGCGTCATGGCGCGGCCATCCGCCGCGAAGACCAGCCCGCGCAAGGGGAAGGGAATCTTCGAACTGTCCGACGACGGCAGGGCGCGCGGCCGGGTAGAGATAGCCGCCTGCGCCTCGGCCCAAAGTTCCGGCTCGATTATGGCTTCGTGCGATTCGGTGAACCACTGCGCGCCGTGGCGAAGCTCCCCAAGGTAAGTGCGGTTGCCGAGCATTTTGTAGACCAGGGACTTATCGATAGGCTTGCCGAGGATCTGGCGTCCGTTCCGGGTAGTCCAGACCTTGGAGGTCGCGCCGCGTGCGCGCAGCGCGGCAACGAGCGGCGCCGTTGGCATGCCCGCCGCGACCTGCTGAAAGATCCAGCGCACCAGCGGCGCCTCCTTCGGGTCGACCACGAGCCGGCGGTTCTGGAGGTCGTAGCCGAGCGGCGGAACGCCGTGCATCCACAACCCCTTCTTCTTGCTTGCGATCATCTTGTCCCGAGCGCGCTCGACGTCCAGTTCGCGGTCGAACTCGGCGAACGAGAGAAGGATGTTGAGCATCAACCGTCCCATCGCATCGGTCGTGTTGAACTGCTGGGTCACAGCGACGAACTCGACCCCGTATGCAGTCATGTGCTCCCACAGTCGATGAAAGTCTCGTAGGCTTCGGGAAAGTCGATCAACCTTGTAGGTGACGACGATGTCGATTTTGCCGGCGCGGATGTCGTCCAGCAGGCGCTCCAACGCAGGGCGCACCAGCGTAGCCGCCGAGTAACCTGGGTCGTCGTAGTCGTCTGCGACAGGAATCCACCCCTCGGCGCGGCGGCTGGCGATAAAGGCTTGGCCGGCGTCGCGCTGGGCTTCGATGCTGTTGTACTCGCGTTCCAGCCCCTCCTCCGTTGATTTTCGCGCGTACACGGCGCAACGCAGACGGCGCGAAATGTCAGGGGCGCTCATCGCGGGCCTCCATTCGTCTTGGCACTGGCGCTGCGCAGGCCGAAGAACACCGGTCCAGACCACGGTGTGCCGGTGATGTGCTTGGCGAGCGCCGAGAGGCTAGAGAAGCTCTGGCCGCGATAGTCGAAATCGCCGTCGGCCCTCACCGTTACGACATGGTCCTGTCCGCCGAAATGCCGGATCAGCACCGAGCCGGGCATCGGCTTTCCATTGCGCACGCGCGGAGGGAGCTTGCCCTTGTCCACCAGCAGGTCGATCCGTGCGCGGTTTGCATCGAGCTCAGCCGCATGATGCTTCGACCAGGCGAGCTCTTGAAGTCGATACGCGATGCGCCGCTCCAGGAAGCGACGCTGGTCGACCGGTGGCGCGTTCTCGAACAGTTCTGACCATTGCGCCTTCAGCTCGCGCATAGTCATATTACGAAGTGCGACGACGCGTGCGACTGTTGCCGCGGGCATTGCAGGCATGTCTTTTTTCATCGTGGGGTTGGACCCGGTTTGAAGGGACGGACATGGACGCTTCCCACGCGCGGGTTAGCAACCCCCTTCTGCGTCCAGCCAGCGGGTTTCTCGTCGCGCCGGCAGCGCGTGATCGCGAGCGCGAGAAGGCGAGCGATCTCGACTCGCCGCGCTTCAGCAGAAGGAGCCGAGGAAAGCGGAGCTGGTGCGCTCATGAATCTGCCCGCCGCCCGCCCCAGTTTTGTTCGTACCGCAGCACCTCATCGAGGCGGTACCGGATGCTTCCGCCGACCTTGACGTACTCGGGCCCGATGTTCTTGCTCCGCCATTTGCGGACGGTACATTCGGTCAGCTGCCAACGGTCTGCGAGTTCAGACGAGCGCAATAGCCTCTCGGACGCGAGGGGCGGGATGGTCGACGTGGGCACACGAATCCTCCAAAAGGAACATGCGCGCAACGCTATGCATGGCCGAGGGCCACGTCTAAGGACAGATTTCGTTAATCGCGGCTAATCGAGGGCAACCGGAGCTAGACGGTGCTAGGTACAGGTCGGCCACAGGGTAGAGCCGGGCGTTCTTGCAGTTCGGCTTGTATCAGATGGCCCTGCCGGTCGAGCCAACGGGCCACCCAGCCGGCGGCCGCGGCCTCGTTGCGGAAGGGACGATCGATCTGGAATGCCCGCGCTTGATGGCGCCGGATGGTAGCTGTGCAGCCGTGCACATTTTTTCCGATAGAAGCTAGCCATACCTCCGGGGCCAGGTCAGGTACGGCAATGTGGTGCTGCGCCGGACCGAGACCCTGCTGCTCCCAATGAAAACCCTGGGAAGATGGACATCGGCGGGAGTTGAGAGTGGGTTCATGGGACAAACCTAAACTTCGCTCGTCGCAAAGAACGCGACAAAGCTTCCTTTGCCGCGAAAGTTAGCTAATCATGAATAACGGAGGCGCGGGGACGCCTTCTATATCGTTCGCCAGTGGAAAGCTGCGCCCGCGCGCGCGTTAATGGACAAAGCAAGAGTACAGGGGAGTTGAATGAAACTAACAAACAACGAACGGCTGGTCGTAGCGATGCTCGCCAGCATCCAGCGGAAGCTAGGTATTGGAGAGCATGACGACGAAGTCGATCCGGACTTTGTTACATCGGCCCTCTACCACGGTCAGGAGTGGGCGCTGATTGAGCGCTACGCAGGATTGTTCCAGACCGAACCCACACCGCCGCTCATCGCAGCTATCCGGCTGCACATGCAGATGTGGTCGGCGCTGGAAGAAAGCTATGAGGCCCTACCGCGCGCCGAGCGCGCCGAGGTCTTGGAACAAGTAGGCGCGAGCGCCTGCCCGCCGCGCTTCCCGGGGTATGACGGCCGAGAGGAGCAGCGTTTTTTAGTGGCCACAAGGTATCTTATTCAATACCTAAAGGAGTATCCGAACTTCGCGGACCGATCCGATTTCAATTCAGGACGCAGGATGCTGCCTCAGTATGAGGCGATGTCCGAGATCTATCGGGAAGAAGTCGGGCAGGCGGCGCCAGGCCACATGCTGTCGGCCAATCAGATCGTGCGCCTACTCAAGGCCCAGCCTTGAGGTTGAGCTCCTCGACCGGTGCAGCCGGTCGAGGAGTAGTTGTCCCACTTACTCTTCAGCGCTTCGCAGTTCTTCCAGCATACGCAACGCGCGCTTGCGGCTGACCTTGCGCAGGGACGCGACCTTGATCATCGACGTGAGGCTCGGCTTCTCGCCCGATTCCCACCGATAGATCGACCACGGACGGACGCCGACCAGGTCGGCCATTCCGGCGGCGGACAAGTCGAATTTCGCGCGAAGTTCGATCAGGTTCTGGGTGGAGTACCAGGCCTGCGCCTCTTCGCCGCTGACCTGCGCCGGCTGGTTGATCCTTGAAGGCGGGGCCGTCGCTGCCGACGGCTTCTTCGGCGGTGCCGAGCGCGTTGCCCGCGCTGTTGCCTTAAGCGAAGCCAATTCCTTCTTGTACGACCTGATCCGCTTCATCAGCGGTGCAACCATCAGGCGCGCTTCGTGGCGAGCGATTCGGGTGACGTCTTGCCTCAGCTTGGTTTCCATGATTGAGCCTTCTCTTGCAGGGGTAGTGGGGAGCGGTTTTCCATCGGTCCGGTGGATGGTGGTCGGCGTTCGCAGCCTCGTGATGGCAGGGCGGCTGTGCCGGGTTACTGCACGTCGTCGCGAATCCATACGAAGCCATCGGCAATGCCGATCACCTCGCGGAAGTCTCGGCGTGAGCAGATCTGGTGCAGGCTGCGAACGTCGCCTTCGTAGCCCGCATCGTTGACCGCGTCGGCAAGGCGCCGATGCGGCTGGTTGCGCACATGCGCTCGGGCGATCGACGCCACGAACAGTCGCTGTTTGCCCCACAGTCGCACCGTGCGGTTGTTGACGCGCACCCATGCGTTGTCCGGCCCGAGTTCGAACCAAAGCTGCTGGTCGGACTTGAGCGTGGGGTGCAGCAGCAGCTTGCGAGCTTGATTGACGCCGCGTAGGTAGTGCTCTATCAGCGTCTCGCGCTCCAGCCAGAGTCCTTGTGCGTCGAGTTTGGCGACCGAGACCAGCGGGATGACGACGCGCCCAGCGCTGTTCAACTCCTCCTGCTCGATGCGACTCGTCGTCAGCACGATCTGTCGCGGCCTGCCGAACTTGCGCAGCACCGCGGCGACTTCGGTGTAGTCGCACTGCCAGCCGCTGCGTACGAGCATGACCGCGACCTGGCCACGTGGCGTGTCGATGTCGGCGAGGTGCCAAACGCGGTTGTGTACCAGCATCGCCGGCGACGCAGACTCGCCGACCATCAGCCGGCTCAGCACGCCGGGCAGCCAGTCGTGTCGCACCTGCACCGTCAGGAAGGGCGGTCCTTGGAGGTCGACGCTGCGGCTACCGCACTGCTGGCATTGCAATAGATGATCGCCCGCCGGATAGACATGGACGGTTTCGAGGAGGCCGCAGTCGACGCAGCGATATCTTCGCGTTCGGCGGGGAGCGGTGAACGCACCCAGCGCATCGAGATCGATCAACTCGCGACTGCTTTTCGCAGGCAACAGAGCGCCGACCGGCTCTCGATCGAACCAGCGCAAGTACAGTTTGAGCACGCCAATACATCCTTGGTGAATCTCGGGACGAACGACTCCTATCGGGCCTCCGTAAGCCCGAGTAAAGCTATTCACCGATGGGGGGAGCAGTTACAACGCAGAGATCTGAGGATCTCTGCGGTACCCAGCATGGGCTAGGCGATGCACATGCCGGCGGCAGTCGTCGATGCGTATCGACGCTGAGTGCGGTGGCGGTGCAGTTGCGCGGCGACGTGCGCTGCCGCGCTGCGAGTGGTGCAACAATCCTTTGCTGTTCATAGACATTCCACGAATGACCACTTCAGGTGGTGCTTGATTTCGCCGCAGCCTATATCACGCAATGAACGCGCCGCAAGATGAGACCTTGACTTTTGCTTGAGATCGACGCCCTAGGGCCAAAAATATTCATCTTTCGTTAGAACTGGCGAATTTTTCGCCGAAAAGTTCTATCAGGGGCAGAGCGAACTTCTATCAACCTTGTAGCTAGCTTGGCTTTAAGTTCTAGCGGACTTCCGAGGACGCTCTCTCCACCGGCATCGATGCCGTGGACGAGAGGAGAGTCTGGAGTGAGCAGCAACAACCTGACCCCTGAGCAGCTCGCCGAGCGCTGGGACATCAAGCCGGACACCCTGCAGCGGTGGCGCTGCGAGAAGGTCGGCCCGCGATTCTTCAAGGTGGAGCGGCGCATCCGCTACCGTCTGGAGGACATCGTAGCTTACGAGAATCGGTCGCTGCGACCGAGTCCGACGAACGCGGTCACCGCCGAGGTGGCAGCATGACCCTATTGGAACGTTGCGTCGGTCGTCCCGCGTCGGAACTGGCCGCTTACCCGCCGGACCAGTTGCTCGACCTGAAGAAGCAGGCGAACGACGCGCTCGCACGCGCAAAAGCGAACGTGGAACTGGTCGACCGTGCGCTCGACTTGCGGTACAGCCGCGTCGCCGCCGTGCATCGCGTAGCCGCGGGCAAGGACGCGGGGACTGTCTCCTTCAACGACGGCGTTGTTCGCATCTCCTGCGAACTGCCGAAGAAGGTCGAGTGGGACCAAGGCAAGCTGCGCCGGATCGTGGAGCGTATCCGGGCAGCCGGAGATGACCCGACCGAGTTCGTGGAGATCAGCTACCGGGTCAGCGAGACGAAGTACAACTCCTGGCCGACGCCGATGCGCGCGTCCTTCGATCCGGCTCGGACGCTCAAGACCGGCAAGCCCGCCTTCCGCCTCTCGATGACGGAAGGTGGAGCGTGATGGAAATCACAATTTTGAGTTGTGGCGGCTGGATTCTGATGTCCATCGAGACCGCCACCGGCCTGGAGTCCTGGCTCATCCAGCGCGCGGCGCCGCCGAAGGCAGCACCAGCACCGAGCCGGGCGATGACCACCAAGCCGATCAAGCCGACCAGCGACGCTGATCCTTGGGATGAAATGCTGCGCGCCCTTTTGGGAGGACGCTGATGAGCTTGCCCATCATCACCGCGGATCAACGCCTCTCCGAGGCGCGCGGCGTCAAGGGCGTGCTGGTCGGGCGCTGGGGGCTGGGCAAGACGTACCAACTGTGGACGCTCGACCCGGCGACGACCTTGTTCGTGGACATCGAGGCCGGCGACCTGGCCGTCAAGAACTGGCCGGGCGACAGCTTGCGTCCGCGCACCTGGGATGACTGCCGCGACCTGGCGGTCTTCCTCGGCGGCCCGAACCCGGCTTTGCGTGACGGGCAATACTTCAGCCAATGGCATTACGACCAGGCGTGTGTGAAGTACGGCGATCCACAGGTGCTCGATCGCTACCGCACCTTGTTTATCGACTCGATCACCGTCGCGGGACGCCTGTGCCTGCAGTGGTGCAAAGGGCAGCCCCAAGCGTTCTCCGAGCGAACCAACAAGCCGGACATGCGCGGCGCCTACGGCCTGCTCGGTCAGGAGATGGTCGCTTGGCTGACGCACATCCAACATGCCCGCGGTCGCCATGTGTGGTTCGTCGGCATCCTCGATGAGCGTACCGACGACTTCAATCGCCGGTACTACGAACTTCAGATCGACGGCTCCAAGACCGGGCTGGAACTGCCCGGCATTGTCGATGAGGTGATCACGCTGGCTGAGATCCCGGCGGCCGAAGGCAAGCCCTATCGCGCGTTCGTCTGCCAAACCGCAAATCCCTGGGGCTTCCCCGCCAAAGACCGATCCGGTCGCCTGGACGTCGTTGAGCCGCCGAACCTGGGCCAGCTCATGACCAAGCTCGGCGCGCCCGAGGCTGCGGCGCCGAGCCCGTCGTCCACTCACTAGAAGAAGGTCAACGATGTCCTCCGCTTGGAACAATTTCAACGACGCCGAGAGCCCGGCCTTTGCGCTCATCCCGAAGGGAACGCTGGTCAAGGTCCGCATGACCATCAAGCCGGGCGGTTACAACGACCCGGCCAACGGCTGGATGCATGGATGGGCGACGCGCGGCGACACCGGCGCGGTCTATCTCAATGCCGAGTTCGTCGTGCTGGAAGGCAAGTACGCGCGCCGCAAGCTGTGGACCCTGATCGGGCTGCACAGCCCGAAAGGCCCGACCTGGGGCCAGATGGGCCGCAGCTTCATCAAGGGCGTCCTCAACTCCGCGCACGCGCTGCATCCGGACGACATGAGTACTGCGGCGCAGCAGGGCCGATGCATCGAGAGCTTCGGCGACCTCGATGGCATCGTGTTCGCCGGCAAGGTGGATTGGGAGAAGGATAGCTACGGCGAAGACAAGGCGGTGATCAAGATTCCGATCATGCCGGACCACCCGCAGTATCGAGAATGCATGAGCGGGGAGTCTCCAGCCGTCAGTCGCGACATGCCCGCGCACATCGCTCAGGCGGCGACCGCAGCGGCGACGCCATCCGGTCGTCCGGCATGGGCGCAGTAGTAGGAGCGCACCATGCGACGACGAATCATCTTGCAAGACCGATACCCGAATCGCGACGGCATCTACACGAAACTGCGGGAACTGACCGCGGCCGACTTGGACGCGCAGATCCGGGTGCTTCAGGAACTGGCAGTGCAGCACGAGGAGCACGTTCAAGCCCTGATCGCGTACCGCGACCGGGTGTTCGATAAGTCGCGTCATGGCCGATGAGGCCATGCTGGGGCTGTGGCCGACCCGCACGCGGGTTCGGCCATCTGGATCTTCGCCGCCCCATTGCTGATCCGAAGCGCGCGCCATATCGCTGGGCATTCTGTTCGGCGACCTGCCAGAACGCGTTCCACCAACTCTACTCATCTCGATACCGGAGCGATCCGGCGTCGGTGGAGGATCTTTTGCCCGTGACTCAGCCGTTATCCCACCAGGCACAGCGCGCCTGCCTGCAAGCGCTGGCGTCGGTTGCCGACCGCGTGGGGTTCGATGTCCCGCTGGCCCAGTACACGCAAGCGCAGGCAACCCAAGTGATCGAAGCGGTCACCTGCGCGTATGAAGCGTCGATACGCCAGCGCTCCAACCCGCGCGTCTCCGACGACGCTCCGTTCGACGACCCGATCCCCTTCTAGACCACGTCAGCGCCATGCTCGATTTCAACTCCCACGACGTGTCCGAGCACCTGGGATCGCTGATCGACGTGGCGCTGGAGCGTAGCGCCGCCACGGAGCCAGCGCGTCCATACCTGGGCGCTTCCAGTTTGGGCGAGGAGTGTTCTCGCCGCCTGCAGTTCCAATTTTTCGACACGCCCAAGGACATTGGGCGGCATATCCCCGGTCGTGTTCTTCGCGTCTTCAAGCGCGGACACCGCATGGAAGACTGGATGGCCGAATGGTTGCGCCTGGCCGGCTTCGAACTGCGAACGCACACCGAAGCCGGGGGCCAGTTCGGATTCAAAGCCGCCGATGGGCGGGTAGCCGGTCACGCGGACGGCATCATCGTGGCCGGCCCCGACAGCTTCCGCTATCCCATG
The DNA here is from genome assembly GCF_018847975.1 of Lysobacter sp. K5869. Taxonomy (NCBI): domain Bacteria; kingdom Pseudomonadati; phylum Pseudomonadota; class Gammaproteobacteria; order Lysobacterales; family Lysobacteraceae; genus Lysobacter; species Lysobacter sp. K5869. Next base: position 851,871 of record NZ_CP072597.1, on the reverse strand, counting down.
CTCTGGGAGAACAAGGCGGTCGGCACCAAGACGTTCCGCGACCTGCAAAAGAAACGGCTGGCCGCGAGCCGTCCGGTCTACGCTGCGCAGGTCGCGCTATACCAAGCGTATCTGGACCTGCACGAACACCCGGCGCTTTTCACCGCGGTCTGCGCCGACGACATGTCCATCTACGCAGAGCGCGTGGTCTTCGACCGGGGGCTGGCGCAGCGCGCGTCCGACCGCGCCGTCGAGATCTTGCGTGCCTGCGATGCCGGCGAGGCGCTCCCGCGCATCAGCACGACCCCCACCCACTACACCTGCCGATCCTGCCCCTGGCAGGACCGATGCTGGAGCCTGTCTCATTGAGCACTTGGAACGACTTCAACGACGCTGAGGCCGCATCGGCGCCGACACCACCCGTATCGCAGCGCGACGCCGTGCGCAGCGAACTGCTGCTGCGCTTACAGGGTGTGCTGCAAGACCTGTATCCGAAAGGTAAGGCCCACCGCGGCAAGTTCACGATCGGCGACATCCACGGCGCAATCGGGGACAGCCTCGAAGTAGCGCTGACCGGCGACAAGGCCGGGCTGTGGAACGATCATGCCACCGGCGAAGGCGGGGACGTGTTCGACCTGGTGGCGCAGCATTTCGGCCTGGACGCTCGGCGTGACTTTCCTACCGTCCTGAACCGCGCCGCCCAACTTCTGGGGCGTGTCTCGCTGTCGGCGCCGGCAACGCGGCAACGCCGTCGCGCCGAACCGGCGATGGACGAGCTGGGGCCGGCGACCGCGCGCTGGGACTATCTCGACGCCGAGGGCGAGTTGATCGCCTGCGTTTACCGCTACGACCCGCCGGAGGGAAAGCAATATCGCCCGTGGGATGCCAAGCGCCGCAAGCACCAGGCGCCCACGCCGCGGCCGCTCTACAACCAGCCCGGACTTGCCTCCGCCGTCGAAGCCATCCTTGTAGAGGGCGAGAAGTCCGCCGACGCGCTAATCGAGCGCGGCCTCTGCGCAACGAGCGCGATGAACGGCGCCAACGCGCCGATCGAGAAAACCGATTGGCTGCCGCTGGCCGGCAAGCACGTCCTGATCTGGCCGGACAAGGATCGGCCAGGCTGGGAGTACGCCATGCAGGCGGCGCAAGCAGCGTTCCGAGCCGGCGCCGACTCGGTCGCCGTGCTGCATCTGCCGGAGGACAAACCGCAGGGCTGGGACGCCGCCGACGCCGCCGCAGAGGGGTTCGACATCGAGGGATTCATCCGCGCCGGCGAGCGAACCTTCCTGTCGGCGGGCACCGACGATTCACCGCCATCCGTCGACTTCGAAGGACTCGACTGGACGAGCGACGATGGACTGGGCTTGGCCTTCAGCCGCCGCTACGCCGAGGACTGGCGCTACTGCGCAGAGTGGGGTCAGTGGCTGAGCTGGACCGGTTCGCGATGGAACCCCGACCGCACGCTGGTCGTGCAGCACTTGGTGCGCGGCGTCTGCCGCGCAGCCTCCGCGCTGGCCGAGCGGCCGTCGCAGCGATCCAAGCTGGCCTCGTCCTCGACCGTGGCGGGCGTCGAGCGCCTGGCGCGCAGCGACCCGCGTCACTCGTCGTCGGCGCAGGAGTGGGATAGCGACGTGTGGGCGCTCAACACGCCCATCGGCACGGTGGATCTGCGCACCGGTGCGATGCGCCGGCACGCGCGCGCGGATCGACTGACCCGGATGGCGACGGCGGGCATGGGGCGCGACAGCCCGTTGTGGCGCCGCTTCCTCGCCGACGTCACCGGCGGCGATGCGCAGATGCAGACTTACCTGCAGCGGATGGCCGGCTATTGCCTGACCGGCGTTACGACCGAGCACGCGCTGTTCTTTCTGTACGGCACCGGCGCCAACGGCAAGTCCGTGTTCGTCAACACGCTGACTTCGATCCTCGGCGACTACGCCACGAGCGCGCCGATGGACACGTTCATGGAAAGTCGTGGCGAGCGCCATCCGACCGAACTGGCCGGACTGCGCGGCGCGCGCTTCGTGTCCGCCGTGGAGACGGAGGAGGGGCGACGCTGGAACGAATCCAAGCTGAAGGCCATCACCGGCGGCGACAAGATCATGGCGCGCTTCATGCGCCAAGACTTCTTCGAGTACATCCCGCAGTTCAAGCTCGTCATCGCCGGCAACCACAAACCGACCATCCGCAACGTGGACGAGGCGATGAAGCGTCGCCTGCACCTGATCCCGTTCACGGTGACCGTGCCGCCGGCACGCCGCGACCCCGAACTGGCGCAGAAGCTGTTGGGGGAGCGCGACGGCATCTTGCGATGGGCGGTCGACGGCTGCCTGGATTGGCAACAGCATGGCCTGGAACCGCCCGCGAGCGTCAGCGACGCCACGCAGGACTACTTCGAAGACGAGGACGCACACGGCCAGTGGATGGCCGTGGCAGGCGCCCTCGATCCAAACGCCTTCGCGCTCAGCAGCGATCTGTACGGAAGCTGGAAGGTTTGGGCGGAGGAGAACGGCGAATACGTCGGATCGATCAAGCGGCTGATCGCTGCGTTGGCCGTCCGTGGCCTCAAGCCGCATCGCAACTCTACGGGCCAACGCGGCCTGATCGGCTTTCGTCTGCTGCCGCGCAGGACGCCGCGCATCTGAACTCGTGCTTTGAAAAATCAACGACTTGTCACATCTGACACGGTTGCTAGTTACCCCCCACACGTGCGCGCGCACACGCACATATAGAGAACAACCGGAAGCCGCGTCAGATGTGTCAGCCCACCAGGAAAGGATCATGGACCTGAATCGAGAACTAGAAAAAATCGTGGCTGATTTCGAGGAAGAGTTCGGCCGACTGCCCAACGTCGCGTGCCCGGAAAAGCTGTTCGCGGAATTTCGGAGATGGTCGGATCGAAACGGGAACGGCAGCGGCGACATGCGCCTGTTCGGTATGCACCTGGCGGAAGAGGGCTATCTCCCGTGCCGCAATCCGGACGGGTCGCTTTGCTTCGTCTATCTCGGCTACGAGCCTCCGCGCAATGGAGAGCGCGCATGAGCACGATTCTGGCACTCGACCTTGGCACGACGATGGGCTGGGCGTTGGCCCGCCCTGGTCAGATCACCAGCGGCATCCAGACGTTCCGACCAAGCCGCTTCGAGGGCGGTGGCATGCGGTATCTGCGTTTCGGGCGGTGGTTGGACGAAGCGCATGGCTTTGTCGGCAAGATCGAGGTCGTCTACTTCGAGGAGGTACGGCGGCACTTGGGCGTGGACGCCGCACATGCTTACGGCGGCTTTCTGGGTCAGTTGACGGCCTGGTGCGAGCAGCACAGGATTCCGTACCAAGGCGTTCCGGTCACCACGATCAAGCGACACGCCACGGGCAAGGGAAACGCCAAGAAGGTTGCCATGATCGCCGCGATGGAGCGGCGCGGCCACGCACCGGCCGACGACAACGAGGCCGATGCGCTCGCGCTGCTGCACTGGGCGTTGGCACAAGGACCGGAAGCATGAGCGAGCCCTGGACTGTTGAGCGTGTGACGGACCGTTTCCACGAGGCGGCTGTTACCGCGCGCCGACTGCCGCCGGCTCGGGTACAGGGCTATGCCGCGTTCTGGCCGGACATCAACCGCCAAGCCTGGGAGGGCTATGCGGACGAACGGGTCGTGTTGCGCTTTGCGGCGTCGCCCGGTGCGATCGATCGCTTTGGCGAAACCGTGCGCTGGCTGCAGTGGCTAGACGAAGAACAGCGCCGGCTGATCTGGTTGCGCGCGCAGTACGTTCCGTGGCGCGAGGTCTGTTCGCGTACCGGCCTGATCAGAAAGACCGCATGGCGTCGGTGGCAACATGCGCTCAACCTGGTCACCGTCCATCTCAACGGTGCGCTCCCGCGCATCGTTTCGCCTGCAACGGAGAACATGTTTTCGGCAGGCACGGCTAAACGCGGGTAATCAGAGTTCGGGCTACAAATATCGCTGTCCCAAAAAGCTGATCTTTGGCCTAGTCTGATCCCCATGCTGAGCGCGCTGTGCCATGAAGCAGCGCGATCGCTAGGGCCAGCTCGGAGTGCCTCCGTCACCTCCTCCGCTCCGGGCTGGCCCGCTTTACCAAATCAAGAGGATGTTGCTGGAAGGACCACGTACCTTATTGCCACGTAGTCATCAAACTCACCGTATGCGTGATAGCTGCGACGCGTCTTGACCATCACATTGATGTCGCACGCTTTGCCAATGTCGGATTCCGCGAAAGTAATCGTCATAGAGTTCGAATCTACCCAGTCGCCAAGCAGTGGTACATTCACGCGGCGGAATTTATAGAGAAGTGGCTCTCCTTGTGGATCGATGGAGCTCACTCTGATCTCTACGGTATCCCCGACTCGCACGGGATCCTTAGCGACAATCATGGTGGCATACGCCGGATTTGCCATTTGATTGCCGAGGCTGTCAGTGACGTGTTCAATGACCGGGAAGAAGCTGTGCATGTCGTCTCTGGCTCCACGGAACTTCATAATTCTTGTTCTGATCAGGCCGGAAATCCCACAGACGAGATGCTTCTGGTAGTCCGTTAGTTCACGGCTATGCGCGCTCGGGTCCCGGAGCCTCTCCATTTCCGCTAGTAGTACCTCGACCCATCTCTTCTCAGGAAACGCTTCGGAGAATCCATCCTCCCAGTGCTTCGTGACTATGGTCCTTAAGTCATAGAAGTCGGCATAGTAGAGGAGCCGGTCTTCAAGTGCTTCACCGGGCAATCTCTTTGCCTCAACTGACTTTCGCTCCTGCCAGCTCCTCAGTCTTTCAGGTGAAATCTTGAGACTGCTAATCCAGGAGTGGCCGTATTTTCGGCGCAATATGAACTCAGCGAAATCCCGAAGCGAGTTTTCCAGATCTTTCAATGACTGTTCTGCATCCATGGCTTGTCGATTTTGTTAGTCGGGCTTGGTCACTGGATAGCATAGCGCTGGTGCTCTATTGCCGTCTTGGTGGCATCGGCGGCCAGATGATGACGGCATGGCCAGAGAGAGCGCTTGGGGCACCGCCCGACCGATCTGACTGGTGGTCAAAAATTCGCCAGGGTCCTTCCCAGAGGCTCTCCCGAGCGGGGGGCGTAGCCGCAAAACCCCGCTAGTGTCAAATCCTTTATCCCGGTTTGCAGTCGCTGCAAACCGCGGTTCGCATCGGTATTCAATGTGACCCTCCAGATCGAGCAGCGCGCCATCGGCGTGCTCATTCCGTATGCGCGCAACGCGCGCACGCACTCCGACGCGCAAGTCGCGCAGATCGCCGCAAGCATCGTGGAGTTCGGCTGGACGAATCCGATCCTGGTCGACGGCGCCAACGGCGTGATCGCCGGTCACGGCCGGCTGCTTGCCGCGCGCCAACTGGGCCTGGACACTGTGCCGGTGATCGAGCTCGCTCATCTGAGCCCTGCTCAGAAGCGCGCTTACATCCTGGCGGACAACCGCCTGGCTGAGAATGCGGGCTGGGACGATGAGCTGCTGGCGTTGGAACTGGCGGAACTACGCGACGCCGACTTCGACCTGGACCTGCTCGGCTTCTCAGATGAGGAGATCGATGAGTTGCTGGGGGCTGGCGACGATGCGGGCCTGACCGACGAGGATGCCGCGCCCGAACCAAAGCCCGACCCAGTATCCAAGCGGGGCGACGTCTGGATTTGCGGCAACCACCGCGTGATCTGCGGTGACGCAACGGCGGCGGACGATTACGCGGCGCTGCTCGGCGACGAGCTGATTGACATGGCGTTCACCGATCCGCCCTACAACGTGGACTACGGCAACAACCCGCGCGACAAGATCCGGGGGACGCAGCGCGAGATTCTCAACGACAACCTAGGCACCGACTTCGGCGCCTTCCTCGAAAGCGCGTGCCGCCGGATTCTCGACGTTACCAAGGGCGCGGTCTACATCGCCATGTCGTCGTCCGAGTTGGATCGCCTGCAGGTCGCTTTCCGCGCCGCGGGCGGCCGCTGGTCCGATTTCATCATCTGGGCGAAGAACCAGTTCGTGATGGGACGGGCTGACTACCAGCGCCAGTACGAGCCCATCCTCTACGGCTGGCGCGAAGGCAACGACCGCTTCTGGTGCGGCGCGCGCGATCAGGGCGACGTGTGGTTCATCGACCGCCCGCGCAAGAGCGAGCTGCATCCGACCATGAAGCCGGTGGCGCTGGTCGAGCGCGCGATCCGCAACAGCAGCAAGAGCCGCGACCTGGTACTCGACCCGTTCGGTGGCTCGGGCACGACCATGATCGCCTGCGAGAAGGCCGGGCGCCGCGCGCGGCTGCTCGAACTGGACCCCAAGTACGTCGATGTCATTGTCCGGCGCTGGCAGGATTTCACCGGCCAGCAGGCGACGCGGGCGTCGGACGGCGTCGCGTTCCTCACCGCGGATGCGGCGGTCGAGGACGCCGCCTAATGGCGGTCTACTACAACGAGATCGACCCGTACCTGTGCCAATGGCTCAAGAACCTGATGGCGGCCGGGTTAATTCCGGCCGGCGACGTCGATGACCGCGACATTCGATCTGTTTCCGCAGCCGATCTCCGCAGCTACGCCCAATGCCACTTCTTCGCCGGCGTCGGCGGATTCGCCTACGCCGCCCGGCTCGCGGGCTGGCCGGGCGACGCGCCGCTGTGGACCGGCGGATTCCCCTGCCAGCCGTTCAGCGTCGCCGGCAACCAGCGCGCGCATGCCGACGACCGCCACCTCTGGCCGGAGTTGCATCGCCTTATTGCACAAGCGCGACCCGCTGTATTCCTGGGCGAGAACGTTGCTGGCCTCATCCCGCTGGGGCTCGACGGAGTTCTCGCTGACCTGGAAGGCGAAGGCTACGCCAGCCGGGCGGTTGTTGTTCCAGCTTGCGCCGTCAACGCCCCGCATCGCCGCGACCGCGTCTGGATCGTGGGGCGCCGTCTGGCCGACCGCGACGGCGAACGATGCGGAGAAACGCGGGGACTTTGCGGCCGAGCGGCGCAATGGCCTTCCGGGAGTGGCGAAAGCGGTGTGGAGCACGCCGCGCGCGAGCGACGGGGAAAAGGGCGGGCCGAACCAGAGCTTCGGCAGCGGGGCGACCCGCCCGCTGCCGGCGCAGGCGGTTTGGGCGACGCCGACGACGCGGGATCACAAGGATGCGTCGAGCGTTGGCAGCGCGCCGGTCAATGGGATGCTTGGGCGACAGGTCGAACCCTCGCCGGTCGGCGGATTCCTCAACCCGGAATTCGTCTTCTGGCTCATGGGATACCCGCCCGAATACCTCGCCTGCGCGCCGCCGGCAATGCGATCGTCCCGCAAGTTGCCGCCGAGATTCTGAGAGCGTTGCGGCCCTGACGCCGCGCAGCGCGCGGCGCCGGGGCGGCGCTCAGCCTTCCTCGACAGCGAGCCCAACGAGGCGCGCGTAGTTGGCGCCTTCGGCCCTGACGTAGAGCGTCGGCATACGAGGCGCCACGACCATGATGCAGTGGGTCGGTCGGCTGTTGAGCGGCGTAATCCAATACTGGGGCTGGGTAAAGTCGCGCTCAAAGCCCCGGTACTCGGTCTGCGTCATCGTCTTTTGCTCGATGACCCACGCCAACTCGGGTTCGATGTAGTAGGCGCTCAACTCACGCATCATCGCTCTGGCGTTGCGAGGGTTATGGCTGAATCGTATCTGCAGCTGGTAGGGCGGAAGGATTCGGCTGGTCATGGTGGCCTCTTGTGTTAGGAGGCCCATGAGCGCTTCCTTCGGGGCGGAATCCAAGGGTGTTAGCGCGGTGCGTCCTCACGCGCTAAGCGGTCGGACAGGAAGGCCGCCGCGCAAGGCGCGGCAGCGAGGTAATCAGGCGATTACAAACTGACCGCTCTCGCCGTCGTAGCGTAAGCGGGTGCTGGACCGAATCGGTGTGCAATCGCCGACCCAAAGGTTGAGGCTGTACAGCGTGCGGTAACACAGCGCGCGCTTGGCTTGCATCTCGCTCAGTCCGAGGTCCATCAGGTACTGACCCACTTCCGCGTCCGTCGAGTCCTCGTCGTTAGACAACGTATCTTCGACCGCATCGAGGATGCGAGCGTCAAGCACTGCGAGCAGTTCATCCGGTCCGGTCTGCGGGGTAACGTTAATCATCGTGGTACTCCGTGGTTGGGAGGACATGAACGCTTCAATTCGAAAGAACATCAAGCGATGCGCGCAGCATTCTCGATGATCTTAGTTGTGAGACTGCTACTAGACAGCGAGCCGGACACTTGTCCGGCTCGCTGCGGTCCTTACTCTTCCTCGTCGCCGTGCGCGGTGACGTCGGCGGGTGCGCCCAGCGCCTCCTCGGTCGCAATGCGATACACCCGCTCACCGTCGCCTTCCTTGCTGTTGGTCAGCGTGTAACCCTTCTTCTTGACGGTGCCGGCAAGGAACCCGCGTACCGAGTGTTGCTGCCAATCCGTCGCGGCCATGATCTGCGCGATGGTGGCGCCTTCGGGGCGCATCAGCAGGCCGACGACCGTGGTCAGCTTGGTGTCGCCGCGCGCGGCGCGCTCGCGCTTGCTCGGCGCGACCGGTGCGCTGCTCGCGGTCTCCTCCGGGAGGCCGGGAGCGCTCGGTTCGCTGAGGTTCTGCGTGGCGGGCGCCTCTGTTCCGGTGGTGTCGGCATCCATCGGGGGCTCGACGCCGATGGCCGCGTAGCCGGCCGTCGTGATCCGGTAGCCGGCATCGTGGGCTTCGACCAGTTCGTTGCGCAGCAGAGCGCGCACGACGCTGGTGCGGGCGCCGCCCAGCAAGCCGGTGGGGTAGTGCTCGATGTAGCCGCCGGTATCGCGGGCCATTTCGAGGACGGTGCGCTGGTTGCCGGAGAGTTCGATGGTGGTCATGGTCAAGCTCCTTGTTGGGTGGAGTGGTGCAGTTCTTGAGCGCGGCGGGGACCAACCCATTCGCCGCTGGGGTCCAGCCCGCGACGGATCAGTTCGTCGCGCGCCAGTTGGTTGAGGTCGAGGGTTCCGTTGGCGGCGGCGACGAGAACCGTCGCCGCCGTTGCCTTCAAGAACCAGAGGTCTTCGGGGTTGGGACGCTCGGCATCTACCGGGCGGGTGTGCCCCTTACTCGCCGCCGGCATCGCGCGCGGCCTTGGGCAAGTCGATTCGCCCGCTGACGATTTCGTTGATCATTTCGCTGCTGAACCTGTGGAGCGTCATGGCCGCGCGCCGCTTCTGTTCGGCGCATGCAAGCTCCCAGGGGGTGCGCCCATCCAGTGCTGCCAAGATGGCGCGCTCATGCGCAGGCATGCCGCGCAAGATGTCGTTCAGTTCGTCTTTGGTGGTCATTGCGTTTGGCCTCCGTGGCCGCGTTGGTGTGGACGCATGAACGCTTCCTTCGCCAAGGAAGCCAAGCGGTTTCTACGATGAAGAACGACCGTTCTCATTCACGGACAGGTGTCGGACAGCTTCTTGGCGCGGAACAAAAAACCCCCGCGCGGGCGGGGGCTTTAGCGGCGATGCGCCTTAGTCGATGCGGCGTTGCTGGATGGCGCGTGGGATCAGCACATCGCAAGCGCGTCGCTCCTGCCATCGGTAACTCAGCAGCTCCACCTCGGGAATAGGTAGCGTGGTTACCGTGTAGGCGTTCGGATCGTCGCCGTAGTCGCTCGCTTCGCCCGCGCCCAGCCATGCTTCGCCCGTCAAGGTGTGGCGCTCTGTGGGCAATGCTGGTCCGGCTCCCTGCGCTGCGCGTAGCGCGGCGGCGTATCCGGCCAGATACGCGGACCGCATGACGTCGCGAACTTCCCAGACCGCGACGCTGTAGAAGTCCAGATCGTCGCGCTTACGACTTTCCAGCGTGGTAATCCCGATATGTTCCAGGGCGATTTCCGCGAATAGTGCGTCGTTCATGATGGCCTCCTTGGCCGCGTTGGGTGGACGCATGAACGCTTCCATTTGGGCAGAAGCCAAGCGCTTCTCTCGGAAGGCTCGGCTTCCAGGTGCTGCCGGACAGCTAACGGACAGCTCACAGCGAAGATGTCTGGTGCCTGTCCAAATGATGTCGGCGGTGCTTGGCTTCTGCCGAAATTGAAGCGTTCATGCCGTGCCGCAAGAGGCGGTGACAAGAGGACGCAAAGTGCAAGAGGTACAGGACGCAATATTTACTCTGGGCACGCTGCCAAAACGGATTCGATGGTTGGTCGAAGACGCGCCGACCGATCTGGAGCCGGTGTGGGAGTACGGCACCTGCACTACGCAAGCTTGCGAGGCGCTGGCGCGATTTCTGGTGCCGTGGTCGCGGTTGGACCGCGCGCGGCGTGTTGAACCACCTGAGCTTTGCGGCAGGGTTCGCGCTGCGGACGAAGAACTGCATGCGTGGGAGCGGCGTGTGCGGGGCGGCTTTAGAGGGCGGCGGGCAAAGCGGAGAAACGAGGTCGTCAGCGCCGCGTTCACCGGTGCGGCCGGCCAAATTGAAGCCTATCTCGCGTGCCGGCCAACGCTGACGCCGCGTCAGTGGGTGGAGCAGGCCCGGGATCTGGTCGAGCGTTTGTACGTGTTCCGGCCGCGCGACGCCGAGTACCAGCACGGCATCAGCTTCGCAGTCAGCGGATTGGAGCAAGCGCTCGGACAACTGCCGGAGTAGGCGCGGCCTCAGCCGAAGCTGTCAGAACTCTGTCTGCGAACGCGAACAGCGCTCGTTCTGCTTGGCTTCCATGCGGAAAGAAGCGTTCATGTCGTCGCCGCAACGACGCGGCGACTACCGGAATACAGACATGCCCAATATGTCCTACTGCAAGTTCCACAACACGCTGATCGACCTCACCGACTGCAGGAACACCATCGAAGAGATGGTTACGGGAGATGAGGACGAGACATTTTCCCTCAGCCATGAAGAGGCGCGGGCCGCCGAGAATCTGGCCGAGCAATGTTTCGACATCCTGACGCTGCTGTGCGAACACGCGGGAATCGATCTGGACCAACACCTGGACGCGCGAGAACTGATGCGGAGCGTAATCGCAAGCCTACCCCGCCGCTGAAATCTGGAGAGGACGTACCCCAGCGCCTAGGCGGGCGCTGGGGTATTCCCTCTTCAACATTCCTGTCTCGCCGCCGTCCACCCTCTGAACTGAGCAATTCAGCGCTTGATGTTCTGGCAGGACGAAGCGTTCATGTCGTCGCCGCAACGACGCGGCGACTATGGGAAGAAGGGAAATGCTCAAGGTTTCCGTGCGTAGGTTCCGCAACACCGCTGCGATGCTTAGCGACTGCCACCAGTTAGTAAAAGACTTGGCGGATGGAAAGCCGACGACGCCGCTGTGCCCAGAAGAGATGCAGGCGGCGCGGGAGATTGCGCAGCACTGCTACGACCTAGTATGGATGCTCTGTGACAGCGCGCGGATGACGATGGGGACGCAAGGCGATCCCAACGAACTGATGGGCAAGCTTTGGCGAGATGATCAGGAGTCTCCTGGCGCGCTGATGGACGCGCTCTGGATGCCGCACGACGCGGACTGAACTGGGAGAGGTCAGACCCCAGCGCCCGAGAGGCGCTGGGGTGTTCCCTCTTCCGGCGTAGCAGCCTTCCTGTCCGTTTGCTGTCTGCGAGCGCACGAGGCGCTGAAGTGGCTTGCGATGCGCGCGCGGTGAAGCGTTCATGGTCGCGCCGCATCGAAGCGGCGTTACTAGGACGAACCGATGGACGACGAACTCATGATGGCCCGGACGGAATTGCGCAGCTTGCGCGACACCGTGGAGCGGATACTACTGTCCAGCGCGCCGGTGCCCGAGGCGGATGGTTTGACGCTGTTTGCCTGTCACCGTCTCGCCAGCACCCTTGCCGATTGCACGGTCACCTTCCGTACCCGCGCGCTGGCGCCCTCGCTCGTTGAGCGGCTGGTCGTGGAGTGCCGTGAGGAACTGGCACCCGTCGAGCGCGCTATCGATCAGGCGAAGGGCTGGTCCGGCAAGCGCGAGGTGCCGAGCGAGATCAACGAGGACGAGATGACGATGCGGTGGCTGCTCGCCGGCCTGCAGCGGTACTTCGACGGGCTGGAGCCGGAGTTCGCAGCCCTGCCGGTCCACCAACTGGACCGCGCCGTTCGCGAGGCCCGTTTGATGCTGGTGTGGGACGTGGCAGATGCGAACTACGCTCCAAGTCTGCGCAAGGCGATCCGCCAGTTGGAGAACGCGATCCTCGCGGCCATGTGCGCGCCGCGTAACTGACCCCGGAGAGCGCATACCCCAGCCCCTAACGGGGGCTGGGGTGTTCCCTCTTCCAATTCACCCTGTTCTGCGCCGATGGCCGGCGGTCGCGGAGGCCCGAACCTGCCAGTGACCGCCTGTGGGAATCAGCATCCGCGCCTACGGGCGCCATCGCGGCGTCTCGGACACCGCCGTTCGTAAAGCCATCGCCACCGGTCGGATTACCGCGCTGTCGGATGGCACCATCGACCCGGCGCGCGCCGATGCCGAGTGGGCGGCCAACACGACTTCGGCGGACGCGCCCGCGCGTGCGCCGCGACCGGCGCGGCCGCGCGCCGTAGCGCAGGAGGAGACGTTGTCGGCCCCGGCCGGTGCGCCCGCCGGCAACAGCTACGCGCAGGCGCGCACCGCCAACGAAGTCCTCAAGGCCCAGCACCACAAGCTGCGCATCGCGCAGCTGCGCGGCGAACTGATCGACCGCCAGCAGGCGGTCGGCCAGGTCTTCGCCTTGGCCCGCGCCGAGCGCGACGCGTGGTTGAACTGGCCGGCGCGCATCAGTTCGATGCTCGCGGCCGAGTTGGGCATCGATCCACATGCCATGCACGTCGCGCTCGAGCGCGAGGTACGGCAGCACTTGTCCGAATTGGGAGACTTTGTCGCCCGCCTGGAGTAATCGTTGTACGACGGCTTTGACGACGTCGCGCGCGCCTGGCGCGACGGCTTGACGCCCGATCCCTTCTTGGATGTGTCCGAGTGGGCGGACCGCGACCGGGTGCTGTCGAGTACGTCGTCGTCTGAGCCCGGCCGCTGGCGCACCGCGCGCACGCCGTACCTGCGAGACATCATGAACGACCTGTCGCCGGCCTCGGCGACCGAGCGCGTTGTGTTCATGAAGGGCGCGCAGGTCGGCGGGACCGAGTGCGGGAACAACTGGATCGGCTACGTGATCGCGTGCGCGCCGGGGCCGATGATGGCGGTGGCGCCCACGGTCGAGATGGCCAAGCGCAACTCGAAGCAGCGCGTCGATCCGCTGATCGAGGAGTCGCCGTCGCTGCGCGAGCGCATCGCGCCCTCGCGCGCGCGGGACTCGGGCAACACGATCCTCGCCAAGGAGTTCCGCGGCGGCGTTCTGGTTCTGACGGGCGCCAACAGCGCAGTCGGCCTGCGGTCGATGCCGGTGCGCTACCTGTTCCTGGACGAAGTGGACGGCTATCCGCGCGACGTGGAGGGCGAGGGCGATGCGGTCGCTCTCGCCGAGGCACGCACCCGGACCTTCACCCGCCGCAAGATCCTGCTGGTCTCCACGCCGACGATTGCCGGCGCCAGCACCATCGAGCGCGAGTATCTGGCGTCGGATCAGCGCCGCTTCTTCGTGCCGTGTCCGCACTGCGCCCACGAGCAATGGTTGCGGTTCGAGCAACTGCGCTGGACCTGGGGCGACCCGCGTTCGACCCGCTACATCTGCGAGTCCTGCGAGCAACCCATCGGCGAGCACCACAAGACCGCGATGCTGGCAGCCGGCCAGTGGGTTGCGACGGCGCCGCAGAACCGCGGCAAGACCGCCGGCTACCACCTGTCTTCGCTGTACTCGCCGGTTGGCTGGCGCAGCTGGGCCGACATCGCCGCTGCCTGGGAAGCGGCGCAGGGCTCCGCCACGGCGCTCAAGGCGTTCAAGAACACCGAGTTGGGCGAGACCTGGGAAGAGGAAGGCGAAGCCCCCGACTGGGAACGCCTGCTGGAACGGCGAGAGGACTACCGGATCGGCACCGTGCCGGCCGGCGGCCTCGTGCTGGCCGGCGGCGCCGATGTGCAGAAGGACCGGATCGAGGTTTCGGTCTGGGCGTTCGGCCGCGAACGCGAGACCTGGTTGATCGAACACCGGGTGCTCATAGGCGACACCGCCCGCGGTGCGGTCTGGGCTGAACTTGCCGGCCTGCTCCGCGAGCAATGGACCCACGCCTCGGGCGCGTTGCTGCCGCTGGTACGTCTTGGTCTGGACACCGGCTACGCGACGCAGGAGGCCTACGCGTTCGCGCGCGACGCGCACGATCCGCGGCTGCTGCCGATGAAGGGTGTTGGTAGCGGCGCCGCCTTGATCGGTATCCCGACCGCGGTCGATGTCAGCGTGCCGGGCAAGCGGTTGCGGCGCGGCCTGAAGCTATTCGCCGTGGCCGGTGGCATCGCCAAGCTGGAGCTGTACAACGCGCTGCGCCTGTCGATCGAGATCGGTCCAGATGGTCAGCCGACGTTCCCAGCGGGCTACGTCCACCTGCCGAAGATCGATGGCGAGTTCCTGCAGCAGCTGACCGCCGAACACCTGATCACTCGGCGCGACCGCCACGGCTATCCGCAGCGCGTCTGGGAGAAGCGCCGCGACCGCAACGAGGCCCTCGATTGCTACGTCATGGCGCGCGCCGCGGCGATGCAGGCCGGCGTCGATCGCTTCGAAGAGCGGCATTGGCGCGAGATGGAGCGCGCGCTGGGCGTGCCGACATCGACCGCGCCTCCGGCGCCCGCGGCGCTACCCATGCCCACGGCCGCCCCATCGGGCGGCCTTTCTGTTTCAGGCCCGCGCGCTCGGCGCCGGGTGATTTCGAGCCGTTTCATGCGATGAGCGATCTTCCGTACACCCACGAACAACTGCAGGCGCTGCGCAATGCGCTCGCGCGCGGAGAACGCCGCGTCAGCTTCGGCGATCGCCTGGTCGAGTATCGCTCCGTGGACGAGCTGCTGGCGGCGATCCGCGAGATCGAGGCCGCGCTCGCCGGTACCGAAGGCCGACCGCGCCGGGTCCGTCGCCTGCTGACTACCACCGCTAAGGGTTTCTGATCGTGGGCTGGTGGGGACGGCTGCGCGCCGCGATGCTCGGCGGCGCGCCCGTGCACGAAGTGGCCGGGCAAGGTCGACGCTCGGCGGCTTGGCAGCCCAGCAACCCGGGCGCGGTCGCCGCGCTGCTGGCCGCCGGCGATGCGCTGCGTGTGCGGTCCCGGGACCTGGTCCGGCGCAACGCCTGGGCCAACGCGGCGGTGGAAGCCTTCGTCGCAAACGCGGTCGGCACCGGCATCAAGCCGCAGTCGCTGATCGCCGACACCGCCCAACGCGAAGCGCTGCATACGCTCTGGGGCGACTTCGTGGACGAAGCCGACGCGGCCGGTTTGACCGATCTCTACGGCTTGCAGGCGCTGGCCTGCCGCGCGCTGGTGGAAGGTGGTGAGTGCCTGGTGCGCTTGCGCCCGCGACGGCCAGAGGACGGGCTCGCGGTGCCGTTGCAACTTCAGGTACTGGAGCCCGAACACCTGCCGCTGCATCTGAACCGGGAGGAGCCGAACGGCAACGTCATCCGCGCCGGCATCGAGTTCGACCGGCTCGGCCGGCGCGTGGCGTACCACCTTTACCTCTCGCACCCGCAGGACGGCGCCATGGCGCCGATGACGCGGCAGGGCGGGTTGGACACGGTGCGGGTGCGCGCGGCCGAGATCCTGCACATCTTCCGTCCGCTGCGCCCGGGACAGATTCGCGGCGAGCCGTGGCTAGCGCGCGCGCTCGTCAAGCTCAATGAGCTGGACCAATACGACGACGCCGAGCTGGTCCGCAAGAAGACAGCGGCGATGTTTGCCGGTTTCATTACCCGCGATGGCCCGGACGACCCGTTGCCGGGTGACGCCCCGGCGGACGAGCACGGCAATGCGCCGTTGGGCCTGGAGCCAGGCAGCCTGCAGATCCTGGAGCCGGGCGAGAACGTCGCCTTCGCCCAACCCGCCGACGTCGGCGCGAGCTACGAAGCGTTCTTGCGCTCGCAGTTCCGCGCCGTTGCCGCGGCGATGGGCATCACCTACGAGCAACTGACCGGCGACCTGACCGGCGTCAACTATTCGTCCATCCGCGCCGGGCTGCTGGAGTTCCGGCGCCGCTGCGAGCAGATCCAGCACACGGTGCTGGTGTTCCAGCTGTGCCGACCGATCTGGAACGCGTTCGTGGACGCCGCGGTCCTCGCCGGCGCCGTCGAGCTTCCCGGCTATCGCCGCCGCAAGCGCCAGTACCGCGCCTGCAAATGGGTGCCGCAGGGCTGGAACTGGGTGGACCCGGAGAAAGAGTTCAACGCGATGATCCTGGCGATCCGCGCTGGCCTGCTCTCGCGCGCGGAAGCCATCGCCAGTTCCGGCTACGACGCGGAGACCATCGATCGCGAGATTGCGGCCGATGCCGCCCGCGCCGACGACCTGGGTCTGGTGTTCGACACCGACCCGCGTCGCGTCGCCCGCAACGGTGCCTTCCAATCCGTGCCGGCCGAGCCGGCGCCGTCTGAGACCGACCTTCCCGCATGACCGGACTGCCTTACCTGGCGGCGCGCGTGTTCAACACGCCGCTGCTGATCCAGCGCGTCAAGCTGGACGTGATTCTGAGCGTACTCGCACCTAAGTTCGAACTGCAGACGGTGCCGCCCCCGCAGATGGGCCCGCCCCAGCTCGCGCCGCAACGGGGCGACGCGCAGGGCATCGCCATCCTGCCGATCCACGGCACGCTGGTGCAACGGACCGGCGGTCTCGATGCGATGTCGGGGCTGGTCAGCTACGAGAGCATCGCGGCGCGCCTGGACGCGGCGCTGGCGGATCGGTCCGTGCGCGGGATTTTGCTGGATATCGATAGCGCGGGCGGCGAAGCCGCAGGCGTGTTCGACCTGGCCGACCGCATTCGTGCCGGCCGCGACCAAAAACGGATCTGGGCGGTCGCCAACGACGCGGCGTTCTCGGCGGCCTATGCGCTGACGAGTGCGGCCGAGCGGGTGTTTGTGACCCGTACGGCCGGCCTCGGGTCAATCGGCGTGATCGCGCTCCATGTAGATCAATCCCAACGCGACGCGAAACAGGGGCTCAACTACACGCCCATTCTGGCCGGCGCGCGCAAGAACGACGGTAACCCGCATGAGCCGTTGACACCTGAAGCCCGAGCGTCGATCCAGACCGAGGTCAACCGTCTCTACGAACTGTTTGTGCTGACGGTCGCCCATCACCGCGGTCTGTCCGTCGACGCCGTCCGCCAGACCGAGGCCGGTTTGTTCTTCGGCCAAGACGCGATCGACGCGGGGCTGGCCGATCACTTGGGCACGCTCGGCGACGCCGTGCAGCAGATGCATACCGAATTGGACGCCGCCGCGCGTCCCCTTTCCTTGGAGTTCCCCACGATGTCCAACTCCGAATCGACGGCGTCCGCCGTCGAGTTTGATGCCGTGCGCGCGCAAGCGCACGGTGACGCCCTGGCGATCGCCGAGCTGTGCACGCTCGCGGGTCGTCCCGATCTGACCGCGGTGTTCCTGGGCGAAGGCCTGAGCACCGCCGACGCTCGTCGAAAGCTGCTCGGCTTGCGTGCCGAATCGCCCGAGATCACCAGCCACCTGTCGCCGACTGCGGCGCGGGCGGCTGCTTCGCAGTCGCTGGATGACAACCCGTTGATCCACGCCGTCAAGGCGCGGGCTGCGCGCACGAAGAAGGAGCGCTGAGATGGGCATTACCGTCTATCCGCCCCAATCCGAGCCGCACAACCTGGGCGACCTGCTCAAGTTCGAAGCCGACAACCTGTACTCGCGCGATCGGGTGACCGTGGCAGCGCAGCAAGCGTTGCAACTGGGTCATGTGGTGGGGCGCGTCACCGCGACCGGCGAAGTGGCGGCGCTCGACCCGGCCGCCACCGATGGCCGCGAGCAGGCCGTCGGCGTCGTGATCGTGCCAATCCTGACCGCCGACGCGCCAAGCCCGGACGGCCTGATCGTCGCGCGCCACGCGACCGTAGCTGACCACGCCCTGGTCTGGCCGAAAGCCATTACCCCCGAACAGCGCTCGGCCTGCATCCAGCAACTGCGGGCTGCCGGCGTGCTCGTGCGTCAAGGAATCTGATCCATGTCGATGAACAACCCGTTCCATAACCCCGCGTTCTCGGTCAGCGCCCTGACTGCGGCGATCAATCTTCTGCCGAATCAGTACGGACGCCTGGACGAACTGAACCTGTTTCCGGTCAAACCCGTTCGCACGCGGCAGGTCACCATCGAAGAGAAGAACGGCGTGCTGTCCCTGCTGCCGACGCAGCCGGTCGGTTCGCCGGGAACCGTGGGTAAGCGCGGCAAGCGCACCGCGCGAGCGTTTGTGATCCCGCATATCCCGCACGATGACGTCGTGTTGCCGGAAGAGGTCGTAGGGGTTCGCGCCTTCGGCACCGAGACCGAGCTCGAGAGCATCGCTGGCGTCATGGCCGATCACCTGCAGACCATGCGCAACAAGCACGCGATCACGCTCGAACACCTCCGCATGGGCGCCTTGAAGGGCGTGATCCTGGATTCCGACGGCACCGAGATCGCGAACCTGTTCGACATCTTCGGTATTCGCCCGCAAACGTTCGATTTCCAGCTCGGCAATCCGGACACCGATGTCCGGAAGAAGTGCCTCGACCTGAAGCGGTACATGAGCAAGGCGCTGCTGGGCGAGCGCATGAGCGCGATTCACGTGCTGGTGTCGTCGGACTTCTTCGACGCGCTCACGGGTCACAAGAAGGTTCAGGATGCCTACAACCGCTGGCAAGAAGGCGCCGCGCTCCGCGAGGACATGCGCACGGACTTCCGGTTCGCCGGCATCCGCTTCGAGGAGTACACGGGCGAGGCGAGTGATGGCGATGCGAACGTGCGCAAGTTCATCGAACCTGGCGAGGGCCACGCGTTCCCACTAGGCACTCTCGATACCTTCGCCACCTACGTGGCCCCGGCCGACTTCAACGAGACGGTGAACACCCTCGGCCAGTTGCTCTACAGCAAGCAAGCGCCGCGCAAGTTCGACCGCGGCACCGACTTGCATACGCAATCGAACCCGCTGCCGATGTGCCATCGCCCGGCGCTGCTCGTGAAGCTGAAGGCTTAAGCGGTGGACGTGTTCCGAACGGCCGATGCGGCCGCGTTCGACGTGCTCGGAACCATCGCTCAGGTACGGCGCGGTCCCGCGCACTTGGCGTCGGTTCGCGTTGTAGTGCGCGACGGCGTCGAGCGCCTGGGCGAGTTTCAGCAGGTGATCGGCCGCGCGCGCCATGTACTGGCTCGGAATGCCGACTGGATCTTTCGCCGCGGCGACGAAGTCATCGTGGACGGTCGGACTCAGGCGGTCGAGGCGATTGTCGGCGACGACGGCTTGGTCAACGAGGCCGCGCTCTATGGCTGAGCCGGCACCGACCTGGACGCTGCTGGAGCGCATCGCAGTCCGCTTGGCCGAGATTCGAACGGATGGTGGCTATCGAACCGATATCGGCGCCGATGTGGCGCTGGAGCCGGCCCAGCACGCCGATCCCGACGTGCCGGGGCTGACGCTGGCCGCGCTGGGCGTACAGCGCGACACCCAAAAGCCGCACGGCCAGCACCGGCTGCTGCAGGCGATGGTCGAAGCCACTCTGCCGGCCCATCTCAACGACGCGCACGCACGCGCGCACGCAATCGCCGCGGATGTTGAAGACGCACTCGATGCGTGGATTCCGTTGCCACAAGCGCTGCCGCTGCAAGTCGAGGACATCGTGTTCCTCGACCGACCCGAGGGCTTGGCGGTGGTCGCGGTGCAGCTGACCCTGACGGTCCGGTATCGCCGTTGATGCGGATTTCCATCGATGCCGATGGTGCCCTGGACGCCGCAAAGGCCATCAGCGCGCTACCGGCGAAAGTGTTGCTGGTTCAACGCCGAGCGCTGGGCACGCTGCGTCGCCGCTGGCCGGTCATCGCGCGCCGCGACATCCAAACCGAGTACGCCATCTCGGCGGCACGGATTCGCGACGGCTTGAGCGTGCGGATCACGCGCGATGGCATTGAGCTGGTAGGCCGGGTGCGGGGTATCGGCCTGCTGAACTTTGCCGGGCGCGGGACACCGACTGGCCTGCGTTACCGCATCTTCCGCAACCGGCCTGGCCACGAACCGCACGGCTTCATCCGCAGCCGGCGAGGGCAGGGCATCGCCAAAGCCTGGGAGCGCGCGCCCCTGGCCGGCAGCGGCGGCACGCGGCGGGTGCCGCGCTACCCCATCGAACCCCTATTCGGCCCGTCGCTGGCCCAGATGCTGCGCAAGGGCGACCGCCCGGCCCGCATGGCCCAAGCCGGCCTGGACGTCATCACCGCCGAGCTGGATCGGCAACTCCTGCGCTCCCTGCGCCGCTGAACAGGCCGCCAGCCGGCGGCCCTCGACACCTTATATATAGGAGCACGCGACCCGATGGCCGCGCCGAATCTGTTTTCGTTCCAGGGTAAGGTTTACCTCGCCCAGCGCCAGTCCACGGGCAAGCCCGGTCCGCTGCGCTGGGTCGGCAATGCGCCGCAGCTGGAACTCGCCCTGGAAGTCCAAAATTCGGACAAGTTCGAATCCTTCAGCGGCAATCGCTTGCTGTATGGCCGGCTCGTCCAATCCAAGACCGCGAACGTCAATCTGACGCTGGACGAAGCCACCGCGGAGAACTTGGCCGAGGGCTTGTACGCGTTGCCGGCGACCGTGCCTGCCGGCGCGGTCAGCAATGAACTGCTGCCGGCCGGCCTCAAGGCGGGCGACCTGGTCGCGCTCGACCGCGGCCACATCAGCGAACTATCGTTGACCGACAGCGCCAATCCGCCGGTGACGATTCCCGCGGCGAATTGGTGGACCGAATCGCCCACGGCCGGCGTGGTCGGGCTACGGAAGGTCGATGGATTCACCCAGCCCTACAAGGCGACCTACCAGTACGGCGAGACGGTCAACATCGCGCTGTTCACGACCCCGCCGCCGGAGCGGATGTTGTTCCTCGACGGCATCAATACCGTCACCGGCCAGCGCGCCAAGGTGACGCTGTACCGCCTGACATTCAATCCCATTGAGCAGCTGGCGCTGATCTCGGAGGAGTGGGGCAGCTTGCAACTCTCCGGTGCCGCGCTGTTCGATGAATCCCGCGCGTTGGACCCCGAGTTGGGTGGTTTCGGCCGGATCGAGCTCGTGACCGGCTGATGGCGCGCAAGGTAAAGCGCCGGGCTCCCCCGGCCGACGACCTGACCATCTTGGAGCCGAACCGCACGCTGCCCATCGGTGGGCGCAGCGTAACCGTGCGCGAAATTGGCTTCTTCGAAAGCCTGCGATTGCATGCCGAAATTGCGGCGCTGGTCGCCGACCTGGTCGAGCAGACGGAGGACGGCAACGTCGACCTGGGCCGTCTGCATCGGGTCTGCGCGGCACATCCGGCCGCCACGATTGCCCTGCTCGCCCAAGCCTGCGATCAGTCGGCCGAGTGGGTCCATGCACTGCCCGGTGCACAAGGCGATCTGTTGCTGCTGACGTTCTGGGCAGTCAATGCAGATTTTTTTCTGCAGCGCGTGCTGGCGGCGGTGGAACTGCGGCGGGCGGCCCCGGTAGCGACTGGCCCAGTGTCCTCGCCACGCTGATCGATCACGGCCACGACTGGCCGTGGATCGAGTGCGCGACCGCGCGCCAGCTCGCCTTGTTCTACCGCGCTGCGATCCAGCGCGCGCGCGCGCTGCGTGCCGAGCGCATTGAAGACGTGAACGCCGGCTTCGCTGGCGGAGCCGACGTCGCTGCCCTTATCCACTCCCTTCGGGAACCCCTATGAAGTTGATCGAGAACTGGCGCCATGCGTGGCGCTTTCTGAGCGTGCAGGCGATGAGCCTGGCGCTGGCGGTGCAAGGCGTCTGGCTGAACATCCCCGACGATCTGCGCGTGCATGTGCCGGATCGGGTTGCCACGTACATCACCGCAGGCGTTCTGGTGCTGGGTTTGTTTGGCCGTCTGTTCCAGCAGCGAGGCGCCGATGGCACGTCTGATCGCTGAGCAGGCGGGTGGCCAGAATGTCGTGGCGTTCCTGGACATGATCGCGCACGCCGAGGGCGTCGAGCGGTTCAGCGTTATCGGTGGGTACGACGTGCTGGTGGGCGGTGATCGGTTCACGGACTTCGCCCACCATCCACGCATCAAGGTCTGGCTGCCGAAGTACCGGATTCACTCCACCGCCGCCGGCCGTTATCAGTTCCTGTGGCGGACCTGGAACAGCCTTCAAATCCGGCTGAAACTGCCGGACTTCGGTCCGGCGTCGCAGGACCGCGCCGCCATCGAACTGTTGCGCGAGAACGGGTCGCTGGCCGACATCAAGAAGGGCTGGATCAGCTCGGCGGTCCGAAAGTCCCGCAAGACCTGGGCGTCGCTGCCGAACGCCGGCTACGGCCAGCGGGAACTGCCGCTGGAAGCGTTGCTGGCGGTCTACCAAAAGGCAGGCGGCCAAGTCGCATGATGGTGGTCTGGCTGGCGAAACGTCTTCGAAAAATCGAAGAAAGTGACGGCATTCGCTAGTCAACGCCGTTTTCTTCTTGGCCCGACGAGGAACCGTGACCCGGCGCACCTAGCCCTCCCCGTGGCGTCGCTATTCTCGCGAAACCCTCAGGGAGGGAGTTCGATGCGGACCTTTGCGTCCCGATGCTGGGCCAGCCTGCTGCTCCTGCTACTGGCGCTGCTCGTCGGCAGTGCTCATGCGGCGTCGCTGCGACTAGAACGGTTGGATCGCCAGGGCGCGCAGCCGGACGAAGTGCTGGCCGGTGCCTACGATCAGGAGTTCCGCAAGGTCGACGGCACCAGCATCGTGATCCCGCGCCCGGCGCCCCAGTGGTGGCGGGTAGTCCTGGGCGACCTGCCCGCAGATCGGGCGCTACCCCAACTCGTCCTGTCGCCGCCGAATCAGAAGCGCTTGGAAGTGTGGCAGCCCGGCGAACGCGTTCCAGCGAACCGTACCGCCTTCGGCCCCGAGTCCGAGTTGCTGCACTCCGCGCGCGCGCTGGTGGTGCCGTTAAACGCGGGCCTCAAGCCCGGCGACGTGCTGTACCTGCGGATTACCTCGCCGAATTTGATCGCCTCGGAGTTGTCGGTGGAGCCGATGGCGACGGTGCATGCTGGCGATGTCCAGTACGCACAGTTCCGCGCCTCCGTACTGGTTGCCCTTTTCATTGTCGCGCTGATCTCGTTCGGCTACTTCGCCGCGTTGCGCGAGCATGGGTATGCCTATCTGGGCATCACGTTGCTGGCCCAGCTCGCCAACCTGATGATCGAAGGCGGCGAGATCCGCGTATTCCCCGCGCTGGCCGAGTTCGCGATGGACCGGCGAACCAATATCGTCATCAACACAGCGGCGGTCCTAACGGGCATTCGCTTCCTGATGTTCTTTCTGCAACTGCAGGTTCAGCAGCCCCGTGTCGCACGACTGCTGAATGTGTGCAGCGCGCTGCTGGGCGGCCTGTTGCTGATCTCGGTGATTCATGTAACGACGTTTAGTGCTTACTTCGGAAATACCGTCATGCTCGTCGCCTTCGGCGGGATCGCGGTTGCGATCTTTCGGGCGCTACGCCGCCGGCAATTGGACGCGATGTATCTGTTGCTCGCATGGGCGCCGGTCATGGTGGTTTTGGTGGCGATGGTCGGCGGCTACCAGAACTGGTGGGCGATGCCCGGTTGGGCCATCGATGGGTTCCCGATTGGCTTGGCAGCGAGCGGCTTGGGCTTGATGCTCGGCCTCACCGCGCGGCTGGAGCAGCTTCGTGTAGACCGGGATGCCGCTCAGCGCCGGTGGACCTACGACAAGCTCACCGGCGTGATCACGCGCGACGCGGTCGAGGACATGCTACGGATCAACATCGAGAAGGCGCACGCCGCCGGCTCGCCGTTGTCGGTAGTGTTTGTCGACATCGACCACTTCAAATCCATCAACGATCTGTACGGACATTCCGCGGGCGATGAAGCACTGCGCATCGTGGCGCTCCGGATACGCAACTGGCTGCCCACGGGCCATTTGGTCGCGCGCTATGGTGGCGATGAAATGCTGTTGGTGCTGATCGGACTGCATCAGTCCGAGGCGTTGGTCTTGGCGGGTGCGCTCCGCGAGACAGTCAGCCGGAATCCGCTGGCCATCGACGGGGCCACCGTGCCGCTGGGATTGTCGATGGGTGTCGCGGACCTTCGACCGGGGGACTCCTCCGAAACCCTGCTGCGGCGGGCCGACGAGGCGCTCTACCGAAGCAAAGCCGAAGGCCGGGCCAGGGTCACCGGCTACGGTGGCGAACGGCACATCGAAGGGGTCGGCCAGCTCGATCTGTGAGTGGGATCAAGCTCTCCGCTCCGTCCTCTAAAGCGGGTTAGCCCGGCGGGGCTACATTGGGATGCGGTGGCCAGCCCAAGGCCGGGCAGGCCGGGACCGCATGTCGCCCAACAGAGGATTCCGTCATGAAAGCTCGCGCCACCATCGTTCTGGCCCTGGTTCTGCTCGCCTGCGCCGGCTGCAAGCCGCCCAATTTGCTGCCCCCGGGCGACACGGCGAAGGCGCCGACCGCGTCGGCTCCCAGCCACTTGTCGGTCTGACCGCGCTGCTCGATCTCTTCCTCGTTCTGCCGAACCGTTCGGTGACTCGGCACCCCTCCGCCGCATAGGCGGAGGTGCTTTCTGCGGCCCGCGCCGCCCATCCCCACCTTTCCAGCCTGATTGCTCAGCCGCATTGCGGCAGGGCCGGCGCTGCCCTGCGCGTTCCGAATGGCCAATCGCGATACTACGATCACGCTGTTGCTGCGAGGCAACGCAGCGGCGCTGAATGCTGCGCTCCAGCAAGCCGGCGCCCGCGTGCGCTCGTTCGCGAACGAGTCGCAGGCTGCCGGGCGCAAGGCGCAGGCCAGCCTGACGGGCTTGCAGTCCGAAATTCGGGGAATCGCCGCTGGCTATTTGTCGCTGCGATCGGTACAGGCGCTCGCGCGCGTCGCCGACGAAGCGGTCACCCTGCAAGGCCGCCTGAAGCTGGCGACCAAGAGTCAGGAGGAATTCAACACCGCGTACAGCGGCGTCCAGCAGATCGCGCAGGCGACTCGCCAGCCGTTGGCGGCGACCGTCGACCTCTATGCCCGCGTCGAGCGCAGCACGCAAGCGCTCAAGCTGAGCCAGGATCAACTGCTCGGCCTGACGCAGACGATCTCCCAAGCGGTAGCGCTGAGCTTCACCTCCGCAGCCTCCGGCGAGGCCGCATTGATGCAGTTGGGTCAGGGCTTGTCGACGGGGCGGCTGGGCGGCGAAGAACTGAATTCGGTCCTCGAACAGACGCCGCGATTGGCCGAGGCGCTGAAGGCGGGCCTGAAAGACCTGGGCGTCGAAGGCGCGGACAATCTCAAGAAGCTCGCGGCCGAGGGCAAGCTGACCACGGCGGTGGTGCTTCGGGCGATCCAGAGCCAGGGCAAGTCGATCTCCGAGGAGTTCGCGAAGCTTCCCCTGACCATCGGTGGCGCACTGACGCAGCTGAGTAATGCATTCACCATCACCATCGGCGATACAGAGCGCGCGACCGGCGCGGCCGGCGCCTTCTCCACGGAGTTGTCGTCGCTTGCGACCTTCATCTCTAACTACAACGCCGCCCTGGTCACCGCGGGCGGCACGACGGACACCGCGGGGCAGAAGCTCAACGCGCTGGTATCGATCGTCCGGGTGGTCGGTACTGCGC
This sequence comes from Lysobacter sp. K5869, assembly GCF_018847975.1. Taxonomy (NCBI): domain Bacteria; kingdom Pseudomonadati; phylum Pseudomonadota; class Gammaproteobacteria; order Lysobacterales; family Lysobacteraceae; genus Lysobacter; species Lysobacter sp. K5869. Next base: position 826,240 of record NZ_CP072597.1, on the reverse strand, counting down.
TCATCGGTCTGAAACTAGGATTTCAGATCGTCGGCCGCGTCATCGCGGCCCTATTGGTGAGCATCGAGAACCTCGGCCAGTACCTCGCGCTCAACGGGCGGGTGATCGTTGCTTACGTCGAGTCGGTCAAGAAGGTAGCGCAGTTCGATTTCTCGGGACCATCGCAGTTCTTCCAGGTTCAACAGCAGGCATTGAACGACGCTAAGGGGCTCGCGCGCCAGACCGCTGAGGCGTGGCGTGCAGCCGGCGGCGACATGTCCGAGGAGATCGACAAGGCCAATCAGCAGATCGAACTGCTGTGGAAGACCAGCGCAGACGCCGAGCCGGCGCGCGACTTTGCCGCGAACGCCAAGACCATCGCGGATGCGGCTGGAAAGGTCGGCGACAAGAAGGGCAAGGACAAAAGCGGCTCCCAGAAGTCGAAGCAAGATAAGGAGCGCGACGAGCAGGAGCGCAAAGACAAGGCACGACGGCAAGAATTAGCCGATGCAGTCACCTCCGCGCAGAACGCCTTGCTTCGTATTCAAGGCAAAGAGAAGGACGCACGCGAGCGTGAGCTAACGGCGCAATACGCGCCACTGATCGCGGACATGAAGCGTCTGGGCGTCGTCGGTGAATCGACGCTGCGACTACACATCGACACCGAGTCCGCACAGGCGGAACTGCAGGAACTGGAAGCGCGGATCGAGCGCGTCTTTGGCGATCAGTCGCGTCAGGAGCAGTCGATCCAGACCCGTCAACAGGCGGGCCTGCTGACTGAGATCGGCGCGCGCCGTGAACTGCTGGATCTGCATGGCCGCACCGCGGCCGAAGTCGATCAGCTGCTGCCCAAGATGGATGCCCTGGCCGCGAAGACCGCTTCACCCGAAGCGATCGAGCGGGTCAAGAATCTGACGGCACAGGTCGCTGCGCTGAAGACGCAGTCGAATGAGTTGGTGGTAACGCTGACCAATGGTTTCGAGACGGGCCTTGGCAATGCGTTGGAAGGGCTCGCTACCGGTACGTTGACGTTGCGGCAAGCACTGACGGGATTGGTGCAGGACATGGCCCGGTCCTTGGCGCAGTTGGCGTCGCAGCAACTGGCCGCCTTCGCGACGGCGAAGCTGATGTCGGTTGTAGGCAAGATCGCGGGAGGGGGCAAAACGCCCGATCTCGCGCAGCCAGACCCGGTCCAAGCCGCGGCCGCCGGCGCCGCCTATGCCACCCCGATCACCGGAGCTTCGGTAGCGTTGGGCGTGGCCGGTGGGGTGGTGATGAAGGCGGCCACTGCGATGCAGACGGCCGCGGCCACCCTGCTGGCCGCCAATGCGACCAAGGGCGCGAGTGGCTTCTTCGCATCCGGCGGATTTACCGGCATCGGCCCGAAGTACGCGCCGGCTGGCATCGTCCACCGCGGCGAGTTCGTCAATCGCCGGGAAGTCGTGCGCCAGCCAGGTGCGCGGTCGTTCTTGGAGCGGTTCAACCGTATCGGTATGGCCGCATTGGACGGGCTGCGCGGGTACGCCGGAGGGGGCTTTGTGTCGCCGGCTCCGACCGCGCCCTCCGTCGCACACCGGTCGGTGTCGGAGCGATCCGCCGCCAGTGCCGCCGAGCCGCGCTCCTCGCAGATCACGAATGTCCTGTACCTGGACCCGCGTGAGATCGTGAATGTGATGGGCACGCAAGCGGGACGACAGGTGATCCTTTCCACGATCAGGGCCAATGCTCCGACTGTCCGGCAGGATCTAGGGTAGCGAGCTGAGATCGAATTGCTCGGAACGCACCGCTCTCTACAGATACTGCAGAGAGCGGTGCGGAAACGACTGCAATAGGCAGGCCGTTGGCTGGTCAGTAGTAGAAGTACCCGGTGAAGTCTTGCGGGCCCCAACTGCTTCCCGCACAGGTCCACTGGGTTAGTTGAATGCCGAGGTGTCGGTCGCCTGCATCCATACACTTGGTGCTATAGATGTTGCGCCACTTGGTCTGGCTGGCCAGATTCCAGCCATCGGGTTCGATGGCATCTTCGCGGAACCACAGCATGTCCGCGACAGGAACGGTTGTCGCAGAGCATGCCCTTGGCTCAAGGGGGGCGTTGTCTCGCCAATCGGTCCCCTTGATGGCCAAGCACATGCCGAGCGCGTCGTTTCGAATCATGAAAACGTCCCAGAACCCCCGCCAGTTCTTTCGGACGCCATAGAACTTCCACTTCTGGTCGTTCGTGTAGCAGGGGCCGAGAACAACGCCTCCGGTTGAGGTTGGCGTTACGCAGCGCGAGGCGATCTGGAGATACATGCCTTGGACGGGCGTGGGAGGGTCGAACTGGGCACTGGCGGTGAACGGGAGCAACGCGAGCGTTGCTGCGAGAACGAAGGCGAATCGCTTGTGGGTGGAACTGATCCATGCGTGCATTTTCTTACTCTCCATAGTGAGAAAACGGTGGATGTTCTGCATGTCCGGGCGCCAATCGAAGCTGCTTCGCGCCGAGCGTGGTGCCCACGGGAATTATCCGAATGTGTTGTCTCAAACCGCGCGAGATCGTGGCCGTGATATGCATCCAAGTCGGGCGCGCCAAGTGATCTTGCTCACAATCCGCGCCATTGCTCCTACCGTGCGTCAGGACTCGAGCTAGCCATCGCAGCGTGTGCAACCGTCGGTGGCGACACTGAGTCCGGCGGTTTGAGCCCCCAGTTCCTCAACCGCTATCGCGCGCCCGGCCCCCTCCGGGCGCGCTTTCTTTTGCCCATGACTCTTCGTGCCGGCGTTGCTGCCGATTACTACGACTTCCTCGGCCGGCTGGAATCTGCGCTCTGTACCGAAGGCCACGCCTGGGGTTTGCTGTATGCGGGTACCGGCAACGGCACGCTGACCGGACCGGACGGCGCTGCCGGCGGGTACCGCGGCGGCCGCATCAGCGTCGCCGAGGGCTTCACCCTGACCGCGCTGGATGCGGATCGGTTCCAAGTGATCGGCGCGCTTGCGGGCGATCTAGGCATCGCCTGGGTGGGCCAGCCCTTCGAGTCCGAGCGGCTACGGTTCCGGATCAATGCGGGGGCGACGCCATTCGTGCCGGGCGACCGCTTCACCCTCAACACTTCGCCTGCCTGGACGCTGGTTCGCCGCTACGGCTGCCGCAATGCAGGTTTTCGCACGACGAACCTGACCAATCCGGCCTCGGTATTCGACAACCGAACCGACACCTGGTCCAGCCTGCCCGTTGCCGGTCTGCCGGCGCACGCCAGTATCGAGATGATCGGTCCGGCCGTGGTCAAGGCAATGACGGTGGGTATCGGCGATAACGGCGCGCGCGGCCCGGCGGCTTTCGAACTGCAGCGCTCCGACGACGGCTCGGCCTGGTCGCGGGTGCAAACCTGGAGTGGCCAGGTCTGGCCGAGCGCGCGCATGCGCCGGACCTACCCGATCACCGTTGTTCCTGCCGCTGCCCGGTTCTGGCGCTTGCTGATCACGGGCACGGCCGGCGCCGACCCGCTCGAAGTCAACGACATAAGCTTCCATACCGACCTCGACGCCGACTTCGAGCTCGAAGACCGGGCGCAGTGGGTGGTGCAGGCACCTGGCCTGGATGGACAGAAGGCGATCTTCATCGGCGCCGAGTTGTACGAGGATGCGGCGCGTGCCGCGTACAACCTCAATTGGTACGGTTTCCGCTCGCACAATCCGCTACGCGGCGTGCGGTCGCAGACCAACGTCAGCGGCGTGCGGGGATTGCCGCTGCGCAACGGTCCATTCGCCTACTGGCTGGCGATCAACGGCCAGCGCGTCGTAATTGTCGCGCGAGTGGGCACGGTGTACCTCAGCGCCTACCTGGGCTTCATCAACGCCTACGAGCCGCCGTCGATTCACGAGTACCCGCTCGCTATTGGCGCATGCGGATCTGCCGAGACCCTGACGCCCGATGCTACAGACGCCAATTTCCGTTGCTTCTTCGACCCCGGACGCTACGCGCTCGCGGTGAACTACCCAGACAATGTCTGGCGTCTGCATGTCAATCGTTCTGCGTCAGGATCGAGCGATATCGGCGATACCGAGACGCCTGGGAAGGTGTATCCGAGCGCGATGTCGACTTGGGGCGATCGCGCCAATCTCCGCGAGAACCTGGACGGCACCTCGCCCATGCTGCCGCTGGTTCTGGGAAGCACCTCGCCGCGGCACACGCTGGGTGAGTTCGACGGCTGCGGCTGGACGACTGGCTTCAATACCGCCTCGGAGTCGCGGATTGACCATGAGGGCGCGGGCTGGATGGCGTTCCAGAACGCTTTTCGGATCTCTCCCGACAACTACTTCGCGTTGAAGCTCGACTGATGGCCTACGCGACGTCCGCAGCGAACGACCCCAACGAGCTGCTCGACAAGCTGCGCGTGTTTGCCCAAGGCAACGGCTGGGCCGTGGATGGCTGGCGCGACCGCACGGTGCGCGTCGGCAAAGCGCTGAGCGTTCATGCGGGTTCTCTGTATGCGACGTTTCTGACCGAACTGAGCGGTGGCGACAGTTCTCGGCCGCCGCCGTTCGTGGGCGCGTTCGGCCATACGGGTTACGCGGCAAATGCCAACGCGGATGTCCAGACCGACGCCAGCGCGCAGGTCTGGACGAACTACGTCCAAGGTCCGTATAGCGCCGTCCACTTCTTCAGCGCAACAGCGCCGCAGCCGTACCTGCATATCGTGCTGGAGACTCAGGCCGGCACGTTTAAGCATTTCGGCACCGGGAGGCTAGTGACCGCCGGGTTGGTCAACACCGCGCAGTATGTCTACGGCAGTCAGTGGTACTACGATCCGAGCTACATCAGCAGTCCAGACGACGTTCGCCATGCAGTGGCATTCGATGACTATTGGGCCAACTACATGTCGGCCGTGACGCGCGTGCGCTGTGATTTCGATGGCGTTTCGCCACGCTGGCATGGGGTCTCGGACACCGGCGGCGATAGCCGCGCACTGTCCTGCGGCTGGCGTCGGCGAGGGGCGCCGATCAATCTACTGAAGGAGATCGGACACAGCACACTGACCGGTCGCGCGCCGGGCCAGCCGCTGTGGTGTTCGGTGCCCCGCGGCGGCGACCTGAACACCGGCGTCGGCCACCCGCCGGACCTTCGCTTCATCCGCCTGGACAGCTACGCCCCCGGTGAGGAGCTGGTGCTGGGCAGCGACCGCTGGAAGGTGTTCCCGGTCCATCGCAAGAATGGCCCGGCCGGCACCCCGAATAGCGGGGTCTACGGATATGCCTATCGCATCACCGAGTAACTAGCGGACATCGTATGTGGCATGGCCTGTGGCCGCTGACCTTCAGCGGTCAGGGCGATTACTTCCGATCTCCGCCGTTCTGGGATGGCCGCGCGTCCGGGGCGCTCGGATCGGAGCCGACGTATGGGCAACGCACCGTAGTGCTGCCCCAGCACATCGGCGACCGACGCCGCGGCGTGATGCAGCCGCTGTTCGGCGACGATTTCTTCGACCGCATCCACGTCGAGCCGCGGGTGCTGAACCTCGGCAACGTCAGCAGCGTGCAGCGCCGGGCGGTGTGGGTCTGGAATGCGTTCCGCAGCCAGGCGCTGACGTTGACCGAAGCGACGCTGTCGGGCGGCGAGGGCATCGTCCTGACCGCGCCCGGCGCGCCGCCGCTGCCGTTCGCACCGCTGTCGGAGCGGACGTGGCAGGTCGCGGTCGGAACCGATGGCCCGCCGGTGATCGGCGCCACGCTGGCGTTCCGGTTTGACGGTTTCCCTGTGCAGCCGGTCGTCATCACCGGCCAGCGCATCGTCGCGTTCGCCTTTGTACCGGATTGGTCTCGCGGCGTGCTGGAGCGGCTGGCGTGGCGCACCGACATCCTGACCAGCCCGCTGCAGGTTGAGCAGCGGCGCGGCCTGCGCTCGACGCCGCGGCGCTCGTTCGAAGCGACGCTGACCGTGGACGGCCGCGAGCGGGTGTTGCTGGATCTGGCCGTGTTCGGCTGGGGCGGGCGCACGTGGGCGCTGCCGGTCTGGCCGGACGGGCAATGGCTAGGCGCCGAGTATGCGCTCGGCGTCCGTGTCCTGGCCTGCGATCCGGCCTATCGCGACTTCCGGCCGGGCGGTCTGGTGCTGCTACGCGGCCCGACCGCGTTCGACACCGAGGTCGCCGAGATCGAGTCGATCAGCGCCGACCGCATCGTCCTGCGGCATCCGACGACGCGGGCCTGGTCGCGCGGCACCCGCTTGTACCCCGTCCGGACCGCCCGCTTGGCCGAGGCGCCGAAGGTCACCCGCCTGACAGATCAGGCAGCCTCGGTCGCAATGCGCTTCGAGGTGGTCGAGCCCTGCGATTGGCCAGCGCTGTCGGATGCGCCGAGGTACCGCGGCCATCCGGTGCTGGCCGATCGCCCCGACGAGTCGGAATCGCTGTCGGCCGGTTGGCAGCGCGCGCTGCTGTCCTTGGACAACGAGTTCGGCGCCCCGTTCGTGCTGGACCCGGCGGACTGGGCGGCGGTGACGCAATCCCATACCTGGCGAATGCACGGCCGGGCGGAACGGGCGCGGGTTCGGTCCTGGCTATACGCCCTGCGAGGCCGCCAGCGTGCCGTGTGGCGGCCGACCCATGCCGACGACCTGACTTTGCTGGCTACCGTCGCCGGCACCGCGACAGCGGCGGACATCGCCAATGTCGGCCTGGCCCGGTTCGGCGGTCTGCGGCCCGGTCGCCGCGACCTTCGGATCGAGCTGCGCGACGGCCGCGCCTTCCATCGCCGCATCACCGCCGCGGTGAGCCTGGACGACGCCATTGACCGCATCACCTTCGACGCCGCGCTGGGTGCAGATGTCCGCGTGCGCGACGTGAAGCGGATCAGTTTCATGGCGTTGTCCCGCGCCGACAGCGACGAAACCGAGATCGAGCACCACACCGACAGCGACGGCGCCGCCGACGCGGCCATTGTGCTGCGGGCGGTGCGCGATCCTGACAGCAACGATGGACCCACCCCGGCATGAGCTTCGACCAATTCGAACGCTCGACCGCCGCGGGCAATCCGCGACGGCTGTACGAGTTCGTCCGCGGCGGCAAGCGTTGGCGATACACCGGCGGCGACCGCGACTTCCAACTCGATACGCAGACCTTCCGCGCCACCGCGATCAGCGACGACGGCATCCGCCAGTCCGGGCATGTCGCCAGCGACGTGTTGACGATTACAGCGCCGGGCGATTTCGAGGTTGCTCGCCTGTATCGCGGCCTGCCGCCGTCGACCGAGGTCGCGGTGTTCGTGCGCGACATCCACGAAGGCGATGCCGAGGCGCGCGTGTCCTGGGTGGGCCGCGTCGCCGGGGTCAATCGGCCAAAGCTGGAAGCCACCGAGGTCCGCTGCCAGTCGCTGGATGCCGCGCTCGGCCAGCCAGGGCTGCGGTTGGCGTGGACGCGCGGTTGCCCGCACACGCTCTACGACCGCAACTGCCGGGTCAACCCGGAGGCGCATCGGGTGCCGGCGCTGCTGGCGACGGTTGCCGGCAACGCAGTCACCGCGGGCGCATTCGGTCTGCTCCCGGATGGCTGGTTGGCCGGTGGCTTCCTGGCCTGGGATTTGGGCGAGGCCGGGATCGAGCGGCGCGGCATTCGCGCCCACATCGGCGAGCGGCTGATCTTGCTCGGCGCCGGCGACGGGCTGCGTGTCGGCCAAGCCGTCGTCGCCTATCCCGGCTGCGCGCGGACGATCGCGATCTGCCACAGCAAGTTCGCCAACGCGCCGAACTACGGCGGCGCCCCGGGGCTACCCGGTAAATCGCCTTTCGACGGCACGCCCGTCTTCTGAATTCGGAACATCTGCATGAACGTCTGGGTCCAGTTGGCGATCTGGCTGGTCAGCTATTTCGTCTCGGCGGCCGCACGGCCGAAACCGCCGCAGCCCAAGCCGGCCGCGTTCGGCGATTTCCAGTTCCCGCAGGCCACCGAGGGCACGCCGCAGGCGGTGATCTTCGGCGATGTCTGGATCTCGGACTGGATGGTGCTCGGCGTCGGCCAGTACCGCACACAGCCGATCAAGCAGAAGGGCGGCAAGAAGTGATCGTGACCTTGGAGCACCTGCGCCGCGCGCCGGGCTTCGGCGCGCGGCCGGGGTTCTGCGCCCAAGGTGGGCGCGAGTGGTTCGCCTACTACGGCTTGGACTGGAGTGCGTTTGTGCGCGACGGCATCGAGGCCGAAGTCATCGAGGCGACCGGCGATGCGCTGGGCCTGCACCTGGTCGCGTTCGCGCGCGCGGAGGCAGCGCGTGGGTAGCCGCAAGAAGCAGACGGTCGGCCACCGCTACCTGTTCGGATTGCACATGGGCCTCGCACGAGGGCCGGTGGACGAGATTGTCGAGATTCGAGTCGGCGACCGCGAGGCCTGGAAGGGCTCGATCATGAAGACTGGCCGAATCGCCATCAACAAGCCCGACCTGTTCGGCGGCGACAAGGGCGAGGGCGGGATCAAGGGCACGCTCGACGTGCTCATGGGCGAGGCCGACCAAGCGGTGTTGCCGGCCCTGTCCGCGCTGCATGGCACGCCGACACCTGCGTTCCGCGGCGCCACGACCCAGTACTTCGACGGTCAGATCGCGGCGAACAATCCGTACCCCAAGCCTTGGAAGTCGCGCGCGCGCCGCGCGCTGGTCGGTTGGGATGGTGCGCCCTGGTATCCCGAGAAGGCGGTGATCTGGCTCGCCAACGGCGCCATCCGGGCGATGAACCCAGCGCACATCTTGGTCGAGTGCCTGACGAACCGCGATTGGGGCCGCGGCCTGGATCGCGGATTGTTGGACGAGGCGAGCTACCGGCGCGCCGCCGACACGTTGCATGCCGAAGGCTTCGGCCTGTGCCTGCGTTGGGCACGGCAGACGTCGATCAGCGACTTCATGCAGGTCGTGATCGACCATATCGGTGCCGCGCAGTACACCGACCGCAGCACCGGCCGCTCGACGCTGCGCCTGCTGCGCGACGACTACCGCGTCGAAGACCTGCCGGTGTTCGACTACGAGTCCGGTCTGCTGGCGATCGAGGAGGACGAGGGCGGCGCGCAGGACGGCGCGGTCAATCAGGTCATCGTGACCTGGTACGACCCGATCAACGACGAGGAACGGCAGATCCGAGTGCAGGATCTGGCCGGCATCCAAGCCACTGGCGGCGTGGCCTCGACTACGACCGAGTACCGCGGTTTGCCGACCGCCGAGCTGGCGGCCCGAGTCGCCACGCGCGATCTCTCTATCGCTTGCTCGGCCTTGAAGCGGTTCAAGGTACGGCTGGATCGCCGCGGCGACGCTCTCGCGCCCGGCAGCGTGTTCTGCATCCGCGACCCGTTCCGCGAGATCGGCACCCTGGTGCTGCGCGCCGGGACGTTCGATGACGGCCGGCTCTCGGAAGGGGCGATCCTGGTCTCGGCGGTACAGGACGTGTTCGGTCTGCCTGCTACGAGCTATGTGCAGTCGCAGCCGCCGGTGTGGACGCCGCCGGACCGCAATCCCCAGCCGGCGCCGACGCGTCGATTGTTCGAGGCCGGCTATCGGGATCTGGCTACCACGCTAGATCCGGCCGCCTTGGCGGCGCTGCCGGCGGATGCCGGCCTGGTGCTGGCGCTGGGTGAGCAGCCCGGTGGCCTGGCGCTGAACTACATCCTGACGAGCCGGGTCGGGGGCGGCGCCTTTGTTGAGGCCGGAACCGGCGACTGGTGCCCGACCGCGGTCCTGGCCGGCGCGCTGTCGGCAACGACGACGGCCGCCCAACTGACGACCGGGCGCGCGCTGGATCAGGTGGTGGTTGGGACCGCGGCCTGGATCGAGGACGAGCTGGTCCGCGTGGTGGCGATCGATCCGCAGACGCAGACCGCGACGCTGGCGCGCGGTTGCGCGGACACCGTGCCTGTGCCGCATGCCGAGGGCGCCCGGATTTGGTTTTACGACGACTTTGCGGCGGCGGACCCCACGGACTACGCCGTCGGCGAAACCGTCGAGGCCAAGCTGCTAACCCGCACGTCCAGCGCGCAGCTGGACCCGGCGCTGGCGCCGGTGGACAGCGTCAGGCTGGCGCAGCGCCAAGCGCGGCCGTACCCGCCGGGTGATCTGAAACTGGCCGGCGCTCGCTATCCGGCTGCCGTGGACGGCGACCTGGTGGTGAGTTGGGCGCACCGCGACCGGCGCCTGCAGAGCGATCAACTGGTCGACCACGGGCAGGGATCGATCGGCCCGGAGGCGGGCACCGCCTACGTGCTGCGATTGCTGGACGCCATTGCCGGCACGGTCCTCGACAGCCCGGCGCCGATCACCGGCACCAGCTACGCCGCCACGCTCAAGGGCGTCTACCGCCTACGAGCCGAGATTGGCTCGACGCGCGACGGTCTGGCGAGCTGGCAGAAGGCCACGCACACCTTCGACTTCAAGAACGGCCTGCTGCGGTCGGAGGTCAGCGACGAGCTGGTCACCGAAGCCGGCGACTACCTGCTGATGGAATGATATGGCGAACCTGAAACTGTCCCAGCTGCCGGCGGCGAGCGCGCTGACCGGCGATGAAATCGTGCCGGTGGTGCAAGGGGGGCAGACCCGGCGAAGTACCGCCGCGGCGCTGGCCGATACGCGCAAGGGCGCGTGGGTAGCGCCGTCGCTCAACGCGCCGTGGACGAACTTCGGAGATGTGTTTGCTCCGGCAGGCTACCGAAAGGATGGGAACCGTGTGCAATTGCGGGGCGTGGTCAAGGGCGGGGCCGGCGGAACGGTGGTGTTCGTCCTGCCCGCAGCGTTTCGTCCATCCGCGCAGTTGATCATGACGACGCTGAGCGATGCAGGAGCGCCGACCCGAATCGATGTGCGAGCAAATGGAGAAGTATTCGTGGGGCTGCCGCCCAGTGCCCAGGTTGCATGGCTCACGCTGGGCAGCATTACCTACTGCACGGATCAATGAAAAAAGGCGGGGCTGCTCGGCCGCGCGCTGGCCGAGGATACCTGGGAGCAGGAGGTCGAGTCGTTCGGCCCCGTCGAGGTCCCGGTCGCACCGGGCGGACGAAGCGCGTACGTCCAGGCCGAGCCGGTAGCCGAGTCGAACGATTTGGCCGACTTCGCCATTGGCCTACAGGATGGACTGGCGAGGTTGGGACGTATGGGCATCAGCACTAGCCAAGTGGTCGGTGCGCTCGGCGATGCAAAAGGGGCGCTCGGTAGCCAGTCAGTTGCGGGCGCGTCGGCAATCGGCGTTGTAGCGAGCGCAAAAAGAAAGGCCCCGTTGCCGGGGCCCTTCAATTCAAGGTTTGTTGCAAAGGCCGCTCTCAAGGTCTCCGTCCAACGCCGTTAACATTAATTCGTTGCGTCGGTCGATTAGATTTTGGCTGCGCCTTGTGCGTTTTCATATTGTGCAATGAGTTCGAACAATGCCTCCTTGAGTAGGGGCGGTGGCTCCATGTCAAGCAAAGAGCTACGAACAATTTCGTACTCCTTGTCGTTCCTTATTGCGCCCTGCTGCAGAATCTTCCGAACCTTCTTGTTCTGCTTTAGCAAGAAGTACTCGCGTGTCATCCCGTGCTTTTTCAGCAAAGTTTCATCGATAAGCTTAAGCCGGTTTTTAGGCTCACCTTCGAACGCGATTGAAAGCTCTGTAGCAATCTCGACGATTGACTTCTTTCCGCTATTTTTAACAACGTTGTCGCGCAACATCGCCAAAATTTTCGAGTCTTCATCCTTGCTGGCCATATCCAGCAGGGTCAGACACCAATCGGCGATTTCCTCATACAGGCTTTTGCGCATTGTCATTTTCCAGTGTATGGAGCGATGTTTCCGAACCTGTAATTGGCCGCCTCATGATAAACGCGACCCGACGGATTGTCTTTGCGCACAGCTCGAATGTCGTTACCGACTTGTGGTGCGCCCACGCCACCCCACGAGTCGATCAGTTGCTGCTCTCGCCCACGGATCGCCGCATATCCGGTGACGCCAGAAGCTGCCTGGTCGAAGGTCACGAATTGATAGCCCATCAGGCGACGCTCATGATAGCGATATCGCGCTCGTGCAATTTGATCCGGAGTGCCGAATCCGCTCGTGCGCCCGAAGTACCATACGTTACCCTTTTGTAGAACGTAGGTTACGTAAACGCGTTGATCTTCTCGCTGGTTGTAAGCCCTAACGGCACTAGTTACACCTTGATGGAGCGCCCAACCCATTGTCAGCGGAGGTGGCACCGGGCCAGCCGGGCAATCCTTCTTCCCGCCAGCGGCTGCCCGCGCAGCCTGATTGAAGCCCCAGTTTCGTGCCAACGTTCCTTGAAGGCCTGATGGGTCGATGTCTTGAGCGGGATTATTGCTTACGTATGCATAGGTCGAAATACCGCCATCCAGGCCAACCGGATCGCTTTGAACATAGCGCCCAATAGCAGGATCATAGTCACGGAGGTAGTTGTAGATCAGTCCGCTGGCTGCATCGAGTCGCTGCCCCGGGAACCGCATGTTGAACACGAGCGCGGTGCCGTCCAGATCGGGGTCTTGGTTCGGCGGGCTGTTACCGAACGCCTCGCTCTTGGCATCCCAAGTCCAGACAGCGACATTGCGGGTCGGATCGATCACCGCACGTGGCGTGCCCAGGTGGTCCGGCTGCACATAGTGCAACTTCTGCGTGCCGCCGCTGCCCACGACTAACCCGACTGGTGCGTCGCCGAACCACACCGCCTGCTGCTTAGCGGCCCCCGTGCTGTCGTAATCGCCAATCCAGTTACCGTCTTCGTCGTACAGCGTGTACGTGTCGATCGTGCTGGTCGTGGCGCCGGTAGTCGCGACCCGCTCGCCGAAGGCGTTGTAGCGGTAGTTGGCCTTGATGACCCCGCTCTGCTTGAACTGACTCAGCCGGTCGTTGGCGTTGTAGACGAACTCCTTGGCAGTCCCGCCGATGCTGATGGTGCTGCCAACCGTATCGTAACCACGGGCGACGCCAGCTACGTCGGTGAGGCGATGCGTTCCGGCACTATTGTAACCGTAGGCCTTCAAGCCGCCGCCGTCAGTCAGGCTCTTGCGGTTGCCTGTCTTGTCGTAGGTGTAGGTCTCCAGCGGGTTGGATAGACCGTCCCGAGTGAAGGTCAGCCGGCCGAGCGTGTCGTAGTCGTACTTGGCCTGGACCGCGCTTTGTAAACCGTCCTTGAGTTCGGTCAGTTCGCCGACCGTGTTGTAGCCGTAGCTCAGCGACAAGCCACCGCTGGCGCTGTCCAGGATGGTTTTCGGACGGTAGTCCTGATCGTAAGTGCGGTTGAGCGCGCGGCCATTGCCGTAAGTCCAGCCGGTCACCGGGCCGAACGGCTCGTAGGTCGCGTTGTTCAACAGCACCGTGCGGGTGCCACCGTAGGGGCGAACACCGATCTCCTTGATCCGCGCCTGCGCATCGCGGACGTAATCGACCGTGGTGCTATCGGGATAGGTCACCGTGTATAGGTGGCCGGCGATGGTGTAGGCGTACTTCAGGGTGAAGCTCTTGCCCGCGACGATCTGCACTTTGCGCACGACTTGGCCGAAGCGGTCGTAGCAGTACTTCAGCTCATTGCCTTCGGTTCGGCTCGCGGTCAGGCGACCCAGCGCAAAGGTCTGGCCAGCCGTGCATTCGGCGTTGACGGTGTCGTAGTCGTACTCGACGTCGGCCGGGCCAGCCGCGGTGTAGAAGATAGCCTTCGGGCGGCCGAGCGCATCGTAGGTGTAGCGGTGCGCGACGACGTCGTTGGCATCCTTCTTGGTGGCCACCAAGCCTGCGGCGTTGTACGTGTAGTCGGTGATCCCGGTGTCGGGGCTGGTCAGCTTGGTGCGGTCGCCGAAACCGTTGTACGCGTACGTGGTGTTCAGGCCATTCGGATCGGTGACCTTCGCGATCTGGTCGAGCGCGGTGTACTCCAGCTTCGTTTCCGCCGCCAAGCCGCCCACATCCTGCAGGGTGCGGCTCAGGCGATTGAGCGGATCGTAGGACTGAAGGGTTTGCCGGCCCAGTGCATCCGTCGTCTGCTCGGGATTGCCGTTCTTGTCATAGGTGAACCCCGTGGCGTTCTGCGACGCGTCCTTCAGGGTCTGCAACTGGCTCAGGGCGTTGAACACACGCGACAGCGTCTTCTTGAGGGCGCCGCTGGCAGTCTTAATGTCCTCCTGCTTGATGTTGCCGGCCAGGTCGGGCGTGTAGTGGATCGTGTTGCCCGCGCTATCGGTGATGTCGGTCAGGCGCTGCGCGAGGTCGTAGGTGTAGCTGGTCGCGACGTTGCCAGGAAGGGTGACCTTTTTGACTAGGCCGGTCGGCCAGTGCTCGACGCGGGTGATGCGGTCGTCGGTTTCGATGGCGTTGTCTGCGCCGCGCACCTTCGTTGCGGTCAGCCAACCGCGCGACTGGTATTCGTAATCGGTCGTCACGCCATTGGCGTCGAGGACGGACACCGGCCGGCCCTGCGGGTCGTACCCGAGAACTTCCGTGGTGCGGCCGAGCGCGTCGATGGTCTTGCGCAGGTCGCCCTTGCGATAGGTGCAAAGCGACGGCGTGGTCGCACAGGCGCTGTCGTCGCTGCTGTAGTACTCGAACCGGGTCAGATCGCTCACGTCCGTGCGCGGGCCATCGACCGACTTCAACAGGCCCAAGATCGGGCAGGTGCTGCTGGCAGCGGCCACATCGGCGGCCTCGCAGTAGGCATACGTGGTGGTGCGAACCTCATTGGTGACGGTATCACGCACAGTCACGGTGACCGGTTGCAGGCGTGCATTGCGGGTGGTGCGGGTTTCCTGATTGCCGACAGCCGACCGGATCAGGCGATTGCTCGCTACATCGGTCGTCGAGGTGCTGATTCGCTGCTCAGGTTGGCCCACAGCCTCGGTCGTCGTCACGGTGCGAGCGAGCGCTCCGGTCACCGAGTCGTTGGCCTCGGCGTAGGCGTACTCGGTCTTGATGCCCTTGCGGTTGGTCACGCTAGCCGGACGACCGCGCAAGTCGCTGGCCTCGGTCTGGTACGTGCTGCTGACCGCGCCGCGCTCATCCACGATGTCGCTGAGACGACGGGGCAGTGCGCCTGCGTCGCTGGTCAGGCCATAGGTCGTTTTCTGCCCGAGCGAATCGGTCACGATGGTGCCGCCCTGCGGGCGGTACTCCAAGGTAATGCCGTCGGCGCCGCCCGCGTGCTGGCTGGAGATCACCCGCGCCTTGGCGTCGTACGCGAAGGTGCTGTAACGCTGGCTGTCCTCATGCGTCACCCCGGTCAGAAAGCGCGGGAAACGGCTGTCCTCATAGTGGTACTTGCGTTGCGTACCTCCGGGAAAGCTCACCGTTTCGACCTGTCGGCCCGGCGTATAGGTGTAGCTGGCGAGGGTCGCCCCATTGGCCGTTACCGAACTGATCGCCGCATCCGCGGCTTGACTGGCATAGACGAAGCGGAGCGACCGGCCCGTGGTATGCGTGACGGTATCCAGCTGACCGAGAGGCGTGTAGCTGAAGGTCAAGCCGGTGCCGTCTTCGTTGCGCTGCTCGATCCACTGGCCTTTGCCGTTGAACACGAGCACATCGCCGCCCCGATAGAGCCACCACTGACCACCCGAGGCGACGATACGATCGCCGCTGCTATCGGCGGCTAGGTACGCGTCGCCGACCTTGGTAAATCGGACCTGATAGCCGTTGCCGCCGCTGAGGCTCAGCGTGTTGCCCGAAACGACCAATCGCCGATCAAGCGAATGGGTCCAACCCGGGCCGAATCCGCCGGCTTGCGTGGTCACGCTTGAGTGATAGCTTCGGACGAGAGCGATCCAACCCAGGTCGATATCGGTTTGGTGCTCAATCTTGGCGCCGGTCTTGACGTTGCAAGGGTTGCCTTGCTCGGCATCGGCGGTGGCATCAGCGCCACATTCCTGGATCTTTCCAGGGCTGATGCTCGCGGTGAGGTCGCTCGCGCACGCTTGGCGCTCGATGGTCCACTGCATGAACATGTTCGGGCACTGCTGGTGCCGCGATCGCATGGCTTCATTTTCGTAAGCCGCAGGCTCACAAGGCGATCCCTCGGTATTCAATCCATCGAAATACTCGACCTTGTACGGGCGTAGCTCGATCTTTCCTGCGTGCGACGGCTGTTGGGTATACCAGGGCCCCAAGAACGTGACCTTGGCATTGGTAGTGCAGGCGCTGTACTGCGCGTTGAAACTGGCTTGGATGGTGGCGACCAGTTGCGCTTCGGTGGCGAGCGGGCTCTCTGCTTCGGCCGCGGTGTACTTCCAGTCAGGGTCTAGTGACGGCTTCAGCCCCATCCAATACACAATCGACAGCTTGCCGTCGGGCGCGACTTGCGCCTCTTTAATCGTGTCGATGAAGGGATGCGGGTTGGGAATTTGCGCATCCGGCGGGAACGGGCTGGGCAGTGACTTAATGGCAGCCGCAGCCTCGTCCTGCGTCACATAGCTTCCAGGCTGGGGCCCGGCCATGGAACTGACGGTCCACGTGGTCTGAGTTTCCTGCGCGCTGGCTGGTCCGCCGGTCAACACCGTGGACAGGCCGAGCAGGCACGCCAGTAGGGTGCTTGTTCGATGCATGCCTGGGGTGACGCTTCTAGGTCTTTGTCTGCACGTCCTTATGAACATGGTCAGGTTCCGGAGGAATTGGGGGAGGCGGTCTGATCTTTGAAGCGCTTACGAGAAGCTTTCACGATGCAACTCCTTTTGACGTGGTG
Source organism: Lysobacter sp. K5869 (assembly GCF_018847975.1). NCBI lineage: Bacteria > Pseudomonadati > Pseudomonadota > Gammaproteobacteria > Lysobacterales > Lysobacteraceae > Lysobacter > Lysobacter sp. K5869. The sequence continues at coordinate 809,616 of NZ_CP072597.1, read as the reverse complement.
ATGCGCGACGCAGGGGGGAGCGGCCTGCATCGTTGGGAGGCGCCTAGCAAACTCGCGGCGACACGACGCCAGAGGGGCGGCCGGTCGAGAGGAAAAGACTGAGGGGCGAAGTAGGACGTTTCCATGTCAGTGCCGGACAAGGCCACGGGGTCCATGTGGCGGTTGGCTGCATCATTCTCCAGCCGAGTGTCGCTGGCAAGAATCTCGGGGTATGAGACCGCTCGTCGGGCTTCGAAAGGCAGGTCGTTCAGCGTGTTGTCGAGCTCTTTGTAACAGTTCTTACATTTGAGGTCGCCCAGCACATCGGCGACACGCACTCGTGTAGGCAAGCCGCTGTGCAAGTTGAAATGTCGAGCTTGCGCGCGTGCCGCCACTGCGGCGCTATCGCGACTCGTGAACGGAACAGGCTGGCGTATGCCGTCTACGTGCACATGCCAGTGCTTTGAATTCAGGTGAACAACATCGAAGTAGATGATCGACGAACTGTCAGCATCGTCCACCGCATGCTCCAGCGATCAGGGAGACGGAAAACGCTAACAAAAGCGAGGGCTGCGGCGCCGTAGGAAAGTTCTGATTTTGTTTGCGCGTTTGCCGCGCTTGTTTCGGCGTTCGTCTATCCATCTTTTGCGTTACGCCGAGATTCGACTCGGCGAAAAGCAAAAGTGAAATGATTGAGTTGATGACGCCGCAAGTGTGTTGGTTAAGTCCGTCCCCGGAACGCTATGCCGAGGACGGAAATGATTCGCTTGTTTGTGATCGACGATCATCCGCTAGTGCGCATCGGGATGAATTGGGTACTGGAGACGCAGAAGGATTTCCGCGTTGTGGGCGAAGCCGGTAACGGCAAGGAGGCGTTCGCCGCTATCGCACGCCGCCGCGTGGATGTGGTGCTATGCGACTTCCACTTGCCGGACATGGACGGTCTGGAAGTCACCCGCCGATTGCTGGTCGAGCACCCGGATCTGAAGGTGCTGATCGTCTCGGTGGTCGAGGGCGGCCCGGTGCCGCGCCGTCTGTTGGCGGCCGGCGCAATGGGCTACGTATCGAAGGCCCGCGACGGCAGCGCGGTCGTGCGCGCGGTGCGCGAGGTCGCCGCCGGCCGGCGCTATCTGGACGACGCGCTCGGCGCGCGGGTGCTGTTCGAGACTACGCCGTTCGACCAGCTCAGCCCGCGCCAGTTGGAGGTCGCGCTGCTCATGGTGCAGGGAAAACGCAACGCCGATATTGCGCTGGAGTTGGACCTGACGGAGTCCACTATCCGTACCGTGCGGGCGAAGGTGATGTTCAAGTTGGGCGTGCAGACCGATATCGCGCTGGCGCGGCTGGCGATGGACTGCGGGCTGATTCCGCCTGCCGGGGACGGTGGCGCGTTCCGTTTGGATCGCTCCAGGTGATACAAAGATCAGGTGCGAGGTTGGCGACCTGTTTCCATACATCGAGGATCTGAAGCCGTATGCCGACTGGCTGGAAGACTAGGGATCGTAAAGCGCTTGGTCCGAACTGGGTAAGTGATTCCAGCATTTGTCCCGCGAGTGGCGGCGGCGATACGAAGATCGTCGTCTATCCCCTTTGTGGTGCGTTTGAACCGAAATCGGTGGGCTCGGGACGGCGTAGTCCTCCGCGCTCACCTCAGGGGAATAGATTGCGCACGTGGACCATCGGATCGCCTGTCTCTGCTGCGCGGCGTACTTTGGCTCGAAGTACGTCGTCGAAGGGTAGGCGGCGGCGAAGCATCTCGTTCAGGTCGAAACCGTCGATACAGACAACGGGATTGCGCTTTCCGTACGCGATAAGCCCCTCGCTCGAGAAGCCAGAGTTGCTAATGAACACTCCACGTGCCCACGTGGCCTTGTTCTGAACCTTGCCAGTGAAAGCATAGAGATCTTGTGCGCCGACGGGTGCGTTTACCCATTTGGCCTCAAGCAGGTATGTCTCATGGTCGAGTCTGAAGCTGCCGTCGATCTGCTCCCCAACGATGCGAAAGCTAGCCCGCGGTGCCAACTCATAAACAGAGAAGAGCTCCGAGAGGAACTTCTCGAAGGCGTACCCGCGAGGATGAGGTGCTAGCGAGGCTAAATCGATATGCTGACGTTCGAGCTGCTGTAAAACAGCAACGGATACGGACTCAGCTTTAGGGGACGCCGGCGCTGACGGGTTTGCTTGGCGAGCCAATCCATCAAGAAATGCAGGGTCGCTGAGTTCAACCAGTTGAACGCCTAGTTTGGCTGTTAGCAGAACGACTTGGCTGACTTCCTCGCGCGTCAGAGGATTACTGCCTTTGCCGCGATACGACATCGACTGACCCACGATCGCCTCTAGAAGGGGAGCAATGCGGTCTCGTCTATTGACGAGAGTCCATTCCAGCATCCGTTCGATGCCAGGCCCTTTGCTGAAGCCCATTGGCCAGCTTTCAGGAATGCCCGCTTGTGCGGCGGCAATCGGAAATGACGTGGCCCTGTTCCCTGATGCCGGCAGGAAGTCGTACAGAAGCTTTCCCAGTTCGGCCACGGCCAGCTTCTCGATCAGAGTCAGCATGTCTTGCGCAGAGTCAGCGGAAGGAGGGAAGGATACTAATTCCTACTCTTGGCCCAATTCGTGAGTTCCGCACACGTTAGAACGTTTTTTTGGGCCCCACCTTTGGCATCAAACCGGTCTTTTTTGACCAACGCTAAGTTATTGAAAACAAAGGGGCGCGCGAGTTGGTCGTTGGACTAAAAAACCAACGACCTGAGAAAAGAGAGAGAAAAGTTGGGTTGATCTGCCCCATTTCGGTCGAAACCGCGCCGGCCTTGGTCCAACGCCAAAACGCGAAAACCGCCGAAAACAAGGCGTTTTCGGCGGCCGCTGCTCTCGGAATAGAGAGGTTCGAACAGGGGTGTTTGGCGCGCCTGGAGGGATTCGAACCCCCGACCAACGGCTTCGGAAGCCGCTACTCTATCCGGCTGAGCTACAGGCGCTTAGAGATCGCGCACGGCCGGTGGGCGGCGTGCGGCCGTGCATCATAACGGAATCCGGCGGTTTGGGTGAATCCGGCCGGCGGCGGGGGCCGAGGGCCGTCCGTACCGAGCCAAGCGGCCAGAACAGGCGCGCTATCCGGCCCGCGCACCCGCCGACCGGGCCGATCCGGCAAGTCCCGCGTCCGGCCCGTCCAGTCTGGCCCTCCCAATCAATCCGATCAGGGGCGAGCCCCTTCCGGCAATTCCGGCACGCTCCACCCGCCGCTCACGCGCGGGCGCCCCAGTGCCGACGCGTTACCCTATACCGCTATGGACCACGCTCAATCCCACCTGCCCGCGCCCGATTGGCGGCGGCGTCTGTCGCTGTACTGGAAGCTGACCCGCGGCGACCGCCCGATCGGGTGGCTGCTGCTGTTATGGCCGACGTGGTGGGGGCTGTGGATCGCGGCCGGCGGGGTGCCGCCGCTGTGGACCTTGTTCGTGTTCTCGGCCGGGGTCTGGCTGACCCGCGCGGCGGGCTGCGTGATCAACGATTACGCCGACCGCTGGCTGGATCCGCATGTGGAGCGCACCAAGCACCGTCCGCTCGCGACCGGCGAGTTGCGCGGGCGCGAGGCCTTGGCGGTGTTCGCGGCGTTGATGCTGGTCGCGTTCGCGCTGGTGGCGACGATGAACCGGTTGACGATATTGATGAGCGTGGTCGGCGTGGTGCTGGCGGCGAGTTATCCCTACCTCAAGCGCTACACCCATTTGCCGCAGGTGTATCTGGGCATGGCGTTCGGCTGGGGCATTCCGATGGCGTTCGCGGCGGTGCGCGGCGAGGTTCCGGCGGTGGCGTGGTTGTTGTACGTGGCCAATATCTTGTGGTCGACCGCGTACGACACGTGGTACGCGATGGTCGATCGCGAAGACGATCTGAGGATGGGGTCCAAATCCACCGCGATCTTGTTCGGCGATTTGGATCTGATCGCCATCGGCGTGCTTTACGCGTTGATGTTCGCGGCCTTGGCTTTGGCCGGGCAGCGCGCGGATTTGGGGGTGTGGTACTACGCCGGCCTGATCGCGGCGATCGCGTTGGTGGCGTACGAATTCGTCATCGCGCGCGGCCGCGAGCGCGAGCGGTGTTTCCGCGCGTTCCTGCACAACCATTGGGTGGGGCTGACGATCTTCGCCGGTCTGGCCGTGGACTACGTCGTGCGCGGCGCGCACGCGGCAAGCTGAACGATGTTCAGTTAAGCGGTTCAGCGCATTTCAAGCGATGAAGACGCATTTCAAATGGCGTTGACGCGCCGATAGGCAAACTGAGGCCACGCCGAAGCGGGGGATCAGCGTAACGCGTTCTTCCGCGCGCGCGGCCCGGCCGCCCGGCGTTGCCCGTCGCCGTTTGGAAGTCCCGCATGACCTCGTCCCGTTCCGCGCGCCGCCGGCGCGCTTCGCTCGCGAGCGCGTTCGCGAGCCTGTTCGCGAATCCCGCTGTCGCCGTCGCCGGTCTGGCCGCGCTGATGCTGCCGCTGGCCGCGCAAGCGCAGTTCGCCACCGGCGGCGCGGGCCGCTTCAAGCAGAACATCTATTGGTTCGATTGGGGCACCGCGCCCAACACGATCCCGCAGGCCGGCACCAGCGTGACCAACGTGATTCCGCTGTCGGGACAAGAGCTGCGCGTGACTTGCTCGCTGAGCAACATCAGCGGCGGCGCCGCGCCGTCGCTGCGCATCTACCGGCCGGGCGACTGGACCGGCGACGGCCTGGACGATCTGTACAACATCGGCGGCACCGGCACCGCCAATACGATGGACATCGGCCTGCGCAACAACGCCAACGGCACCACGGTCAATTTCGATTTCAGCTGCTCGGCCACGCTCGGCCCGCCGGGTCAGCCCAATCCGCCGGCGTATCAACTCGAAGGCCTGGTGGTGGCCGATGCCGAGCAATCCTCGGGCGCGGAATATCTGCAAGCCATGATCGCCGCCAACAACGCCGGCCAGCCGACCGTGTGGCGGGTCATCGACCGCTTCCGTTCCTCCGATTGCGCGAACGGCACCCCGGCGTTGCTGACCGAAACCGGTGCGACCCGCACCTTGCGCTTCGGCGCGGCGCCGTTCTGCTCGTCCGGTCCGATGGGCGTGGGTTTCATGGAGAACGCGACCAGCGCCAGCGTGCAGTTCCGCGGCGGCGGCGGTTCGGCGGTGGCCTTGGGCGTGGTCGTGGTCGACACCACCGATCACGGCGACGCGCCGGCCAGTTACGGCGATGCCGTGCATCTGGCCCAGTTCACCTGGAGCGGCGGCACGTTGACGCCGGGCGCGACCACCGACATCCACGCCAGTTCCTTCGCCTTGGCCAATCTGGTGCCGCCGAGCACGCGCCTGGGCACGTTGCTGGATTCCGAATCGGTCGCGCAGTACTCGCCCAACGCCGACGGCGACGACGTGCTCGATAGCGACGACGAAGACGCGTTCGCCACGCCTTTGGGCACGATCGCCGCGTTGCCCGGCCGCACCTACACCTCGCCGGCGATCGCTTGCACCGGGCCGGGCACGGTGCGCGGCTGGATCGACTTCAACCGCGACGGCGATTTCAACGATCCGGGCGAGGTATCGAGCAACAGCCCGACCTGCAGCGGCACCACCACGGTCGCGCTCAACTGGACCGTGCCGGCCGGCGTGCAGACCGGGCGCAGCTATATGCGTCTGCGCATCGCCAGCAACGCCGCGCAGATCGCCACGCCGACCGGTTCGGCCAACGACGGCGAAGTCGAGGACCACGTGCTGACGCTGGCCGACGCGCGCATCACCTTGAACAAGGATGTCGCCGCGCGCGCGGCCGCGGCCGATCAGTTCGCCGTGAGCCTGCTGCAGGGCGCGAACGTTCTCGGCAGCGCCGCCACCAGCGGCGCGGGCACCAGCGCCAGCACCGGTGCGCTGCTGCTGGCGTCGGGCACCGGCTACGCCTTGCGCGATGCGCTCAGCGCCGGTTCGACGCCGTTCGCGCGTTACCAGAAGAGCATCGCCTGCGTCGCCAACGCCGGCAGCACCGGCGCGGTACCGGCGCCGGCCGGGCCGAGCGGGACCGGCCCGGTCGATTGGACGTTGACGCCGAACGCGGGCAACGACTTGACTTGCACCATCACCAATCGCGCCGCATTGACCGGCCTGCGCATCAGCAAGACCGACAACCAAACCACTTACACCCCGGGCGTGGACCGCGAGTACACCCTCACGGTGAACAACGACGGTGGCGACGCGGCCATCGGCGCGCAGGTCAGCGACACCTTGCCGGCCGGCGCGACCTTGTCGGCGCCGTGGCGCTGCACCGCGAGCGCGGGTTCGGCCTGCGGCGCCGCCAGCGGCGGCGCGGCGGGCGGCAACAGCGTGTCGTTGACGGTGGATCTGGTCGCCGGCGGCAGCGCGACGATCGTGGTGCCGGTGCGCTACAGCGCCGATCCCGGCGACTACTGAGGTTTCCCGCGCGCGGTCGTCGCGGCGGCGCGAGTCGGTGGCGGAGCCGCGTATGTGTGTGCGCGGTCGCGGCATTCGCGCCGCGCTAGGCGAACTTTCGCCGGCATTCGCGAGCTCGCGAACTCTGCACAACGCAATCGTGATCCAGGGCAATGACGCCGCCGCGGCCGCGATGCGCAAATGGCGGTCGATCCCGCCGCGCGGAGCGCCGCCATGCTGAAACCGTTGCTGTCGTTGTCCTTATCGCTCGCCTGCTGCGGCGCGATCGCCGCGCCCGGCGAGGCGCCGACCCGCGAGCATTTCGCCCCGCCGGGCTGGGAAAGCTCCTACCGCGACCTGCATTACTCGCCGGTGGTGCGCATCGGCGACCGCGTCATCGTCTCCGGCATCCCCGCCCTCGACGGCGCCGACGACGAAGCCAAGGCGCGCGCGCTGTTCGTCGAACTGCGCGCGCATCTGCGCAGCGCCGGCGCCGACCTGGACGACGTGATCGAGCTGCAGAGCTTCCACGTCGCCCGCGACCAGGCCGAATTCCGTCGGCGGATCGAACCGGTGCTGAAAGTGCATCGCGAATTCTTCAAGGATCACTACCCCGCGTGGACGGCGGTGGCCGTGAGCGGCCTGTACTCCAAGGACGCGACCTTCGAACTGCGGGCCGAAGCGGTGATCGGCTCCGGCAAGGCGCCGCGCGTGAACATCGGCGCCAAGGACTGACGCGAACCTCTGGCCTACCCGTAGGAGCGGCGTAAGCCGCGACCGCGCCACCGCGCTCGCGACGCCCGCACGACGTCGGAGCGCCCCTGCCGCCCGAAGCCCGCGCCCCACGGCGCCCAACTCCGACGAATCCGCCGACAGCTACCTGTAGGAGCGACGCAAGTCGCGACCGCGTCACCGCGCTTGCGACGCCTGCACGACGTCGGAGCGCCCCTGCCGCCCGAAACCCGCGCCCCACGGCGCCCAACACCGACGAATCCGCCGACAGCCACCTGTAGGAGCGGCGCAAGCCGCGACCGCGCCACCACACTTGCGGCGCCTGCGCGATGTCGCGAACAGCCCCGGAACGAAGATCGCGCCAGCGACACGCGAATCTCCACCCCAACGAATTCGCCGAAAACTCCCTGTAGGAGCGGCGTAAGCCGCGACCCGCGACCTCCCGTCTGCGGCGCAAACGCAGTGCCGCGGTCGCGGCTCACGCCGCTCCTACAAGAGCCTCCCCGGAAGACCGCCACACGCCTTTGCGACTAAAGTCCAAGTGGCCCGCGCACCCCCGGCTCGGACAATCCCCAAGCCTCCGCAGGACTACTCACGCCATGACCCCAGCCGCTCCCGCCGCCGACGGCCCGCTCGCCCGTTTCGCCCTGCGCAGCGCCGCCTGGGCCGAACGCTGGTTCCCCGACGCCTACGTGTTCGCTGCGCTCGGCGTGGTCGTCGTCGCCTTCGCCGCATTGGCCTTCGGCGCCACGCCCACCGCCACCGCGGCGGCGTTCGGCGACGGCTACTGGAGCCTGATCCCGTTCACCATGCAAATGGCCTTCGTGGTCATCGGCGGCTACGTCGTCGCCACCGCGCCGGCCGTGGCGCGGCTGATCGACGCGCTGGCGCGCTTCCCGCGCACCGGCCGCGGCGCGATCTGCTACGTCGCCCTGGTCAGCATGCTGACCTCGCTGCTGAGCTGGGGCTTCTCGCTGGTGTTCGGCGGCTTGCTGGTGCGCGCGCTGGCGCGGCGCGACGACTTGGACATGGACTACCGCGCCGCCGGCGCCGCGGCCTATCTCGGCCTCGGCGCGGTGTGGGCGATGGGCCTGAGCTCCTCGGCCGCGCAATTGCAGGCCAATCCGGCGAGCATGCCGCCCGCGTTGCTGGCGATCACCGGCGTGATTCCCTTCAGCGAAACCATCTTCCTGTGGCAGTCGATCGCGCTGACCGCCGCGTTGATCGCGGTGTCGCTGCTGGTGTGCTTCGTCACCGCGCCGCGCGGCGCCTCGGTGCGGCGCGCGCGCGAGTTCGACGGCGCCGACCGTCTCGCCGCCGACGAAAAACACGCCGCCGCGTTGCCGCCGCGCACGCGCCCCGGCGAGTGGCTCGAATACAGCCCGCTGATCACCGTGCTGCTCGCGTCGATGAGCGTGGGCTGGCTGATCTACGAATTCGCGCAGAAACCGCTGGTGACCGCGATCGCCAACCTCAACACCTACAATTTCCTGTTTCTCACCGCCGGCCTGCTGCTGCACTGGCGCCCGCGCAGCTTCCTCAACGCGGTCGCGCGCGCGGTGCCGAGCACCGGCGGCGTGTTGATCCAGTTTCCGCTCTACGGCGGCATCGCCAGCCTGCTGACCGCGGCCAAGGGCGCCGACGGCGAGACCTTGGCGCATCACCTTTCCAGCGTGTTCGTGCGCATCGCCAGCACCGAGACTTTCACCTTGGTCATGGGCGTGTACTCGGCGGTGCTCGGTTTCTTCGTGCCCTCCGGCGGCGGCAAGTGGATCATCGAAGCGCCGTACGTGATGCAGGCCGCCAACGATCTGCAGGTGCACCTGGGCTGGGCGGTTCAGGTCTACAACGCGGCCGAAGCGCTGCCGAACCTGATCAACCCGTTCTGGATGCTGCCGCTGTTGGGCGTGCTGGGCCTGAAGGCGCGCGACATCGTCGGCTTCACTTTCCTGCAGCTGCTGGTGCACGTGCCGCTGGTGCTCGGCCTGCTGTGGCTGCTCGGTCTGACCCTGACCTACCACCCGCCGGTGATGCCGTAAGCGCATCGCAGCGCTGAGCGCAAGCGGAAAAATCCTACCCCGACGCGCGCCGACGGCCGACTGACGCGGCCGGCCGCGGCGCGCGATTCTGTGCGCCGTGGAGACGCCGCGCAGGTCGCGCGGCGAGAGCGGACAAGGAGGCCGCGACGCTCCACGTCCGCGTTCCCGCCGAGGCATTCGGGCCGCGTCGATCGGTGCGGATTCTCAATGTGAGAGAACCGCAACGGCGACAATAGCGGCACGCGGCAAGGAACGGATTCCAACCCGTCAGCGACGCCCAAGGAGGGGCGGATAAGGGGCCAGGGACGCGCATCGCAAGCGGCAAGCATCCTCGTCGGTGGAGAACTTGCGATGCCGGGCCCCGAGCACGGCAGGGAACGTCGGCCGAACGAACCCGCCCGATTCGATCAGGCGCGCCAGGAGGCGCGGCGCAGGGAGCACCGCCAGGGACGGCGGGCGATCGGGATCGGGGATGCGCCAGGACGGCGCGCGTGGCGGCAGGGATGCCGCCATCGGGTGGGGGCCAAGGGGGCGGGCTTCGCGCAGGACGCGCGAGCCCGCGACGCGCGAGAGGTGCGCCCGCGCGAGGGGAGAGGAACTTCAGTCCCGACGCTTTCGGCTCCGAGCGGGTCGAAGCCGCGTCGCGGCCGATTGAAGGCGTCGGGCCTGAAGGTCTTTTCTCAGGGATGAGGGCGGTGTCGTCGCGGGTCGGGCTGGGCGATGTCGATATGCGGCGGAGGCTGCGCGAGCGTTGCGTGGATTGCGCGGCGCCGACTGCGGCGACGGGCGGAAAGGCCGCTCCATCGCAGCGGCCTCCGCACAGATGTCGGAGAACGCCGGGCCGCTACGGCTCGTATCGCGGCGTCGCGACTGCGGCGACAGATGAATCTGGCTCCTGGCCGAAGCGGCATCCATACAAATCGCAAACCCGCGATAGAACTGGCCTCGTTCGGCCGCTCGTCCGCGCCGCGCCTTGCGCATCCCGGGTTGCGTTTCCGCTATCGCGCATCACAAAAATGGCTGAAACCCGCCGCCGGATACTGTGACCGCGCCGACGCTCGGCGCGCTGGCCTAGGAGTAGCGTGCCGATGTCGCCGGGCGCGCGCGGACCTTTCGAGCCGCACCGCCGCGGCGCCGACGTTTCGATCCGATATCGACGTGGCCGCTTCCTCCCGCGGCCGGCGCCGATGCGCATCCGTCCGCCGCTCGCAGGGGAATCGCCATGAGACTGTCCACGTTGCTGTGCGCCGCCGCGTTGTCGCTGGCGGCGACTTGCGTCCACGCCGCCGTGCCCGCGCATTACGTCGTGTTCGAGATGGACGCGCAGGGACGCGCCGAACCGGTGTTCTACACCCAGGTGCAGTTGAACGATCCGCAGCGCGATGCGCGCGGCCAGCGATCGGCCGAACGCGGAGTGGAGCGGGTCGAGTATCGCGTCTCGCGCAACGGCGCCAAGAGCGCGCAGGTGTTCGAGGCGCAGGTGCCGCAGTTCCTGCGCGCCGAATTCGCCGCCGATCCCGAGCACGGCGACGGCCGCATCGAACTGCATCGGCCGGTGCGCGATCCGCACCGCGCGTTCGTGGTGCGGGTGCCGCTGGAAACGGCCGATGCGATCGAGTTCGGCGGTGCCGGCGCTGGCGTCGGCGCGGCCAAGGCGGCACAGCGCTTCGATCTGCGCGAGCTGGCGATCCGCGCTTCGCAATTGCCGTTGGCCGCGAGCGCCCGCGGCGCGATGCCGCTGGCGGCGCCGTTGTCGGGCGATGCGCAAGCCAGCGCCGCCAAGGCCGCCAATTCGGGCAACCGTCTCGACATCCTCGTGCTCGGCGACGGCTACACCAGCGCCGAGCAGACGACTTTCGCCAATCACGCCGCGGCGCTGAAGACGGCGTTGTTCAACGTCAGCCCGTACAAGGACTACCAGAACTTCGTGAACTGGCAGACCGGTTTCGTCGCTTCGAGCCAGTCCGGCGCCGACCATCCGCCGTATCAGGCCGGCTGCACCGGCACCAGCTGCTGCGCCGACACCGCGGCGCGCACCGATCCGCGCGCGGGCATCTTCGTCAACACCGCGCTGGACGCGACGTTCTGCACCAGCCAGATCCATCGTCTGCTGACCACGCGCTCGTCCAAGGTGATGGCCGCCGCGGCCGGGTTCCCGGATTGGGACAAGATCCTGGTGACGGTGAACGACCCGGTCTACGGCGGCGCCGGCGGTTCCTACGCGACGATCTCGGCGCACACCAGCGCGTCCCTGATCGCCATCCATGAGTTCGGCCACAGCTTCCACGGCCTCGCCGACGAATACGATTCGCCGTATCCGGGCTTCCCGGCCTGCAGCGACCTCGGCGGCAGCGCGCCGTGCGAGGCCAACGTCACCAACCAGACCAATGCCAGCCTGGTGAAGTGGCGCAGCTGGTTCACCCCCGGCCTGCCGATCCCGACGCCGGCCGGCACCAGCGGCACCGGCTTGTTCCAGGGCGCGCGCTACCTCAGCAGCGGCATGTATCGCCCGGTCGACAACACCTGCCTGATGCGCGCGCTGGGCACTTCGTTCTGCCCGGTGTGCCGGCAGGAATACGTGCTCAAGCTCTATCGCGGCGGCTTCGGTTCGCCCGCGGCCGGCATCGATCTGATCGAACCCGGCACCGAAGCGCCGTCGCCGGCGACCGCGGTGAGCTACGCGCGCGGCACCACCAAGCGCTTCTCCGCGACCGTGCTGAAGCCGAGCATCGGCGCGGTCGGGATGCAGTGGTACCTCGACGGCGTGGCGATCTCCGGCGCGACCGCGGCCAGCTACGACTTCCGCCAGGACACCGCGACGCCGGCCACGCGCACCCTGGAACTGCGCGTCGTCGATCAGACGGCATTCGTGAAGGCGGCGATGGCGGGGAATCTGTTGCGGCACTCGCGCACGTGGACGATTCGGGTCGCGGCGGCGAAGGGCGCTGCGGCTTCGACGGGCTCGCTTGCGGTTGCGGTCGAGCGAGCCGTGGATGCGCGTTGAGCCGGTGCGGGATCGGCGGGTTCGCGGGTGGCCGTAAGGGTTCGGGTTGCCGCAAGCGGCTTGGGCCGTCGCAAGAAAATCAGCGTCATGGTGAATCCGACGTACGAGGAACGCGACGTTGTGAGGGTTTCGGCCTGGTGAGGGACTCGACGCTGTGAGGGTCCCGATGCTGCGAGGGATCCGACGTTGCGAGGGATCCGACGTTGCGAGGTGCCCGACGTTGCGAGGTGCCCGACGTTGCGAGGTGCCCGACGTTGCGAGGTGCCCGACGTTGAATCGGCGCGTCTGCGCGCCGATTCAACTTGGTTATACGGTCAGGAGAAAACGACAACGCGAACGTCGCGGCGATTCTCCAAGCCGTCATCCCCGCGAAAGCGGGGGCCAAAGACTTCAGCGTTGTATTGCATGGATTGGCGCGCTACCGCGAAAGAGCGGCAGTCATCGGTTCCGACGAGCGCAGGACCGACTACAGCGTCCGCGCGCAAACCCAAGCATCGACCCGCTGCGCACCCGCACGTCGCAGCGCCTGCGCGGCGGCATGCAGCGTCGCGCCCGTGGTCATGACGTCGTCGATCAGGATCGCGTGCATCGGCGGCGGTGCGGTCGCGTTCCAGGCGAAAGCGTCGCGCAGGTTGCGCCGGCGTTGCGTAGCGTCGAGGCGCGATTGAGGCGGGGTGTCGCGGGCGCGATGCAGGCCGTTGGCGCGCAAGGGCAGGTCGAGGCGGCGCGATAGCGGACGCGCCAGTTCCAAGGCTTGGTCGTAGCCGCGTTGGCGCAGACGGGTGTGGTGCAAGGGCACAGGAATCAGTACCGCTGTGGCGCGTGAAGACGCAGGAGGTGCCACACGCGCGCAATCGCGCCGAACGGGGTCGACGTTCATTGCCGGTAGGCCGATGTCGCTCGGAGGGAGCGTGGCGAGTTCGAGCTGTCGAGAGGCTTCGTCGCAACCGCAGTCATCGCGGCCGCCACATTCGCCGCGGTCGCTGCAGCCGAGGACACCCTCACCGCACCCGCCCGCATCCGCGACGATGCGCGCGGCCACCGGCGCGAACGCCGCGGCCATGGTCGTCGCCAGCAAGCGCCCGGCGGCGAGATCGCGGTGGAATTTGAAGCGCGGCAGCAAGCGGTCGAGCGGCGCGCGATAGAGACTGGCCGCGCGCACTTCGTTCAACGGCGAGGCGCGGGCGCGGCAGGCGCCGCAGCGCTCGGGCGCCGCTTCGACGATCAGCGCCGAGTCCGTCGCCGCGTCCTCGTCGCTTGCCGAACGAGGGCGGTCGCCGATCAGCGGCATCGCGCATCCCAGGCAACTTCGTCCGGCGCGCGGCCAATGCGTCCAACACGCCGCGCACAAGTCGCAGCCGGGCAGTCCGGGTTCGCTGCAGATCAGGCAGCGCGCGGGCCATAGCGCCCAGCCCAGGCGCGGCCAGAAACCGGTGGCGGTGGGCGGGAGGGGAAGGGCGGCGGGCATGCGGCCAGTGTCGGCGCGGGAGCCGGACGTCGCCGTAGGCACGGGACGGCGCGGCGGGTCGGAAAAGCGGCCGACGGGAGATGAGGAGTTTCCCGTTCTCAGGCGTTGGATGGGCCGGCAACTACTTTCGCGCACCCGGGGCGGCCTGTGCCGGCGGCCGCCCCGACCTTGCCCATTCGGGCCAACCGCCCGAAACCGCGTCGAAATCCGCCGCGTCCCCGCCCCACGAGCGCGTCCCGCGCGCCTTCGCAACCGCCCGTGCCTGCGCAACGCACGCGATCGCGCCGCCAACAGGGCGCGATCGCAACGAACTTGCCGATAACGTCGCGCAAATTGCATTCATTTCCGCCCTCGGCCGCTGTCAACCAAGGCGGCTCGGCAACGGTTGACAGCCCCTCCGCCGCTTCCCAGACTGCCCGCTCCGGCCCGATCCACCCCAGCCGGTCCCTTTCCGCCCGCCGTCAGTGCAGTCCCGCTGGAGCCAGCCCGGTGCCCAACGCATCCCCCGAATCGACCCCGCTGCGTCACGATTGGTCCCGCGCCGAAGTGCGTGCGCTGTTCGATCTGTCGTTCCCCGAACTGCTGCACCGCGCCGCCGGCGTGCATCGCGAGAACTTCGACCCGGCCGAGGTCCAGGTCAGCACCCTGCTGTCGGTCAAGACCGGCGGCTGCCCGGAAGACTGCGCCTACTGCCCGCAGGCCCAGCGCTACCACACCGGCGTCGACGCGACCAAGCTGATGAGCACCGAGGCGGTGCTGGAAAAGGCCAAGCAGGCCAAGGCCGCCGGCGCCTCGCGCTTCTGCATGGGCGCGGCCTGGCGCTCGCCCAAGGACCGCGATATCCCGAAGGTCGCGGCGATGATCCGCGAGGTGAAGTCGCTGGGCCTGGAGACCTGCGCCACCCTGGGCATGCTCTCGGGCGAGCAGGCGCAGAAACTCAAGGACGCCGGCCTGGACTACTACAACCACAACCTCGACACCGCGCCGGAGTTCTACAACGAGATCATCCGCACCCGCGAGTTCCAGGACCGCCTGGACACGCTGGAGCACGTGCGCGACGCCGGCATGAAGACCTGCTGCGGCGGCATCGTCGGCATGGGCGAGTCGCGCGAGCAGCGCGCCGGCCTGCTGCAGACTCTGGCCAATCTGCCGGCGCACCCGGATTCGGTGCCGATCAACCGGCTGGTCCAGGTCGAAGGCACGCCGCTGGCCGGAACCACCGAGCTCGATCCGTTCGAATTCGTGCGCACCATCGCGGTTGCGCGCTTGATGATGCCCAAGTCGATGGTCCGTCTCTCCGCCGGTCGAGAATCGATGAGCGACGAGTTGCAGGCGCTGTGCTTCCTGGCCGGCGCCAACTCGATCTTCTACGGCGAGAAGCTGCTGACCACCGGCAACCCGGACACCGAGCGCGACCTGGCGCTGTTCGCCCGCCTGGGCCTGCGGCCGATGCAGATCGTGGAGACCGCGGGCACCGTCCATGCGAGTATTGAGGACCACGAGGCACCTCCCGCCCACACCTGCGCCGCCTGAGCGGCGGAGCCACCTGCCATGAGCAGCAGCCAGCGAATCCTTTGGCGCGACCGGATCCACGCCGCACAAGCCCAGCGCGTGGCGGCCGCGCGCAGTCGTACCCACCGCGCGGTGACCCACCGCGACGGCGCGCGCTGCGAAGTCGACGGGCGTTCGCTGGTGAATTTCTGCGGCAACGATTACCTCGGTCTGTCGCAGCACTTCGCGGTGATCAACGCGTTCCAGGACGCGGCCTCGCGCGAAGGCACCGGCGGCGTCGCCTCGCATTTGGTCTGCGGGCATCACGCCCAGCACGAAGCGCTCGAGCGCGAACTGGCCGATTGGCTGGAATCGCCGCGCGCGCTGCTGCTGGGCAGCGGCTTCATGGCCAATCTCGCCGCGGTCCAGGGCTTGCTCGGCGAAGAAGACGTGTGCGTGCAGGACCGGCTCAATCACGCCAGCCTGATCGACGCCGCGCGTCTGGCCGGCTGCCGTTTGCGCCGCTATCCGCACGCCGATCCCGAAGGCGCGATCCGGCAGCTGCGCAACGTGCCCGACGGCTTGGCGATGCTCGCCACCGACGGCGTTTTCAGCATGGACGGCGACATCGCGCCGCTGCGCGATCTGGCCCTGGTGGCGCGCGCGCAGAAGGCGGTGCTGTACGTCGACGACGCCCACGGCGTCGGCGTCACCGGCCCGGACGGGCGCGGCAGCGTCGCCGCGGCGCGTTTGTCGGTGCAGGAAGTGCCGCTGCAGCTGGCGACCTTCGGCAAGGCGCTGGGCAGCTACGGCGCGGCGCTGCACGGCGACGCCGACCTGATCGGGCATCTGGCCGAAACCGCGCGCAGCCATCTCTACACCACGGCGCTGCCGCCGGCGCAGGCCGCGGCCACGCGCGCGGCGATCAAGCTGGCGCGCAACGACCATTGGCGCCGCGAGAAGCTGGCCGAGATGACCGCGCTGTTCCGCGAACGCGCGACCCAGCTCGGCCTGGAACTGCTGCCCTCGGGCACGCCGATCCAGCCGGTGATGTGCGGCGACGACCGCCGCGCGCTGGCGATGGCGCAGGCGCTGGAGCAACAGGGTTACTGGGTCGCCGCGATCCGTCCGCCGACCGTGCCGGAAGGGCGCGCGCGGTTGCGGGTGACGTTCTCGGCGCTGCACACGCGCGAGCAGGTCGAAGGCCTGATCGACGCGCTGGCGCGCGCGGCCGAACGGGTCGCGATCGAGCGCGCGGACGAGGCGGCGATGGCGGCCGCGGGGGCTGCGCGGTAAGGCTTGCGTTGGAAGCTGAGGATGCGATGGCGGCGGGGTAGCGCAAAGCGGCAACCCGCTGGCGACATGAGCGCCGCACCGTCGTTCCCGCGAAGGCGGGAATGCAGGGCTTCATCAAAGCATGACCCCGAAGCCTGTGGATCCCCGCTTTCGCGGGGATGACGAGCAAAAAGCGAAAGCAGCGGGAGTGGCTGGGTAAGCGACACCCGCTGGCGACACAAGCACCACCCCGTCGTTCCCGCGAAGGCGGGAATCCAGGGCTTCCCCGAGGCATGACTCTGAAGTCTGTGGATCCTCGCTTTCGCGGAGATGACGAGCAAAAAAGCATCACCCGCCGCCGCATCGCCCCGCGCGCCGCGGCGGCGGCACGCAAACGCAGCAGCACGGACTTTCCATGTACATCGAAACCGCCGGCGCCCCCGCCGGCAGCGGCCGCCCGGCGCTGGCGCTGATCCACGGCTGGGCCATGCACGCCGGCCTGTTCGCGCCGCTGGTCGAACGCCTGGGCGATGCCTTCACCCTGCATCTGATCGATCTGCCCGGCCACGGCTACGCGCGCGACGACGCCGCGCCGCTGGATCCCAAGGCGCTCGCCGCCGAACTGGTGCGGCGCATTCCCGACGCGTATTGGCTGGGGTGGTCGCTCGGCGGCCAAGTCGCGCTGCGCGCGGGCCTCGATCATCCCGAGCACGTGCGCGGCCTGATCCTGATCGCCTCCTCGCCGCGCTTCGTGGTCGGCGAGGATTGGCCGCACGGCGTGCAGCCGAGCCTGTTCCGCAATTTCGGCGAAGCGCTCGAACGCGATTTCCGCGGCACCCTCGACGGTTTCCTCGCGCTCGAAGCGCTGGGGTCGGCCAAGGCCCAGGAAGAGCTGCGCAGCCTGCGCCAGTGCGCGTTCGACCGCGGCGAACCGGCGCCGCGCGCGCTGCAGGAAGGGTTGGTGCTGCTGGACGAATTCGACGTGCGCGCCGAACTGCCGCGGCTGCGCGTGCCGAGCCTGTGGATCTCCGGCCGCCGCGATCGGCTGGTGCCGGCCGGCGCGATGCCGGCCGCCGCGGCGTTGGCGCCGCGCGGCGAGAGTTTGGTCATCGCCCACGCCGGCCACGCGCCGTTCCTCGGCGCCACCGACGAAGTCGCTACCGCCATCGAAGCCTTCGCCGCGCAGGCGCCGGCCGCCCTCCCGCTCGCCTGAGCGCGCACCGCCCGAGTTCCGTCATGACCGATTTGTTCGACCACCGCCAAGTGCGCCGCTCGTTCTCGCGCGCCGCGCACGGCTACGACCAGGCCGCCGCGCTGCAGCGCGAAGTCGGCGCGCGCCTGTCGGAAACCCTGGATTACCTCGAAGAACGCGTGCCCGACGTGGTCGTCGACGTCGGCTGCGGCCCCGGCCACCTCAGCGCGGCGATGCAGAAGCGCTGGCCGCGCGCGCAGGTGATCGCGCTGGATCTGGCCCTGCCGATGCTGCGCGAGGCGCGCGACAACTTCGGCGGCGGCGGTTGGCGCGAGCGCCTGCTCGGCGGCGCGCGCCGGCCCGAGGCGGTGTGCGCCGACGCGCGCGCGCTGCCGCTGCGCGACGGCAGCGTCGATGTGCTGTTCTCCAACCTGTGCCTGCAATGGGTCGAAGACCTGCCGGCGGTGTTCGCCGGTTTCCGCCGCGTGCTCAAGCCCGGCGGCTTGCTGCTGGTGTCGACCTTCGGCCCCGACACGCTGTTCGAGTTGCGCGGCGCCTTCGCCGAAGCCGACGCGGCGCCGCACGTGAGCCCGTTCGCCTCGATCGCCCAGTTCGGCGACGCGCTGATCGCCGCCGGCTTCAAGAACCCGGTGCTGGACCGCGACGAGTTCGTGCTCGGCCATCCGGACCTGGGCCATCTGATGCGCGAGCTGCGCACGCTCGGCGCCACCAACGCCAGCGTCGATCGCCGCCGCAGCCTCACCGGCCGCGCCCGCTTCGCCCGCGCCGCCCAGGCCTACGAACCGCTGCGCGGCGCCGACGGCACCCTGCCGGCGACCTGGGAAGTGATCTACGCCCACGCCTGGGGCCCGGAACCGGGCACGCCGATCCGGGTCGGCGGCATCGACGAAGTGCAGGTGCCGGCTTCGAGCATCCGCGTGCGGCAGCGGCCGTGAACGCGCGCCGGCGCGCCCTGGCCGCGGTGCTGATCGCGCTGGCCTCGGCGCTGTTCTTCACCTGCACCTACGTGCTCAACCGCGCCGCCGCCAACGCCGGCGGCCATTGGGCCTGGACCGCGTCGCTGCGCTACCTGTTCACCCTGCCGATGCTGTTGCTGGTCATGCCGCTGCAAGGCGGGGTGGCGCCGGTGTGGCGGGCGATCCGCGCCCATCCCGGCCCGTGGCTGGCCTGGAGCGCGATCGGCTTCGGCCTGTTCTACCTGTGTTTGAGCTATGCCGCCGCGAGCGGGCCGTCGTGGCTGATCGCCTCGACGTTCCAGCTCACCGTGATCGCCGGAATGCTGTGCGCGCCGTTTCTGTATCGCGACGAACGCGCGCGCATCCCGCTGCCGGCGCTGGCGATCGGCGCGGCCATCGTCGCCGGCGTGCTGCTGGTGCAGCTCGGCCACGGCGGAGGGCGGCTCGACCGCGCCGGCTGGATCGCGCTGATCTGCGTGGCGGTGGCCGCGTTCGCTTATCCGCTCGGCAATCGCGGCTTGCTGCTGCACCTGGAGCGCGCCGGGACCGAGCTCAACGCCACCCAACGCGTGTTCGGCATGACCCTGGCCAGCCAGCCGCTGTGGTGGGCGACCGCGCTGTACGCCGGCGTCGAAGCCGGCGCGCCGTCGCCGGCGCAGCTGTGGCTGGCGGCGGGCGTGGCGCTGGGCGCCGGGGTGATCGCGACGGTGCTGTTCTTCCAGGCCACCGGCATGGTCCGCAACGACCCCACCGCGCTGGCCGCGGCCGAGGCGATGCAGGCGGCGGAGATCGTCTTCGCCACCGCGATCGGCGCGCTATGGCTGGGCGAGGCGTGGCCGCGCGGGCAGGCGCTGGCCGGGGCCTGCGTGGTGGTGCTCGGCATCGTCGCCTTCAGCGCGGTCGCCGCGCGCGCCGCGGCCGGCAACGAGCGCCGGCTGCGGCGCCTGCGCAGCGATCGCGGCGGCTGAGCCGGGGCGCGGCGCGCGGGCATGTTGCATCGCGCCATCGGGTCGTCTCGCCGCCATCCCCGCGCGCGCCCGCAGCGGCTAGACTTCGACGTTCTTCGTAAGCGGGAGCGGACCGGGACATGCGCAAGGCGGTGTGGGCGCTGACGATCGCGATGCTGTGCGCGCTGCTGGCGTGCGCGCCGGCCGCGGCGCAATCGCTCAAGGTCGAAGTGCTGATGACCGACACCGACCTGCAGACCCCGCCGGTCGGCGCGCCGGTGCTGCGCAGCCTGGTCGCCGAACGCCCCGGCGACGCCATCCGCTTCAGCCTGCCGCGGCGCGACGAAGGCTATTGGCTGCGCCTGACCAGCCAGCGCACGATCAAGCCCGGCGACGGCCAGATGCTGGTCGTGCGCGGCCTGCGTTCGAGCGGGCCGCTGCTGTACTACCCGCCCGGCGCGGCCACCGCGCGCGAGGTCGAAGACGCCGAACACGGCGGCGTGCCGCTGATGCGGCGCGGCTGGGTGCTGCCGCTGCCCAACGGCTGGCCGACCTCGTCGGTGGCCTATGTGCGGATCCAGGGCCGCGCGGCGATGAGCGAGATGCGCCTGAGCTTCGCCAGCATTCCCGAACTGGCCCGGCAAGAGCGCGGCGACGCCCGCTTCATGGCCGCCGCCTTCACCGCGATGATGCTGATGGCGGTGGCGATGGTCGGCGTGTGGGTGGCGTTCCGCGATTTCGTCTACCTCGGCTACGGCGCGTATCTGGCGTGCATGGCCACCTATTTGTTGCTGCGCTCCGGCGACGCCTCGGAGATGTGGGGTCTGGCCGGCATGGCCAACGAGCCGGCGGTCGGCTGGGCGCTGGCGACCTTGGCGACGATCTTCCAGCTCGGCTTCAGCGTGCGCTTCCTCGATTTGCCGCGCCTGATGCCGCGCACCACCTGGGTGCTGCGGATCGTGCAGTGGGCCAACATCGGCTGGCTGCTGGTGTTGCTGCTGTTGCGCGAACACGTCTACGGCTGGTGGTACATCGGCGGCAATCTTCTGTTGTTGATGGGCGTGCCGCTGATGCTGGTGATCGCGGTGATCGCGTGGCGCAAGGGCGCGCCTTACGCCGGCTATTACCTGCTGGGCTGGACGCCGATGCTGGTGCTGGCCGCGGCGTTGGCGGCCAACATCCTCGGCTTGCAGGACGCCGAATGGGCCGAGCGCGGACTGGCGCTGACCGCGGTGCTGGAATCGGCGGTGCTCGCGCTGGCCTTGAGCCAGCACGCGGCGAACCGCCACCGCATCGTGCTGCTGGCGCGGCAATCGGTCGAGCGCGATCCGCTCACCGGCGCGCTCAACGCGCAGGTGCTGGAGCAGATGCTGCAGGCGTGGTCCTCGCCAGGCAGCCTCAACGTCAACAACTACGCGCTGCTGCTGGTCGATCTGGACGGCTTCGGCGAGGTCAACGCGCGCTACGGCCGCGCGGTCGGCGACGCGCTGCTGCAACAGGCGCTGTCGCGCATGCGCGGCGTGCTGCGCCCGGACGACACCATCGCGCGCATGGACGGCGACTGCTTCGGCATCGTCAGCGAATGCGAACGCGCCGAAAGCGAACTGCTGGCGCGGCGCATCGGCGAGACCTTCGCCCAGCGCCCGTTCCGCATCGACAGCCACGAGATCGTGATGAGCGTGAGCATCGGTCTGGCGATGTCGCAGCGCGGCGAGGCGGTGCCGGCGCTGTTCGAACGCGCGCGCTTGGCGCTGCGCCACGCGGCGGCGGCCGGGCGCAACGCGGTCAGCATGGCCCAGGGCGGCGGCCGCGACGTCGCCGTGGTGCTGCAGGCCGAGTAAGCCGTCCGCGCGGCCGCCGTCCGCGCGATACGCCCTGGTTTTCGTCACGCGGGCCTAACGTCTTCGCGCGCTTTCGCGCCTGCAGGCTGAACGTCTTAAGCCGCGGCCGCGATCTTCACCTGCATTGCATGAGCCTGGGCCTAGCTTGGTCCACGGAACGAGCAAGTCGATGCGAGCCATGAGCAATCACGACGAAACGGAGGTCGGCGCAGCGGTCGTGCAAGCGATAGACCCGGGCGAATACCGCGAGCACTTCCATCGCGAATTCCGCTTCGCCCCCTATTACAGCGCCGGCCGCGAGTGGCCCGACTACGAACCGGCGTATCGCTACGGCTACGACCGCTATCTGCACTGCGGCGGGCGCCGGTTCGAGGAAGTCGAAGCCGCGCTGGCCGCCGAATGGAACCACTGCCGCGCCGCGTCGCGGCTGCACTGGACCGAAGCGCGCGAAGCGGTGCGCGACGGTTGGCACCACATCGAGCGCAACCTGCCCCACGCGCTCGACCGGCCTTTGCGCTGATACTCCGCGCAGAGCCCACCGCTCCCCCGGCGCTCTCTCCCCCGGGGAGCCGACTGGTCGCCCTGGTTGGGCGACCTTTTTTTTGGAGCAGGGGAAAGAGGGGAAAGAGGGGAACAGGGAATGGCGGGATGCGCGGCTGAGCCCGCTTGCGCGGTTTGCCGTCGCTGCGTTCCCGCCATTCCCTGTTCCCTTCTTTCCCCTCTTTCCCTGCTTGACCGCATCGCGGCCAGCCCCCCACCCACTTGCCGATCCTGCCCGATCCCCCGCCGCCATTCCCGGCTTGATAGCATTCGTGTCCCCCCAAGCACACAAGGCCCGTCCCATGGCCGACACCCCCGACAAGCCCAGCCGCGAGCAAGCCGAGTCCGCGGTCCGCACCCTGCTGGCCTGGGCCGGCGAGGATCCGAACCGCGAAGGCCTGCTAGACACGCCCAAGCGCGTGGTCACCGCCTACGGCGACTGGTTCAGCGGCTACACCGACGATCCGCGCGAGTACCTGGCGCGCACCTTCGAGGAAGTGGCCGGCTACGACGAGATGATCGTGCTGCGCGACATCGAGTTCGAAAGCCATTGCGAACACCACATGGCGCCGATCATCGGCAAGGCGCACGTCGGCTATCTGCCCAGCGGCAAGGTCGTCGGCATCAGCAAGCTCGCCCGCGTGGTGGAAACCTACGCGCGCCGCTTCCAGGTGCAGGAGAAGATGACCGCGCAGATCGCCCAGTCGATCCAGGACGTGCTGCAGCCGCTCGGCGTCGGCGTCGTGGTCGAGGGCGCGCACGAGTGCATGACCACGCGCGGCGTGCACAAGCGCGGCGTCAGCATGATCACTTCGAAGATGCTCGGCATGTTCCGCGACGACGCGCGCACGCGCGCCGAGTTCCTGCGCTTCATCGATGTGGGGCCCGGGCGCTGAGCGCCCGGATCGGCGCGACGCGCTGAGCGCCCGCACTGGCACGACGCACCGGCGTTCGGTTCGTTAGATCGAAGGCGCGCGCTTGGGTTCGGCGCGCCTGAAGCGACAAGCGCGACACGAGCTCGCGTGCCGCGGCTCGACGCGCACGCGGCGTTTCATCGAGCGACGCATCCGATCAGCGCATCGTGCCGGCCCGCAGCCGACAAGCGCGCCGCAGTCTCCGACTTCAATCGAACCGCGCCGAACACGGCGCGGTTTCGCTTCGCGCCTCAGCCCAGCTTCGGATCCGGAAACGGCAGCTTGTCCTGCGACTGGCTCGGCATCGCGATCCAGCGCTCGCCGTTCCAATAGAAATCGGCTTGGGTTTCCGAGGAACCCGCGCCGGTCTGCACCTTCACCGTGCACGCGGTCTGGCCCGGAAACTCGGCGTCCACCGCCGGAATGCAGGTGCCCAGCACCACCGCCACGTCTTTGCTCAACGCGGGGTCGCCGAACATGTCGGCGATCGCCGCGCCGGCTTGCGCGGCGTCGGGCAGTTTCGACGGCGCGGGCTGGGCCGCGGCGGGACGGTCGGCGCGCGCGCAGGCGCCGAGCAACGACAGGCACAGCAACGCGGCTGGAAGAGCGATTCGCATGAGACGTTCCTTCGTGTAAGCACCGCGCCGCGACCCGCGGCGTCCCCCGGTGTGCCGTTCCCGGCCGGGCGAGTGTAGCGCGCGCGGCCGGGGAGGCGAAGACGAAGCGGACGGGGCCGGCGAAACGGCGGCCGCGAAGGACGCGCAAGCCGCGGCGCCGCGCATGGGCGGCGCCGCTTCGGTCCTCAGCCGGTCTTGGCCAACGCCGCGTCGCGCTGCGCCGCCAGCGGCGCGCGTTCGCGCAGCAGCGCGACGATGCCCGCCGCCGCCTCGCGGCCTTCGAACGCCGCGGTCACCACCAGGTCCGCGCCGCGCACCGCGTCGCCGCCGGCGAACACTTTCGGGTTCGTGGTCTGATACGGCAGCCCGGTCGCGGCCTTGCGCCGGGTCGCGCAGCTTTCGTTGGTCGCCAGCACCTTGATCCGGCCGTTGTCGGCCAACTCGATGCCTTGCTGCGTCAGCCACGCCGGCGGATCGGGCTGGAAGCCGAACGCGATCACGACCACGTCGGCGTCGAGGACTTCCTCGCTGCCTTCGACGATCTCCGCGCGCTGGCGGCCGCGCGCGTCGGGCGCGCCGAGCCGGGTCTGCGCCACGCGCACGCCGCCGACCGTCTCGCCTTCGCCGAGCAGTTCCAACGGCTGGCGATTGAACAGGAACTGCACGCCTTCCTCGCGCGCGTTGGCGACTTCGCGCGCCGAGCCCGGCATGTTGGCTTCGTCGCGGCGATACACGCAGCTGACCTGCGCCGCGCCCAGCCGCACCGCGCTGCGCACGCAGTCCATGCCGGTGTCGCCGCCGCCGAGCACGATCACGCGCTTGCCGCGCAGGTCGGGCAATTCGATGTGGTCTTCCCAACCGGCGATCGGCGCCGAACGTGCGGTGTCGCCTTCGCCGTGCACGAGCCGGCCGTTCTGGACCAGGAACGGCAGCGCCGGCAGCACGTTGCGCAGATCCTGGCCCGGCAAACCGCCGTCGGTGTAGCGGTAGGTGCCCAGACCGAGGAACACCGCGTCGAATTCGGCGATCAGCGCATCGAAGCCGATATCGCGCCCGATCTCGACGCCGAGGCGGAACTGCACGCCCATGCCTTCGAGCACCTCGCGCCGCGTCGCCATCACCGACTTCTCCAGCTTGAAGCTGGGGATGCCGAAGTGCAGCAATCCGCCGATGTGTTCGTAACGGTCGAACACCACCGCCTGGATGCCGGCGCGGGCGAGCCGGTCGGCGCAGGCGAGGCCGGCCGGGCCGGCGCCGATCACGGCGACGCGGTGGCCGCTGGCGGTGACCGCGGACAAGTCGGGACGCCAGCCGTCGGCGAGCGCGTTGTCGACGATGTACTTCTCGACCGCGCCGATGGTGACCGCGCCGAAGCCGTCGTTGAGCGTGCAGCTGCCTTCGCACAAACGGTCTTGCGGGCACACACGGCCGCAGACTTCCGGCAGCGGATTGGTTTCGTGGCACAGCGAGGCGGCTTCGTGCAGGCGGCCTTCGCGCGCCAGTTCCAGCCAGTTGGGAATGTAGTTGTGCAGCGGGCAGGCCCAGCCGCAGTACGGATTGCCGCAGTCCAGGCAGCGGCCGGCCTGCTTTTTCGCCTCGGCCTCGCCGAAGCGGCCGTAGAGTTCGCCCCAATCGCCGTCCAGGCGCAGTTGCAGCGGAATGCGCGAGGGCATCTCGCGCGGGGCGTCGCGGAATTGGAAGACCGACTTCTTGCTCATGCTTGCTGGACTCGATGGCGTTGTCGACACACGGCGGCGGACGAATGCGAGGCTACGGCCGGTTTTACCGAGGAAACATGCAGGCCGTGGTTGCGCGAAATTCGGATCATCGTCGTCGCCTTCGTGGTGGCCGTCGCCCGCGTCGCCGACGCGGGGCAGGAGGAGTGAGCCGCGCGCGCCGTCATGCCGCGCTCCGCAGGGTTTCGGCCAGCGATTCCAGGCTCGCGGCCTTGGGCTTGACCAGCCAGAACTTGCCCAGGTAATCGCGCATCTCGTCGAGGATGCGCCGCGCCCACGCGCTGCCGGTCAGGGCGACGTGGGTTTCCAACAGATCGTGCAGGTGCGAGCGGTGATGCTCGAAGCCGTCGGCGGAGATGCGCAGGATGTCGATCAGCTCGTGGTTGTAGCGATCGACGAAATCGCGCTCGACGTCCAGCACATAAGCCATGCCGCCGGTGAAGCCGGCGCCGAAGTTCAGCCCGGTGCGGCCGAGCACCGCGACCACGCCGCCGGTCATGTACTCGCAGCAGTGATCGCCGGCGCCTTCCACCACCGCGGTCGCGCCGGAGTTGCGCACGCCGAAGCGCTCGCCGGCGCGGCCGGCGGCGTAGAGCTCGCCGCCGGTGGCGCCGTACAAGCAGGTGTTGCCGAGGATCGGCGTCTCGTGCGCGGCGTAGCGCGCGCCCGCCGGCGGACGCAGCACGATGCGGCCGCCGGCCATGCCCTTGCCGACGTAATCGTTGGCTTCGCCGGTGAGCTCGAACTGCAGGCCGCCGGCCTGGAACGCGCCGAAGCTCTGGCCCGCGGTGCCCTGGAAGCGCAGGGTCAGCGGCGCATCGTTCATGCCGCGGTCGCCGTGAGCGCGGGCGATGCGCCCGGACAGGCGCGCGCCGATGCTGCGGTCGGTGTTGCGGATCTTGTAGCTGTAATCGCCGCCGGCCTTGTGCGCGATCGCCGCGGCCAGATCGGTGTCGAGCTGCAGCGCCAGCCCGTCGGGTTCGGCCGGCGGCGCCGGCATCCCGCAGTGGCCGCCGTGGGCCAAGCCCGACCCGGCCAGCAGCGGCGACAGATCCAACCGTTGCTGGCGCGCGCTGTCGCCGTCGCGTTGGCGCAGCAGGTCGGTGCGGCCGACGATTTCGCCGAGCGTGCGCACGCCCAGCGAGGCCAGCCAATGCCGCACTTCCTCGGCGAGCAGGCGGAAGAAGTTCTCCACGCGCTCGGGCAGGCCGGTGAAGTGGTCGCGGCGCAGCGCGTTGTCCTGCGTCGCCACGCCGGTGGCGCAGTTGTTGAGGTGGCAGATGCGCAGGTACTTGCAACCCAGCGCGATCATCGGCGCGGTGCCGAAGCCGAAGCTCTCCGCGCCGAGCAGCGCGGCCTTGATCACGTCCAGGCCGCTCTTGAGCCCGCCGTCGGTCTGCAGGATCACGCGTTCGCGCAGGTCGTTGCTGACCAAGGCCTGCCGCGCTTCGGCGAGGCCGAGTTCCCACGGCGTGCCGGCGTAGCGGATCGACGACAGCGGGCTGGCGCCGGTGCCGCCGTCGTGGCCGGACACGGTGATCAGGTCGGCGCCGGCCTTGGCCACGCCGGTGGCGATAGTGCCCACGCCCGCGTGCGAAACCAGCTTCACCGAGATCAAGGCCTGCGGATTGACCTGGCGCAAGTCGTGGATCAACTGCGCGAGGTCTTCGATCGAATAGATGTCGTGATGCGGCGGCGGCGAAATCAGGCCGATGCCGGGCATCGCGTAGCGCAGCCGCGCGATCAGTTCGTTGACCTTGTGGCCCGGCAGCTGGCCGCCTTCGCCGGGCTTGGCGCCCTGGGCGATCTTGATCTGCAGCACTTCGGCGTTGACCAGATACTCCGGGGTCACGCCGAAGCGGCCCGAGGCGATCTGCTTGATCTTGGAGACCTTGTCGCTGCGGTAGCGCGCCGGATCTTCGCCGCCTTCGCCCGAATTCGAGCGCCCGCCGAGCCGGTTCATCGCGATCGCCAGCGCCTCGTGCGCTTCCGGCGACAACGCGCCCAGGCTCATCGCGGCCGAATCGAAGCGACGCACGATGGCTTCGACCGGTTCGACTTCTTCCAGTGCAATCGCGCGCGACGCATCGGCGTCGAGTTCCAGCAGATCGCGCAACGCCGCGGTCGGACGTTCGTTGACCGCCTCGGCGTATTGCTGCCAGTCGCTCCACTCGCCGCTGCCGACCGCGCGCTGCAAGCGCGTGACCACGTCGGGATTGAACAGGTGGTATTCGCCGCCCGGCGTGTACTTGAGCAGGCCGCCGATCTCCGGCAGACGGTTCGGGTTCCAGGCGATGTCGGCGAGCGTTTCGTCGTCGCCCTGCAGCAGCGCGAAACCGGCGCCGCCGATGCGCGAGGGCGTGCCGGCGAAGCACAGGTCCACCACGTCCTTGTCCAGACCGATGATTTCGAACAGCTGCGCGCCACGGTAGCTGCCGATGGTGGCGATGCCCATCTTGGAGATGATCTTGAGCAGGCCCTTCTTGATCGCGCGCCGATAGCTGCGGCCGATCTGCGCGACCTCGCCGTGCTTGGTGCGCAGGATGCCGCGCGCGCCCAGGTCGTGCAGGGTCTGATACGCCAGATACGGATACACCGCGGTGGCGCCGAAGCCGATCAAACAGGCGAAATGGTGCGGATCGCGCGCGGTGCCGGTTTCGATGATGAGGTTGGCTTCGCAGCGCAGGCCCACGCGCACCAGATGCTGGTGGATCGCGCCGGTGGCGAGCAGCGCGTGCATCATCAGCGCGTCGCGGCGCGGGCGGCGGTCGCTGACGATCAGCAGCACGATGCCTTCGCGGGTGGCCTCCTCGGCCTCGCGGCACAGCCGTTCCAGCGCCGGCTTGAGCCCTTCCTCGGCGGTGTAGTTGAGGTCGATGTAGCGGTGCGACTGATCGTACGGCGACATCGCCAGCAGCTGCCGCAGCTTGCGCTGGGCCAGCACCGGCGAATTGAGATGGATGTGGCCGACGTTGCCCGGCCCGTCGACGAACACGTTGCCCTCGCGCCCGATCTGGGTCGCCAGCGACATCACGCAATCCTCGCGCAACGGGTCGATCGGCGGGTTGGTGACTTGGGCGAAGGCTTGGCGGAAGTGGTCGTACAGCGGCCGCACCTGTTGCGAGAGCACCGCCATCGGCACGTCGTCGCCCATCGAGCCGGTGGCTTCCTGCTCGATCTCGGCCAGCGGGCGCAGCACTTGCTCGCGCTCTTCGCGGGTGAGCTGGAACAGCTTCTGGAACCCGGCCAGGGTTTCGTGATCGAACGGTTCGGCGGCGAGGTTCGGATCGATCAGCTCGCTGTGCAGGTAGGTCATGCCCTGCTTGAGCCAGCGCTTGTACGGCGCGCGCGCGCGGTTGACCCGGTCGATGGCTTCCGAATCCAGCAGCTCGCCCTGGTACAAGTCGGCGGCGATCATCTCGCCGGGGCCGAGCTTGCCCTTGGCTTCGATCTCCTCGGCCGGCAATTCCCACACCCCGGCTTCCGAGGCGATCAGGAAATGGCGGTCGCGCGAGCGCAGCCAGCGCGCCGGGCGCAGGCCGTTGCGGTCGAGCGTGCACGCGGCGTAGCGGCCGTCGCAGGTGACGATGCCGGCCGGGCCGTCCCACGGCTCGGTGTTGAGCGCGTAGTACTCGTAGAACGCGGCCAGATCGGCGTCCTTGTACTCCAGCGACTGGGTCGCCGGTGGGATCAGGATGCGCATCGCCTTGAGCAGGTCCATGCCGCCGGCCTGCAGTACTTCCAGCATGTTGTCGAGGCTTTGCGAATCCGAGCCGTCGACGCTGACGATGTGGTCGAACTCGCGCAGGTCCAGGTTCGGCGTGCGCCACGCGTGCGCGCGCGCCTGCGCCCAGGCGCGGTTGCCGGCGATGGTGTTGATCTCGCCGTTGTGGGCGAGCAGGCGGAAGGGCTGCGCCAGCGGCCAGCGCGGCGTGGTGTTGGTGGAGAAGCGTTGGTGGAACACGACCGCGCTGGCGGCCAGTTCGGGACGCTGCAGGTCCGGATACAACTGCATCAGCCGGTCCGGCAACACCATGCCCTTGTAGCCGATGCTGGCCGAGGACAGGCTCACCACATAGAAGTCGCGCTCTTCGCGCAGCCGTTGTTCGGCGCGGCGGCGGGCGAGGAACAGCGAGCGCTGGAACGCGGCCGGATCGAACGGGCTGGCCGCGTCGACGAAGATCTGCTCGATCCGCGGCATGGTCTTGCGCGCGAGTTCGCCGCAGGCCTCCAGGTTGGTCGGCACCGCGCGCCAGCCGGTCACGCGCATGCCTTCGCTGCGCAGGGTGTCGTTGAGGGTGTCGCGGGCGCGCTGGGCGGCGTCGGCGTCGTGCGGCAGGAACACCAGGCCGGCGGCGAAGTGCGCTCCCGGGCGGATGTTGGCTTCGCGCGCGATCAGGCGCAAGAACGCGTCGGGGTGGCGGATCAACAGGCCGCAACCGTCGCCGCTGAGCCCGTCGGCGGCGACGCCGCCGCGATGGGTCATGCGCGACAGCGCTTCCAGGGCGCGGTCGACCAAGGCGCGGCTGGGACGATCGTCGAGTTGCGCGATCAATCCGAAACCGCAGCTGTCCCGCTCGTCGCGGGGATCGTAGAGCCCAGTGGCGCTGGGACGTTCTTGCCTGGCTTGCATCGCATCTCCGGGACGATGAGTGTTCCGTGGATCGCTAGCTCGCTATCGCTGCGCGTTGTGGGGTGGCTCGTCCTGCCTCGGTCGGGACGCCGCCGCGAGGTGCGCGGCATTGCGTCGGGGTCCGGCGTTCGGCTCGTGTCTGGAGTTCGCTTCCTGTGGGTCCGCAACGCGCGTCGCGTTCGCGACGTCGCTTGAAAGGGGTTTCGTGAGGCGTTTCGTTCGGAGACCGTCCACCGCCGGCGAGGACATTCGTCCGCACCGCAGAGTTGGAAAACCGAGCGTGTCCCGACTAAAGCACAAATTGTGCGATGCGGCAATTCGCCCGCGGGCACGGAAATTCCAGGAAGTGCGCTGGTTCGCGCTTGTGAGCGCACGCGCTCACGTCCGATTTCGTAAGTCGATGATCGCAATGGGGAAATAGACGATTCCGGACGGGATTAGTAACGTCGGAAACCATCCCGCCATGACATTCGTCCGTAGCCAGCGCGACCGCCGGCGCTAAACTGCGCGGCGAGCATCCCTCGTACTTCCTTTCAGGCCGGCCGCCGACCCCATGACCACCGCTTCCGCTCCCGCACCGGGCGCGCGCCGCGCTGCGCTCGTCTTCATCTTCGTCACCGTGCTGATCGACGTGCTGTCGTTCGGGCTGATCATTCCGGTGCTGCCGCACCTGATCGAGAAGTTCGTCGACGGCGACACCGCGCGCGCGGCCTATTGGGTCGGCCTGTTCGGCACCGTGTTCGCGCTGATTCAATTCGTGTTCTCGCCGATCCAGGGCAGCCTGTCGGACCGCTACGGCCGCCGCCCGGTGATCCTGCTGTCGTGCCTGGGGCTGGGCCTGGACTTCATCCTGATGGCGGTGGCCAACACGCTGCCGCTGCTGCTGATCGGCCGGGTCATCTCCGGCATCACCGCGGCCAGCTTCACCACCGCCAACGCCTACATCGCCGACATCACCCCGCCCGAGCAGCGCGCCAAGAGCTTCGGCATGATCGGCGCGGCGTTCGGCGTGGGCTTCGTGATCGGGCCGGTGATCGGCGCGTACCTGGGCGAAGTCGATCTGCGCCTGCCGTTCTGGTTCTCCGCGGGGCTGGCGCTGCTGAACTTCCTCTACGGTCTGTTCGTGCTGCCCGAATCGCTGCCGAAGGAAAAGCGCACCGCGCGTTTCGACTGGAGCCACGCCAATCCGCTCGGCTCGCTGATGTTGCTCAAGCGCTATCCGCAGGTGTTCGGTCTGGCCGCGGTGGTGTTCATCGCCAACATGGCGCACTACGTGTACCCGAGCATCTTCGTGCTGTTCGCCGATTACCAATACCACTGGGGCCTGCGCGAAGTCGGCTGGGTGCTGTTGGTGGTGGGCGTGTTCAACATCATCGTCAACGTGGCCTTGATCGGCCGCGTGGTCGCGCGCCTGGGCGAGCGACGCACGCTGCTGTTGGGCTTGAGCTGCGGCGCGATCGGCTTCGTCATCTACGGCTTGGCCGAGCAGGGCTGGTATTTCCTGCTGGGCTTGCCGATCAGCGCCTTGTGGGCGATGGCCGCGCCGGCGACGCAGGCGCTGGTGACGCGACAGGTCGGTTCCGACGCGCAGGGTCGGGTGCAGGGCGCGCTGATGAGCCTGATCGCGCTGGCCGGCGTGATCGGGCCGGCGCTGTACGCCGGCAGCTTCGGCTACTTCATCGGCAAGAGCGCGCCGGTGCATTTGCCGGGCGCACCGTGGTTCATTGCGGCTGCATTGCTTACGCTCGGATTGCTTATCGCGTGGCGCTACGCGCGTGCCCCTTCGGCACCGGCGACGCCACCGCAGGCGGGCGCGGCCGAAGCCGCCGCCTGAACCGCGCCGGTCCCTACCTGACCGATGGCACAGGTAGGGGCGCGGCGCGCGGCGGCATGGTCGGGGTTCCTTGATTCGGAGCCGCCCCCATGCGCGTCTTGCCCGTCTTCGCCGTCGCTCTCGCCGCTGTCGCCTTGAGCGCATGCAGCGGCGTGTCGTATCGCGACACCAACGCCGCCGTCGATGCGCGGCCCGAATGCGCCAGCGGACCGCTGCGCCCAGGCGAAACGCCGCCGTCGTGGTGCGAGCGCAAGGTCGAGGCGGATTGGAAATCGGATCGCAGCGGCGAGAAGGTCGACTTCAAGAAGAAGGACGAGGGGCGCTGAGCGTCGCGGAAGCCTTCCGCGGTCGTTTTTGCGAATGCGGAAGCCGGGCTTTATTGCGATATGGCTCTGAAGTCTTTGGATCCCTGCCTTCGCGGGGATGACG
This sequence comes from Lysobacter sp. K5869, assembly GCF_018847975.1. Lineage (NCBI taxonomy): Bacteria > Pseudomonadati > Pseudomonadota > Gammaproteobacteria > Lysobacterales > Lysobacteraceae > Lysobacter > Lysobacter sp. K5869. The sequence goes on along the minus strand of NZ_CP072597.1, from coordinate 777,553 downwards.
GTCTGAGAGCGTCGAGACGCAATCTACTTAACGTCATGCCCGCGACGGCGAGCATCCAAGGCTCTATCGCGGCTCGACGCTGAAGTCTTTGGATTCCCGCCGCGGGAGCGACGTACTCGACAGCGGCGCGGCGCAATCCGCGTGCCGCCCGTCGCGCGACTACGGCGCCATCTGCGCCAGCTCCGCCTCCGGCAGCGGCAACAGCGCCCAGAACGGCACCCGCGTCTTGGCCCAATCGCGCGCCGCCTCGCCGAGGATTTCGACCAGGGTCGCGGCGTCGTCGGCGTTCGCCGCCTGCCACGCGCCGGCGCGCTCGATCAGCAGCAGATAGCCCGGCGCGGGCCACCACGACAAGTCGTTGACGCTGTCGTCGAGCGCATCCCAATTGCCGCCGAACCAGTCGGGAAAACGCAGGCCGGCGGCGATGCGGGCGAGCGCGTCGTCCTTGTCGCGGCAGCCGGCGAAGTCCACCCGCGCCAGCGCGAATTCGAGTTCGGCGGCGGCGTCGGCCAGGGCCTGGCTGTCGCGCGCGTCGATGAAGTAGGCGCCGGCCTGGGCCGGATCGGCGAGCAGTGCGCGCGGGTCGATGGCGCTCATCGCGCGGCTCCTTGGGCGGGCGGGTCGAAACGGCGGAAGCTGCGGTAGTGGTCGTCGCTGTAGTAGTACTCCGACGGCGGATCGCCGCCGGTGACGATGCGGCGCGCGCCGCGATCGCCGGAGCCCGGCGTCTCCACCGTGTACTCGCGGTAGTAACCGCGCGGTTGCGACGGCAGGCGGCGCTCGCGGTTCTGGAAGACGCTGCCGTCCTGGCGATGCTCGAACGGACCGCCGGCGGCGATGCGGCGCAGCACGTCGCGGGCTTCGCCCGGCAAGAACGCGGGATAGGCCGCGTCGTCGCGCGCACCCTGGTTGCGCGGCGCGCGCGAGCCGTCGGCGACGGCGACCGGGCCCGAGGCGGTCGCCGGGGGGCGATGGCCGAACTGGTTCCAGGCCCACAGGCCGATCAGCGCGACGACGGCGATCGGCCAAAGATTGCGGCGCATGGCGAACTCCTCGGAAAGAGCCGGCAGTGTAGGCTAGCCGGCCTCGACGGCGCATGAGCGGCGCGGGCGGGCGGCGCCCGCGGCCGTCGCTATAAGGAAACTCGAGCGATGAAAGGAACGCGTCCGCCTCGCACGGTGATCCGGCGAGTCGATCTGATCGGATTGCACAAAGACCACTTCGTTTGTTTCGCCTGCCGCAAGCAATACCGTTTGCGCGGCTCCGAAGGCGCGAGCGCGCGGGTGTGGAGCGCATCGTTGGGTCGGTTCGAGCATCGTTCGGGCAAACGTGAGGACGCGGCCTGCCCGCAGTGCGGCGAGACGTTGCAAGCGCTGGGCCACGACTTCAAGGCGCCGGCCCGGCGCGACCGCCGGCAATGGCTCAAGGTCGAGTTGTTGTGGCGTTTCGGCTGCGGCTACGCGATGGGCTGGGACGGCCCGGGCGAACGTCCGCGACGGCTGAGCGGCGCGGTGGAGTTCCTGATCCGGCGCGGGCATTCCGAGAACGAGGTTCGCGTCGCGCTCGCGGAACTGCGCGCGCGGCGCCGCGTCTGAGGTGTCGAGTCCGGTCGTCAGCCGCAACCGATCTCGACGATGGCGTTGCGTTCGTCCACATGCACGTTGACGCGCCCGTCCAGGTATTCCTTGGTGATCATCTGCCCCGGCTTGAGCACGCGCACCGTGTGGCCGCCGGCGGCGGCGCGGGCGCGTTCGACGGTGGCGGCGTCGGCGGTCTTGCCGATCAGGCCGGCGGCCTTGGCGGCGTCGGCGTTGCAGCTCGGCCGTGGCGGCAGCGGTGCGGGTTGCGCGGGCGCCGCGGGTTCGGCGACGGTTTGGCCGGCGGCGCTGGCTTGTTCGGCCGAACTAGCCATTTCGGCGGCCGGGCGCGAGCTTGCGCAGGCGCTCATCGCCAGCGGCAAGGCGCCGGCCAGGCACAGGGCGGGCAGGAAGCGACGGGCGGCGACGGTCGGTGCGGACATGACGGACTCCTTCGCGATGCGCGCGGCGCGCGCGATCGGCCGAGCCTGCGCCGGGACGGCTGTGTCGCGGATTAACGCCCCAGGCCGCGATAGCCGATCCGCGACTGTGCGCACAGTGCGAGGCAATCGCGCAGGAGGGCCTTGGGACCCGAGGCGTTTCGTGTCGCTCTAATCGAAACGCCTCGGGTCCCAAGGCCCTCCCTCCGCGCACTCGCGCTATCGGGCGAGTACGCGGTTTCTAAGGCTGAGATGGGCGGTCGAGATAGATAGATCGCCGCGGGAAGGCCTCAGGGCCCGATGCGTTTCGATTAGAGCGACACGAAACGCATCGGGCCCTGAGGCCTTCCTGCCGGAGGCTCGCGGCGAGCCTGGATGCGTTATCAGCCGCAGCGCAGGCCGGTGATCGCGCCGCGGTCGTTGACGTCGATGTTGATGCGGTCTTGGCGGTAATCCATGGTCGCGGCCGAACCCGGGGTCAGCACGCGCGAATCGCGGCTGTGGGTTTCGGTGCGGATGCGCTCGACCGTGGCGGCGTCGGGCGCGCGGCCGATGGCCCAGCGCGCGGCTTCGGCGTTGCAGGTCTGGCCGACGTTGGTCGGCGGGATCGGGGTGGCGCAAGCCGACAGCATCAGGCCGAGCGCGGCGACCGGCAGGGCGAGGCGGAGAGAGATCGGGGAGGACATGGCGTGGCTCCTGCGTGAGGCATGGACGGGAGTGCCGCGAGCCTGGGCCCGGCGGCGTGTTCGGCGCATGAAGGCCGGCGTTGCGGGGAACGGCGCGGCGCGAAGGCCATGTCTGGCGCGGCGCGCGGTTCCTCGCGACCGAGCCGTTCCCGCGAGGCAGGGCGAGTCTATACGAGCGCGATGCAAGCTTCGTTGCGCGCGTTCAAGCCGCGGTCAGCGACGCGGCGGCGGGTGCGCGGTTCGTTCGTATCGGAATCGGCACCTGCGGAGCGAGACCGCTTCGGACCGATGCGCCGTTCGCTTTCGCCACGAACGCGCCGCGCGCTCAATCTTGCATCGCCTCCGCATCGGCCTGCGCTTGCGCCTGCACCAGCCGCAGCATCAGTTGCGCGAGCGTGACCACGTCCTGATGGTTGTGCGCCGCCACGCGCCGCAGCAGCGCCGAGGCGCCGCCGCGCAGGAAGTGCAGCCACGCCGCCGGTGCCTGCGAACCGGGCAGGTCGTCCTCGCGCACGATCCGCAACAGTTCGCGTTCCATCGTCGCGAGCTTGCAGTTTTCCCACACGCCGCGGTACAGCCGGCGCGTCGGAAACAGCAGGTCGACATGATCGAGCCCGGCCAGCGGATTGGCGATGCGCGCCAAGCGGTAGCGGGTGTTGAGCAGCGGCGCGTCGTAACAGCGGCCGTTGTAGCTCGACAGCACCGTGTCCGCGCGCAGCCAGCGCGCGAATTCGCGCAGCATCGCGCTTTCGGCCGAGAGCGTGGAGATCATCAGCTGGCGGATGCGCAGGCCGTCGCCGTGCACGGGGTCGTCGTGCCAATCGGCCGCGCCGATCATGAAGGCGCGGGTGCCGGTGCCGCCGGCGAGCCCCGTGGTTTCGGTGTCGAAGAACAGCAAGCTGCGCGGATCGACCTGTTCGTCCCAGCGCTTGGCGAAGGCCAGCGACAGCGCCTCGCGCGGGCCGGGCAGCGGCAGGTGGGCCTGGATCAGGTGCAGGCCGGGGGCGATCTCTTCGCCGGGCAGGGAGCGGTCGACGGGCAGGGCGCGGACGCTGCGCGCGGGCTCGGCGCCGGTCGCGCGTTCGGGCAGGCGCGGGCGGGTCGCGTCGTTGCGCGCGAGCGCGTCCGCTGCGCGCGGTGCGTTCGCGGCGGGCGCGGGCTTGCGCTCGCGCAAGGCGATCATGCGGCGCAACGCGTCGAGGTCGGTGCGCTGCGGGCGGCTCGGCGACGACGCGAGGCCCTCAGGGCCGAAGATCGCGTCGGCGCTGCTGCGTGCGTTCGCCGCCGCGTTGTCGCCGCGCGCGGGCGGCGCTGCGGCGGCCGCCGGCGCGGCCGCTCTCACCGCATCGGCCAGTTCGTCGTGCGCGATCGGCAACGCCACCGGCGCCGCATCGCGCGCCGCCGCCGGTTCGCTGCGCCCCGCCTGCTTCTGCAGCGCGCGCAGCTTGGCCAGATTCAAGCTCACGCCTCGGCGTCCTCGAGCAGGCGCAGCACCTTCAGCGCCAGCGTGCGCGGCATGGCGCCGTCGCCTTCCTCGTCGCTGGCCAGCACCGGGCCGACGCAGGCCGGGCAGCCGGCGCGGCAATCGCAGCCTTCGACCAACTCGCGCGCGCGCAACACCAACTCGGCCTGACGTTGCCACAAAGGCTCGCTGAGCCCGACGCCGCCGGGGAAGTTGTCGTACAGGTACACGGTCGGCACGAACTGCTGCACTTCGCCGACCAGCGCCATCGCGGCGTTGCCTTCGCCGCCGCCGTCGCCGGCGCGGATCTGCCCGCGCCCGTCCTTGTCCTGCGTCGCGAACCACGCGCCGTCGCCGTTGCCGACCGACTTCTGCAAGTCGCGCGCATCGGCCATCACCGCCACCGTGGCGACGATGTGCAGCGCGTGCGCGGCGCCGAGAAACCCGTCGAGCGCGTCCTGGCGCGAGGCGAAGCGCGACAGCAGCACGCCCTGCGGCAACTGCCACCACAGCGCCGTGGTATGCAGTTCCTGATCGGGCAGATTGACCGGCCCGTAGCCGATGCTCTCGTGGGTGTAGTAACGGATCTTCTTGTAGCCGGCCACGCGTCGCACCACGTGCACCTCGCCGTGGTGGCTGTCGCCGCGCCCGGCCTCGCCGCCGTCGAAGCGCTCGAGCACCTTGAGCTTGGTGTAGTCGATCGAGTCGGTGTAGTAATCGACGTGGGTGCGGGTGACGTAAGCCTTGCGGCCGTCCCAATCCAGCCGCTCCACTTGGTACGGCACCGACTGGATCATGTGGATCGCGCCTTCGTACAAAGTCAGCGCCGCGGCCGAGTAATCGACCTCGGCGATGATGGTCTGGCGCCCGTCGCTGCGGTCGACCACGACGAAATTGCCGTCGGCGACCGAGCGCAGGCTCACCGCGTTGGCCGGATAACTGTCGGCGATCCACTCCCAGCGCTCGCCTTCGCGATGGACCACGCCGGTTTCGGCCAAGGCTTCCAGGAACATTTCGGGATCGACCGGGCCGAACGGCTCGCCCTGTTGGAACGGCAGCTCGAACGCGGCGCAGCGGATGTGGTCGAACAGGATCAGCGGCTGGTCCGGCGCGATGCGCGCGTGTTCGGGCGTGGCATCGGCGAAGAAATCAGGATGCCGCACCACGTACTGGTCCAGCGGCTGCGAGCTGGCGACCATCACCCCCAACGAAGGCTGCCGGCGCCGCCCGGCGCGGCCGAAGCGCTGCCACGTCGCCGCGACCGAACCCGGATAGCCGTTGAGCACGACCACGTCGAGGCTGCCGATGTCCACGCCGAGTTCCAGCGCCGAGGTCGCGACGATGCCGTCGATGCGGCCGTCGCGCATCGCCCGCTCGGCCTCGCGCCGCTCGCTCGGCAGATAGCCGCCGCGGTAGGCGCGGATGCGCGCGGGCTTGCGCGGATCGGAATCGAACACGTCCTTGAGGTACTTGGTCAGCACCTCGACCATCAGCCGCGTCTGCGCGAACACCAGGGTCTTGAGCCCGGCCTTGATCGCGATGCGGGCGATGCGGTTGCTCTGCGAACGCGCCGAAGCGCGCAGGCCGAGGTCGGCGTTGATCACCGGCGGGTTCCACAGCAGCACGTGCTTGTCGCCGGTCGGCGCGCCGGAGTCGAGGATCGCGCGCACCGGCTGTTCGATCAGCGCCTCGGCGTGCGCCTGCGGATTGCCGATGGTGGCCGAGCACAGGATGAACTGCGGACGCACGCCGTAGAACGCGCAGATGCGCTTGAGCCGGCGCAGCACGCCGGCGACGTGGCTGCCGAACACGCCGCGATAGGTATGCACTTCGTCGATCACCACATAGCGCAGGTTCTCGAAGAACTGCGCCCACTTGGTGTGGTGCGGCAGGATCGCCTGATGCAGCATGTCCGGGTTGGACACGACGATGTCGCCGTGCAAGCGGATCGCCTGGCGCGCGTCGCCGGGCGTGTCGCCGTCGAAGGTGAAGGCCTTGACCCCGAGATCGCCGGCGCGGTTGAGCTCCAGCAGCTCGGCCACCTGATCCTGCGCCAGCGCCTTGGTCGGAAACAGATACAGCGCCTTCGCGCCCGAGGTCATCGCCGCGCTGACCACCGGCAGGGTGTAGCACAGCGATTTGCCCGAGGCGGTGGGCGTGACCACGGCGACGTGCTCGCCGGCCTGCGCGGCCTGCCACGCCTCGGCCTGATGGCTGTAGAGCTGGTCGATGCCGCGCGCGCGCAGCGCGGCTTTCAGCGGTTCGGGCAAATCCTCCGGCAGCGGCGCGTAGCGGCCTTCGCGGCCGGGAATCGTGAAATGCCCGGTGATGCGGTCGCGGTACCGCCGCTGCAGGCGCTGGGCCAGGGCGGCGCCGTGGCGCGCCGGCAGCGGCGCGTCCTCGCCCTCGGCCTTGCGCGCGTTGGGGTGGGCGGGGACGAGATCGTGGTGCGCGGGGTCGATGAGAGCGGACATGGCGGGGCCGGACGGGGCGTCGTCTCGTTGTACGCGACTGGGGTCTCAGCGTGTGAGACGATCCCGTGGCGAGCGCGGCGCGATTCCAGTCCGCGCCAAGGCGTTGCGAACGGGAGCGCGCAGTGAGCGGGACGCAGATCGAGCACCAAGCGGTGTTCACCGAAGCGATGGTGCGCGACGCGGTGCGGACCTTCGTCTGGCGGCGCGTGATCGCGCAGCAGAAGGGTTTGTGGCTGGCCGCCGCCGCGTTGCTGGCATATCTGCTGTTTCTGCTCGCCCGCGGCGAACGCGACTGGCTGGTCGGCGTGCTGGCGGTCGCGGTGGCGCTGCCGCCGCTGATCCTGGCCGTGACCTGGTGGGTGCATTCGCGCAATTCGCTCGGCCGTCTGCGGGCGATGCCGACGCCACAGGCGCGGTTTAGCTTCGGCGAGGACGGCCTGGCGGTCGAATCCGGGCTGGGCGCGGGACGCCTGCCGTGGTCGGCGTTTCAGGAGGTGTGGGAGCGGCCCGGCTACTGGATGCTGTTCACCGCCCCCGCGCAGTTCATGACCCTGCCGCTGGGCGATCTGGCGCCCGCCGATCTGCAATCGCTGCGCGAACGGCTGCGCGCGGCGCGCTAGTAGTTTGCCGATTCTGTTCGCAGGGCATCGGCGCCGCCGGCGCTGCGGTCCGCGATCCGCGAAATCCGGGCTTCGGCGCCCCTCCGCCGCCGCCGGCATCCGGCGACGCCATCGGTTCACTCACGCTGCCCCGGCGCCCTGTATTCTTGCGCGCCGCGAATTTCCCCGCTCCCCATGAAGATCGGCATCGATTTCGGCACCAGCTACTCGGCCGCCGCCGCCGTCATCGACGGTCAGGTGCGCACCGTGCGTTTCGGCGAGGAACGCCAGTTCCGCACCACGGTGTATTTCCCCGAGGCCGTGCCCGACCCGGACAAGTTCGAGCTCGACGACGCGATGGAGGCCGAGGTCGACTCGCTGGTGCGCAGCGCGCGCGCCGAGCAGAACCGCAACGCCGGGCAGGTTCGCCGCAGCGAGGCCGAGCTGCGCCGCGACGCGGTGCGCGCGGTGCGCCGGCAGTGGCTGGAGGCTCAGGTGCGCGAAGCGCGCGCCTCGGCCGCGTCGCTGCAGAACGCGGTGTACGGCGAGGAGGCGGTCGAGGCGTATCTGGCCGAGGGTTTCGGCAATCTGGTGCAGTCGCCCAAGTCGATGCTCGGCTATCAGCTGGCGCCGCACGTGCGCCAGACCATCGTCGGCATCGCCGGCTACATCCTCGAACACATCCGCCTGAGCGCGAGCCAGCAGTTCGGCGCCAACGTGCGCGCGGCGGTGCTGGGGCGGCCGGTGCAGTTCCGCAGCTCGATGGGCGCGGCCGGCGGCGATCAAGCCTTGGAGATTCTGCGCGAAGCCGCGCTCGGCGCCGGGTTCGACGAAGTCGACTTTCTCGAAGAGCCCGTGGCCGCGGCGCTCGGTCACCATGCCCAGAGCGCGCAGCGCCACCGCGCGCTGGTGGTGGACATCGGCGGCGGCACCAGCGACATCACCCTGGCCGAAGTCGGCGGTGCGCAGCCGCCGCAAGTGCTGGGCTCGTGGGGCATCGCCCGCGGCGGCGTCGACGTCGATCTGGCGCTGAGCCTGTCGCGCTTCATGCCGCTGTTCGGCAAGGGCGCCACGCGCGTGCCGGCGCACCATTTCGTCGAGGCGGCGACCGTGCACGACGTGATCCGCCAGCGCGATTTCCAGCGCCGCGACGCGTATCGCGAAGTGCCCGAGCCGTTCGGCGCGCGCCTGATCGCGTTGCAGGACACCGGCAACACCACGCGCCTGAGCCGCGCGGTGGAAGCGGCGAAGATCGAACTGAGCTCGCGCGAGAGCAATCGCGCGGTGCTCGACTACATCGAAACCGGGCTGACCCAGGACGTGGTCGCGCCGGATCTGTCGGCGGCGGCCGAGGGCTTCCTCGGCTTCCTGACCGAACTGCTCGGCGAAGTCGCGGCGCAGATCGGCGAACCGCCGCAGGTGGTGTTCCTCACCGGCGGCATGTCGCGCGCGCCGTACGTGCGCGAGGCGGCGCAGCGCTGCTTCCCGGACGCGCAGCTGGTCGCGGGCGATCCGTCGCTGGGCGTGGTGTCGGGCTTGGCGTTCGCGGCCCTGGGCGCGGACTGAGGCGAGCCGCGGCCGCAAGTGCGGCCCGCGGCGCGGCGTCCGCGCGGGCGCTCTGCTAGCGTGTGCGCGTCCCGCAACCCGCGCACGCCATGACCGAACGACCGTACTCGCCCTCCTGCGACCGCAACCGCGACCCGATCCTCGCGGTCCTGCGCGACGCGTTCGCCGGCCGCCGCCACGTGTTGGAGATCGGCAGCGGCACCGGCCAGCACGCCGTGCATTTCGCCGCGGCGATGCCGTGGCTGCGTTGGCAATGTTCCGACGGCGCGGCGTACCTGCCGGGCATTCGCGCGTGGCTGGACGACGCGGCCTTGGCGAACACGCCGCCGCCGCTGGAATTGCAGGCGATCGTCGACCCCGCGCCCGGTTTCGCCCTGCCGCCGCCGTTGCCGCGCGGCGAGGACGGCCTGCCGCGCGGTTTCGATGCGGTGTTCAGCGCCAACACCTTGCACATCATGGGCGGGCCGCAGGTCGAGGCGTTCTTCGCCGGCTTGGCGACGGTGCTGAGCGACGACGCGGTCGTGGCGGTGTACGGGCCGTTCAACTACGGCGGCCGCTACACCAGCGACAGCAATCGCGAGTTCGACGCTTGGTTGAAGGCGCGCGACCCGGCCTCGGGCATCCGCGATTTCGAGGCGGTGAATGCGCTCGCCGCCGGCATCGGCCTGCGCTTGCTGGACGATGTCGCGATGCCGGCCAACAACCGCTGCCTGATCTGGCGCCGCGGCGCTTGACCGCGGGGCCGGCGGCGTCCGCACAATGAGGCTCCGTTCCGATCCGGCCCCGACCATGCGCCCGACGATTCCGTATGCGCCGCTGCTGTGCGCGCTCGCCTTGGCCGCGGCCGGCTGCCAGCCGGCGTCGCCGCCCGCCGCCGCGCCGGCCGTAGCCAAGACCGAAGCCGCGCCCGCACCCGCGCCGCAATGGCGCGTGTCCGACTGGCCGCTGCCGACGACCGGCGCGGCCGCGCAGCCGGATCTGATCGCCGCGCCCGACGGCGGCTGGCTGCTGTCGTGGATCGAGCCCGGCGCGCGCGGCGGACACGCGCTGAAGTTCGCACGCGCCGGCCGCGACGGCGCTTGGGATGCGCCGCGCACCATCGCCGCGGGCAAGGACTGGTTCGTCAACTGGGCGGACACGCCGCACATCGCGCTGAGCGCCGACGGCGCGCTGTGGGCGCATTGGCTGCAAAAATCCGCGCCGTCGACCTATGCCTACGACGTCGCGCTGAGCCGCTCCGGCGACGGCGGCGCGACGTGGTCGAAGCCGGTCAAGGTCAACGACGACGGCGTCGCCAGCGAACACGGCTTCGTGTCGCTGTGGCCCGACGGCGCGGACGGGATCGGCGTCGCTTGGTTGGACGGCCGCCACACCGGCGGCGGCGAAGGCGAGGGCCACGCCGGCCATCGCGGCGCGATGAGCCTGCGCGCGGCGCGTTTCGACGCGGCGCTGGCGCGCTCGCTCGACACCGAAATCGACGCGATGACCTGCGATTGCTGCCAGACCGACGCCGCGCTCACCGCGCGCGGCCCGCTGCTGGTCTATCGCGACCGCGACGCGCAGGAAATCCGCGATATCGCCGCGACCCGCCGCGAGGCCGCGGGTTGGAGCGAACCGCGCCACGTGCACGCCGACCGTTGGACGATGCCGGCGTGTCCGGTCAACGGCCCGTCGGTGGCGGCGCGCTCCGAGGCCGCGGTGGTGGCGTGGTACACCGCGGCCGGCGGCGAATCGCAGGTGCAGGTCGCGCGCAGCGACGATGCCGGCGCGAACTTCGGCGCGCCGGTGGTGTTGGATCGCGGCGAACCGGTGCAAGGCCGGGTCGAGGCCGCGCTCGGCGAGGACGCGGCCTGGGTGCTGTGGCTGCGCGAGGACCAGCAAGGGCAGACGCTGTGGCTGGCGCGCCTGACGCCGGACTTGTCGCGCGAATTGCAACGGATCGAAGTGGCGCGGCTGCAAGGCCGCGGCCGCGGCACTGGCTTCCCGCAACTCGCGCTCGGCGATGGCGCCGCCTACGTGGTCTGGACCGAACTGGCCGACGGCGCCGCGCGCCTGCGCGGGGCCAAGCTTCAGCCCGAGGCGGCGGTTTCCAGCAAGGGCGAGTCGAACATCGCCGCCGGCGACACCACCGGTTCGTCGAGCGGCACGCGCGCGCCGTAGCGTTCGCGCAGCTTGGCCTCGACCGCCGGATCGTCGAGCTCGAACTCGCGCAGGCGCTGTACGCGGCCGATGCGCACGCCCATCGCGCGGTCGAACAGTTTGTAGACCAGCTCGCTGCAATAGATACGGTCGTCGGACCAACCGAAGGCGAGGTCGTAGTGCTTGCCGCGCAGCGACTCGGCCTGCGCATGCAGACGCCGCACTTGCGCCGGATTCGGCGGCGCGCGCAGCCGCTTGAGCACGTAATGCCCGCCCTCGCCGCGCGCGATCCACTCGGCCAGCGGCGTGTAGCGCACCGGTTCGACCGCCTCGAACACGTACGGTTGGCCGTCGCGGAACAGCACCACGCCCATGTGGCTGTAGCGCGAGCCGGTGGCGCGCTGGATCGCCAGACTTTGCGCCGAGCGCGAGGTGTGGAAGATCACGTCGCCCTCGCGCACCGGCGGCGGCGCGGCGCGCGCGCAGGCCGCGCACAACGCCAGCGCGGCGGTCAGAGCGAGCGCGCGGATCATGCCTCGGAGGTTTCCGCCGCGACGGTCGCGAACAAGCGCACGTCGCGGTTTTCGCTGGCGAGCCGGATCGTGCCCTGCGCGTGCATGCCGAGGCGTTCGAGCACCTTGATCGAGGCGGCGTTGCCCGGGCTGACGATCGCCAGCACCTGCGGCAGCGCCAGCGCGTCGCGGGCGTAGCGCAGCACCGCTTCGCCGGCCTCGACCGCGTAGCCGCGCTGCCAATGGCGCTGCAGGAAGGCGTAGCCGAGGTCGGGCTCGGGCAGGGTGTCGCGGCGCAGCAGGCCGCAGATGCCGATAGGTTCGCCGCCGTCGCGCAGTTCCACCCGCCACAGGCCGTAGCCGTGGCGCGCGTAGCTGGCGGCGGGGCCGTCCTGGATGTAGCGCAGCGCGCCGTCGAGGTCGCGCACGCCGCGGTCGCCGATGCCGCCGAGGAAGCCGGGTTCGTTGAGCAGTTCGAGAATGAAGCCGGCGTCGCCGGCGGCGAGCTCGCGGAGGGTCAGGCGTTCGGTCTGGATCGTCGGCATGGGCGGCGGCGCGCGGGATGGTCGGGCAACGATACGACAGTGGCGCGCTCCGGTGAGGGCAGGATGAAGCCGGCGCGGCGGGTACACTCGTCGGCCCGCACCGCCGCCTTCGCCGTCATGACCGAGCCGTCCCGCCTGCACGAGATCCATCCCATCGCCGAGGACAAGCGCCGCGCCGTGCTCGATGCGCTGGCCAAGATCGAGCGCGACCACGACGTGCGCGTGCTCTACGCCTGCGAATCCGGCAGCCGCGGCTGGGGGTTTTCCTCGCCCGACAGCGATTACGACGCGCGCTTCGTCTACGTGCATCGGCGGCCGTGGTACCTCACGGTCAACGAGCGCACCGGACCCGGCGAGCCGCAGCGCGATGTGATCGAGCTGCCGATCGAGTCGGACCTGGATGTCGCCGGCTGGGATCTGCGCAAGGCGTTGCGGCTGGTATCCAAGTCGAATCCGACCTTGTTGGAGTGGCTGCGCTCGCCGATCGTGTACCGGCAGGACGAGGCGATGGCCGCGCAGCTGCATCGGCTGGCCGAACGCTTCTATTCGCCGGTCGCGGCCTGGCACCACTATCTGAGCCTGGCGCGCGGCACCTTCCGCTCGCATCTGGGCGGCGACAGCATCCGCACCAAGAAGTATCTGTACGTGTTGCGGCCGGTGCTGGCCTGTCAGTGGATCGAACGCGAGGACAGCGCGCCGCCGATGGCGTTCGAGTTGTTGCTGGATCGCTTGTTGCCGGACGGCCCGGTGCGCGAGGCGATCGAAGACTTGCTGGTGCGCAAGCGCCGCAGCGCGGAAGTCGAAGCCGGGCCGCGGGTGCCGGCGCTGAGCGATTTTCTCGCCGCGGAATTGGAGCGGATGCAGGCGCAGCCGCCGCAGCTCAAGCCGGGCAGCGGCGACGGCGACGAATTGGACGAGTTCTTCCGCGCCGCGCTCGAGCAAGAGTGGTGATCGATCCGAAGCCCCTGTAGGAGCGGCGCGAGCCGCGACCAACCAACGCGGTGTACGCGAGCGCCATAGCCGAAGACCGGACCATCGGTGCGATCTGTCCGGGCGGCCGATGGTCCGGGCTTCGGCGATAGCGCTTTCGATCGTCTCTTCGGTGGGTCGCGGCTCGCGCCGCTCCTACAAGAGCTATCGATTCATTTGGGCAGCGGCAACGGCTGCTGCAACGGCTCGATCGTCCCTTCCCCGCGCATCACCTTCTTGTACTCCTTGCGCGACACCGAGATGTAGCGGTCGTTGCCGCCGATCTCCACCTGCGGGCCGTCGTGCACGGCGCGCCCGGCTTCGTCCACGCGCACGGTCATCGTCGCCTTCTTGCCGCTGTGGCAGATGGTCTTGATCTCGGTGAGCTCGTCCGCCCACGCCAGCAGATACTGGCTGCCTTCGAACAATTCGCCGCGGAAATCCGTGCGCAGGCCGTAGCACAGCACGGGGATGCGCAGGTCGTCGACCACTTCGCTGAGCTGCCAGACTTGGGCGCGGCTGAGGAATTGCGCCTCGTCCACCAGCACGCAATGCAGCGCGCCGCGCGCGGCGATGTCGGCGCGGATCAGCGCTTCCAGGTCTTGATCGCGCTCGAACGCCTCGCCTTCGGCGCGCAGGCCGATGCGCGAGGCGACCACGCCGGTGCCGGCGCGGTGGTCCAGGCGCGGGGTCAGGATCGCGGTGCGCATGCCGCGCTCGCGGTAGTTGTGCGCCGACTGCAGCAGGGTCGTGGTCTTGCCGGCGTTCATCGCCGAATAATAGAAATAGAGCTTGGCCATGCCGCCAGTGTAGGGCGAGCGGCGGCGCGGCTACAGACTTGACGCTGGCCGCCGCGCGCCGTCGCGGTGCCGCGCTTACGGTTGCGGCGGGCCGTTCAGGGGCTGCGGCGCGCCGACTTCGACGCTGCCGTTTTGCCAGATCGCGTCTTCCACCGCCCAATAGCGGCGCGGGTCCAGGCGCCACTGCGCGTACATCGGGCGCAGATCGATCGCATCGCCGCCGTCGAACGGCGAGGCGCCGCCGAGCGAAGCGCCGACCTGCACCCGGTCGACGGTGGCGCCGGTGCGGCTGCCGGTGACTTGCCCGCGCGCCCGCGCCAATGCGCGCTCGAAGCGCGGCTTGGCCGCGGCGTCGCCGAATTCGTCGTACAAGGCGCGGCCCTCGCGCAGCGCGCGCTCGCGTTCGGCCTCGCTCAGTTCCAGCCACATCTTTTCGCGCAGCAGCAGGAATTGGGGATAACGCCGCTCGGCGGCCAGATCGGCCCAGGCGTAGGCCCGGGCGCGGTCGGCCGGTTGGCCCAGGCCGTGCCAATAGATCAGGCTCAGCCGGTGCTGCGAATACTTGTCGGCATAGCGCGCGGCGATGCGGAACTGCGCGGCGGCGTCGCGCCAGCGGCCCTGGCCGGCGGCTTCGGCGCCGTAGAGGCGGTATAGCTCGTTGGGATGGCCGGCGGCGAGGCGGCGGCGGCTTTCGAAGTCGCGCAGGGTGGAGCGATCGGTCTCGGCCACCGCTTGCTGTTCCGGCGTCGGCTCGGCCGGCGTTGCGACGGGCGGCGCCGCCGTCGCGGCCGCGGAGGTCAGCGCAGCGAGGGCGAACGACAGGGCGAAAGCGCGTGGCATGGCCGGCTCCGGCGGCCCGGCGGCGGGCCCGCGAGCGGCCAGCCTACCGCAGCCGCGCCGCCGCGGGCGCGGCGGTTAGACTATCCGGCCGGTCCGGCCCTCGCCGGCGATCTGGCGTCCCATGCACGGTCTCAATCCCCCCCAACGCGCCGCCGTCCTTCACACCGAAGGCCCCTTGCTCGTGCTCGCCGGCGCGGGCAGCGGCAAGACCCGCGTGATCGTGGAGAAGATCGCCCACCTGATCGCCTCCGGCCGCATGCCGGCCAAGCGCATCGCCGCGATCACCTTCACCAACAAGTCGGCCAAGGAAATGCGCGAGCGCGTCGCCAAGCGCATCCGCGGCGACGCGGCCGACGGATTGACCATCTGCACCTTCCACGCGCTGGGGCTGAAATTCCTGCAGATCGAACACGCCAAGCTCGGCCTGCGCCGCGGCTTCAGCGTGTTCGACAGCGACGACAGCAACGCCCAGATCAAGGACTTGCTGCCGGCCGGCACCAAGCCCGACGTGCTCGACGACATGCGCAACCTGATCTCGCGGGCGAAGAACGCGGGCCTGTCGCCGGAACAGGCGCTGGCCGAATCGCGCAGTCCGCGCGAGATCGAGGCGGCGACGCTGTACGAGCTGTACCAAAAGCGCCTGAGCACCTTCAACGCGGTCGATTTCGACGACTTGATCCGGCTGCCGGTGCAGTTGCTGGAAGCCGACCACGACGCGCAGCAGGCTTGGCGCGAGCGCATCGGCTACCTGCTGGTGGACGAGTGCCAGGACACCAACGACGCGCAGTACCGCTTGCTCAAGGCGCTGGCCGGCCCGCGCGGCCTGTTCACCTGCGTGGGCGACGACGACCAGTCGATCTATGCGTGGCGCGGCGCCAACCCGGACAACCTGCTCGAGCTGGGCAAGGACTATCCGTCGCTGGAGATCGTCAAGCTCGAACAGAACTACCGCTGCAGCAATCGCGTGTTGCGCGCGGCCAACGCGCTGATCGCCAACAACCCGCACGAGCATCCCAAGACGCTGTGGAGCGATCAGGCCGACGGCGAGCGCATCCGGGTGTGGGAATGCCGCGACAGCGCGCACGAGGCGGAGAAGGTCGCCGCCGAGATCCACTTCCAGCAGCAGAAGCACAACGCGCCGTGGAGCGACTTCTGCATCCTGTTCCGCGGCAACCACCAAAGCCGCGCGCTGGAAAAGGCGCTGCAGCTGCTGCGGGTGCCGTATCACCTCAGCGGCGGCACCGCGTTCCTGGAACGCGGCGAGGTCAAGGACGCGCTGGCGTGGCTGCGCTTGGTGGCCAATCCCGACGACGACGCGGCGTTCCTGCGCTCGGTCACCGCGCCCAAGCGCGAGGTCGGCGCGACCTCGCTGGCGAAACTGGCGGAGATGGCGCGCCACGCGCAGCTGCCGATGTCGCGCATGGCCGAGTCGATCCACGCGATCAAGCAGCTGACCCCGCGCGCCGGCAACGCGCTCGACGGCTTCGTCGGCATCGTGCGGTTCCTGCGCGACGAGGCCCAGCGCATCAGCCCGGGCGAACTGGTCGGGGTGCTGGCCGAACGCAGCGGCTTGCTCGCTTCGATCCGCGCGCAATGCAAGGACGAAGCCAGCTATCAGCGGCGCAAGGAAAACCTGCAGGAACTGTCGGGCTGGTTCGACGGCGGCCGCGGCTCGGGCCCGGGCGAACTGGCCGCGCAGCTCGCGCTGCTGTCGCACGCCGACAAGGGCGAGGCCGGCAATCAGGTGCGGCTGATGAGCCTGCACGCGGCCAAGGGCCTGGAGTTCCGCTTCGTGTTCATCGTCGGCGTCGAGGACGGCAACCTGCCGCACGACGCCAGCCTCGACGAAGGGCGCCTGGACGAAGAGCGGCGGCTCATGTACGTGGGCATCACCCGCGCCAAGGAGCAGCTGTACCTGTCGCATTCGCGCGAAACCCAGCGCTGGGGCGAGCGCATCCGGCTCAAGCCCAGCCGCTTCATCGACGAACTGCCGGCGGACGAGATGCAGCGCGACGGCGCCGACCCGGTGGCCGACGCCGAGCGCAAGCGCGAGCGGTCGCTGGCGGGGTTCGCGGCGATCAAGGCCTTGCTCGAAGAAGGTTGAGGGCAGGGCGCCCGGGCGGGCGCCGTCGAGGGGCGTCGGACCGGCTGCGTTCGGCGTGGCTCGCCGTGTTTTCCCGTCGCCGTTCGCGAGTCGCGAAGTTCGAGGTCGCGTCGCGCGCTTCTCGCTTCTCGCAGCCGCGTTTCCTCGCAGCTTGGGTTTCGCCGGAACTCGCCGCCGCCGTTGGCGAACGACGGGCACCGCTATCCATCGCCGCGGCCGCGGCTGATGCGCGCGGACGGATTTCTGCCCGCGCCGTCACACCCGAGCCGCATCGCGCCACGCGACCGCGTCGCACGAAACCGCTAGGCTGGCGTCCGAATCCCCCGAAGGGCCCCCGCCCATGCCCCTGCTGATCAACGCCTATTCCACGCTCGCCGCGCCGCCGCCGCCGCCGTTCCTGGCCCAGCCGCCCGCGCGCCGCGACCGCAACGATCCCGAACTGGTGCCGCACCTGCAAGGCTTCGTCGGTTACGTGATGAGCACGGTCGCCGAGGGCATGGACGCGCGCACCTTCGGCGTGTTGCGGCATTTGCAGCGGGTGCAGACCCAGTTTTCGTTCGAGGTCGAGGAGCGCGATTACGACGCGCTCGCCGCCTGGGGCGAACACGCCAACGTGCTGTGCTTCCTGCCCGACGGCAGCGTGCGCGACGCCGCCGGCAACGTCCTGGTGAGCCGCGGCGAGCCGCCGGTGGAGGCCGACGCGGCGCTGCCGTATCCGCCGGACGCGCGCGAACGCAAAGGCCGCAGCGAGGCCGAACTGCGCCAGCTCGGCGCGGCGCCGCCCGCGCATCTGCCGCCGGTGCTCGGCGCCGGTGAAGTGCGCCTGCGCGAGGCGGAGGAAACCATGCGCCGCATGCTGGCGCTGTGCGCGGTCGCGGTGCGCGCCGAATCGCTGAGTTCGCAACCGCTGTCGGTCGAGGAAATCCGCGCCAAGCTCGGCCCCGGCGTCGCCGCGCTGACGCCGGCCGAACGCTCCTTCATCGCCCTGGACCAACCCGACGAGGAAACCTGGGCCAACCAGGGCTGGCGCTACGAAAGCGCGGCCTTGCTGCAATGGGCGCTGGGCCTGAGCGACGCGCTGCCGGCGCCGACCGCGATCTGCGACGCCGCGCGGGTCGCGCGCGTCGCCATCGATCACGCCGACGAAGCCGCCATCGCCGCCGCGCGCCTGCGCCCGCTGCCGGAACTGCTCGACGCGCTCGACGCGACTTACCGCCGCCACTGGCTGGTGCGCCAGGCGCGCCTGGACGACAAGGCGGCGCCGATCGGCCTGCATCCCAGCGTGGTCTACGAGCGTCACTACGCGCTGAACTGGCTGCTGCGTTTCGACGAGCAGGATTGGGACGAGGTCGGTACGCCGACGTGAGCAGGCCGACCTGAGCAGGCCGACTTGAGCGCGCCGGCCCTCAGCGGGATCGGATTTACATGTTCGCTGAAGCGCCCACGCCGCCCGCTCGGCATACTCGGCGCATGAGCCCGATCCTGCGCCCCGCCATCGCGGCCGACTACCCGGCCGTGCTGGCCCTCAACCTCGAAGCCGAAGCGCTGATGAGCCCGATGGACGCGCCGCGCCTGACGATGCTCGACCGTCAGAGCGCCTACCACCGCGTCGTCTGCGACGGCGACGCCGTGGTCGCGTTCCTGATCGCGCTCGATCAAACCGCCGACTACGACAGTCCGAACTACCGGTGGTACCGCCAGCGCTACCCGCGCTTTCTCTACATCGATCGCATCGCCGTCGCCGCCAGCCACCGCGCGCGCAAGCTCGGCGGCCTGCTCTACGCCGACTTGTTCGCGTTCGCCCGCGAGCGCGGCTTCGCCTCGGTCGCGGCCGAGTTCTACATCGAGCCGTTCAACGAAGCCTCCAGCCGCTTCCACGCGCGGCATGGCTTCGTCGAGGTGGGGACGCAGTGGGTGGCGGACGGGAAGAAGCGGGTGTCGTTGCAGATCGCGCCGGTAACGGCGGCGTAAGCGCAGCGGTCAGGATTGCGCGCGCGCGGCGCCGGCTTGCCGTTCGCCTTGACGCTGCTGTTCGACTTCTCTTTCCTGCGCCTGCTTCTGCGCTTGCTGTTGATCGAACTGCTGTGCGCCGCGCAACGTGTCCTGCATCGACGGCGCCGGTTGCGCGAGGTCGACGCCGGTGTGGAAGCCGGGAACGGCGCGATCCATCCACAACGTGCCGTTCGCGACGCCGACCGGCCGGAGGCTGTCGGCGTCGGCGATGCCGTTGCGCTTGGCCGCCAGCATCGCCGCGGCGACCTGTTCGTCGGTCACGCTGTCGGGCACGTGAGCGCGGATCTTCGTCATCATCGCTTGGTCGTTGCGCGAGAAATGCGATGGATCGACGGTGGGTTCGGCGACATCGGGCCTGGTCGCCGCCCGAGGTTCGGCATGGCCCGACGGGTTGGGCTGCGCGGCATCAGGAACCGGCGTCCGCTGCCGGTCCTTGCCCAGCACTTCTTCGCGCGCTTGCAGAATGTCGTCCGTGCTGGTGACGGCGACCAGACGGTTCACCCCGTCCGCGCCGCGTTGATAATGGGCGATGGGACTGTCGGCGCCGTACGCGCCGTGACTGCGCTGCAGTTGCAGCGCGCCCGGCCCATCGATCCCGTGCGCGTCCCGCGTGCGCTGCACCGCCAGTTGGATCGCTTCCTGCCACTGCGGCGTGAGCTCGGTCTTCTCGCCCGTGATCCGGTACTGATGCAGGAGCTCGTTCTGTTGCCGCTGTTCCGCGCTGGGCGCGGGTCTGGCGTCTAGCTCGGCGACGCGCGCATGCAATCGTTCCAGGGACGGTTCGCGGGCCGTCCGCGTCAATTCCAGTTCCAGCGCCAGATTGTCCACCGCGATGTGCTTACCGCTGGCCCAATCCCCATGTTCATCGCGCCGATAGACCAGCCCGTCGGAGCCGGTGAGTTGGTCGGATTTCGGCAGCGCGGCCTGCACCGCGGCCGGCACCGGCACGAAGTCGCGCGACCGCTGCGCGGCGTAGTTCTCCAAGTAGACGGCGGCGACGGTTTCGCGCCCGCCGGCGATGTTGCGCTCGATCCGCGCGACCGCTTCCCGGTTCAACTCCATCGCGCGCTCCGGCGACGCGGTCTGCTGTTCGTAGACGCCGCGATCGTTGGCGCCGGTCACGCCGGTCTTCACCTGACGCTGCCATTGCTCGGTTTCCGGGTTCCGTCGCCAGTTCTGATTGTCCAAGCCCCAGCGGTCGTCCGGGCTGGCCGGAACATCGAACGGATCCTGCGGCTTCGGCGCCTTGCCCAAGGCCAGTTCCACCGCCACGACGCTGGCGTGGGCGCCCAACTCGCGCGCCTTCTCGTAACCCGCGCCCAACGGAGCCTCGACCGGGTTGTCGCGGCCGTCGGCGGTCTTGTCGATCAAACCGTCGCGGACCCAGTTGTTGCCGTCGAACGCCCAGGCCACGCCCTGCTTGTCGGTCTGATGGGTGATGTCGCGGTTTTCCTTCAACTCGACGGCCTTGTCGAAGGCCTTGCTCATCAGCATGGCGTCGGCCATCACCACAGCGACCGGCACATAGCCCGAGGTGCCGACCAACGACGCGGCGCTGGCGCCGCCCACCCAGCCGCCGAGGTTGCGGGCCGCGGCGTGTGTGGCTTCCGAACGCGCGGCGGTGGGATTGTCCTGTTCCAGCAATTCCGCGGCGCGCTGCGCGCTCACGGCGAGATCGGCGCCGGTGGTCAGCAAGCCGCCGGAGCGGATGAGCGTATTTCTGGGCACCTCGCCGATCAGCAACTGCATCGAGGCGGCCCCGCGCTGCCCGGGTGGGGCGCGCAAGGAGGCTTCGCCTTCGGCGAGTTCGGGGAGGCCGGATAGGGTGGGATCGAATGCGCGTAGGCGGGGGCTGTCTTGGAAATCCTTGTTGGTCAGGTAGCTTTTTACGTGTTGCTGGTATTCCGCCTGAGTGATGAACTCGTCTCGATGGGATTGGTCGAGCAACTCGGCGGTGGTCTTGGTTTCCAGACTGGGCAAATCGCGTTGCAACTGGCGGCGGATCTGCGGCGAAGCGAAGTGTCTGTCGTCCGACCAAATGACGGTGTTGCGGCCTTGGGCTTGCTCGCTGGCGGCGATTTCGATGAGGGAGCGTTCGCCGGCGTTCTTAGAAAGCCTTGCGTGCTCTAAGGGGTCTGTTGCGGCATTAAGTTGCAGTTCTGTCTCCGGCGTCGCGAGAATTTTAATATTTCGCTCAGCAATGTATCGTCCAAGCTCGTGTCTCAGAGGGCCGTTTTCAATCTCCGTTTCGACCGTCTTGGTGATGGCGAATTCGTACTCTCCGGCTCTAGCCAGCTTTCGATAGGTGTCGAGCAATTGTGGGCCACCGGCGCGATAGGCGTAGACCAAGCTGCTCGTGTCAGCCAGGAAGTAGCTCGTCATGTTGATCCTCCCTGATCAGATCAAATGCGAATCGACATAGTCGCGGAATTTTCCGAATAAGCCGGTGACATCTGATTCATCCAGCCCCGGGCACCAGCTCAATATCAAGCGACGAACATCCCACGCGAGTGTCGCTTCTATCTCGTTGAAATCTTTTTCCTGTCTGATGAATTCCGCGTAGGCTTCGGGCTTTTGCTCCCGAAAATGCGCGGCAAAAGCGACGACCTCGTCGTCGCGCCATTTTCTCCTCTGGGCACGCTGTTGCGCGGCCGAGATGTGGCCTGAGACTATTGCTTCGTAGATCGCTTCATCGCTGGCGCGCTTTTTTCCCGGGCCGGTAAGTACATCGATGATCTCAGCCTTGAGTCTCTCATCTTCGAGTGCGTCGATCTTGGCTTGAAGTTCAGGGCTGATGGTCATGGTGTGGCTCTCTGATGTCGGTTTTTTCATGAGGGATCAAGGCCAGTGACGATGCCAAGGATCTATGGATCTGCCTTTTCATCGAAATTAGCTTCTCGACTACTCGGTTGTTATTTCTGCGGCTAGTTGCGATTCGACATGGTCGCGAAATTCGACGAATAGGCCGGTGACGTCAGATTCATCCATGTTGGGCATCCAACTCAGCATCAAGCGGCGAACGTCCCATGCTAGTACTGCATCTATCTCGTTGAATTCCTTTTCTTGCCGGAGGAATTCCATGTGGTCTTCCGGGCGCTTTTCACGGAAGTACTGCGCGAAAGCGATCACTTCATCGTCCCGCCACTTCCTCAGTCGGGCTTGCTGCTCTTTCGCTATCTTGTGTCTGGACGTCATCGATTCGAATATTTCCTCGCTAGTCGCCAACTTCTTCCCGGGGTTTGTGATCACCCGAGTGATTCTGGCTTTGAGGTTTTCGTCCTCAAGTGCATCGATCTTGGCTTGAAGTTCAGGGCTTATGGGCATGGCATGGATCGCTGAGATCGGCATTCTTTATTTCGGATCACAACAGGCAATGGCGATCAGGTTCTAAATGTTCAGAAGGAGTGGGTTCGCGATCATTCGATTTCTCTTGGTGCGGCCAGCTGAGATCTGGCGTAGCGGCGAAATTTTCGGAACAGACCTCTGCGGTCGGAAGAGTCCAAATTCGGAATCCACTTCGATATGAGTTGGCGGACCCCGCAGGCAAGCCCGGGTTCAATTTGGTTGAACTTGTGCTCCTGTCGCATGAATTCCGCGTAGTCGTCGCGCCGCTCTTCCTGGAAGTATTTTGCGAAAGCAACCGCCTCGTCGTCCCTCCATTTCCTCAGACGGGCCTGCTGCGCCTTGGCCATCTGGTAGCTGGACGTCATCGACTCGAAAATTTCCTCGTTAGTCGCCAGCTTCTTCCCAGGATTTGTGATCACCCGAATAATTCTGACCTTGAGGTCTTCGTCCTCGAGTGCGTCGATCTTGGCTTGAAGTTCAGGGGCGATGGACATGGCTGTGCCGCTCTGCAGTGGTCATGTTCAAGGGAGCGCTTTGGCGTTCGGACTCTACATTCCGGAACGTGTCTGAAGCCGCTGGAAGCCATGAGGGAAGGTCGCCCTTTGCGTCATATGGCGGAACGCCCTTCATGGGGGCGGCTTCGCCTTCCGAGCGTCGAATGCGATGAGTACATGCACTGTCCATGTCGGGCCTGTGTAAGCAACTTCGCCAATCATCCAATGTGGCGAGAATCTGAGAACGTCCGCTGACGCACGTCCTTATAAAGCTGGCCATGCGTCAATACCTATATCGGATCGGCGCAATAGGCTTGTGGGCGACAGAGTGAACTCCCGAATCGGCGTGAGTCAAGCCCGATCATCGTGCGCATGCGGTTTATGCGCACGAAAGAAATCACGCTTATTGCCCGAAGCCACAAAGCTGCCATGATCGAAACAGAATCGAGGCATTCCAATCGCAAATGATCTCGTCCAACCATTCAGCCCCGCGAGCTTTCTTATGATGCCGACCCTGGGCCGGGTCGGCCTGCACCTGCGGCCCATCGCCATGGCCGACGCGTCGGCGTGGTTCGCGTATCTGTCTCTTCCCGGCGCGGTCGAACACACCAGTTGGAGTTTGGACGGCATCGAGGTGCTGTATCCGCAAATCGCCGCGTCCCATCCGTTCCAGCGAAACGCGCCCGCGTTGTTCGCCATCGTCGACGATCTCGACGAGTTGGTCGGCACGGTCGGTTTCCATACCGTGTTCGACGATCCGCGCGGCGGCGAGATCGCCTACAACCTGCATCCGGCGCACTGGGGCTGCGGGATCGCCAGCGAGGCGTGCGCGGCGGTGGCGCGGTGGGGGTTTCAGGCGCGCGGGTATCGGCGGGTGGACGCGTATGCGCTCGACAGCAATCTGGCGAGTCAGCGCGTGTTGGAGAAATGCGGGTTCGGGCGCGTGCGCCTGGAGTCCGGCTTGCGCGCGGTGCGCGGACAAACGCGGGACTTTTGGTTGTACCGGCGCGAGGCCTGAGCGCGGGCGCTTGCCAGCGGCGCGGCGGCGGCCGATGATCCGGCCACTTCATCGGATGAGGACGACGGGCATGCGCAGGTTCCGTTCCGCGGCTGTGTTGGGGTTGTGTTTCGCGTCCGCCGCCGTTTGCGCGGGCGAGCGTCCGCAGTTTCTGAGTTCGCCGGATCCGGCCGCGGCCAAGCTGCCGTTCTCCGAAGCGGTGCGCAGCGGCGATCTGCTGTTCTTGTCGGGCCAGATCGGCACCGTGCCCGGCGGCGACAACGCGCTGGCGTCCGGCGGCATCGGGCCGGAGGCCGAGCAGACGCTGCGCAACATCCGCGCCGTGCTCGAACGCCACGGCGCGTCGATGCGCGAGGTGGTCAAGTGCACGGTGTTCCTGGCCGATATCGGCGATTGGCCGGAGTTCAACGAGGTCTATCGCAAGCACTTCAGCGCGCCGTTCCCGGCGCGCAGCGCGTTGGCGGCCTCCGGGTTGGCGATGGGCGCCAAGGTCGAGGTCGAGTGCATCGCGCAGGCGCCGCGCAAGGCGGGCAAGGCGCAATGAGCGTCGCTATCGGTGGCCGGCTCGCGTGCGCGTGGGCGCTCGCATGCGCGCTCGCGTTCGCGATGCCCGCGCATGCGGACGAGCCGGAGGAGGGTTACACCCCGGCGGGCGCGAGCTTGTCCGACCCGCGCGCGCATCCGGATTGGCGCTGCCTGTCGTCGTTGTTGCAGCAGATCGTCGACGACCAGGGCGCGCGCGGCGCCCACACCTTGCATGTCGGTCGCGTGGTGACCGGCGGCGACGATGCCAACCCGTTCGTGCGCGTCTACTGGCCGCGGCAACGCGCGATCCTGCTGGTGTCGCTGGATCGCAACGGCTGCGCCGACCCGGACGTTCGCCACGACTCGATCGCGCTGGGTTGGTACCGCACCAAGGCGCGCATCGATCTCGATCACGACGTGCGCGCCACCCAGGCGGAAGTCAGCGGCAGCAGCTTTCTGACCACGCGGGCTTGGGTCGATGCGGTGATCGCCGAGTGCACGCACCACGGCGTCGCGCTGGAGCTGCGCCGCCGGCGCCGGCCGCGCGGCGATGCGGACAGCGGCGCGCTTTAAGCCGTCGCGCCGCCTCGCGCTCGGCCAGCGGCGCGCTGTAGCCGTCAGGCCGCCTTGCGCTCGGCCAACAGCGCTTCCAGCGCGTCGTAGCTCAGGCCCATGCCGGTTTCCATCGGCGATTGCAGCACGCCGTCGCGGATTTCGCGGCTGGCGTATTCGATGCGGTTGCTGATGCGCGTGCGTCCGTCGCGCTCGACGAAGGTGGTGGTGCCGAGCGCGTCGCCGGCGAACCAGGCTTCGTCGAAGCGTTCGCGGCCGACGATGCGTTCGGGCGCGAGCACCTCGGTGTAGACGCCGCGCACGCCCATCGCGGTGTCGCCGTTGCGCCACAGATAGCGGTAGGCGCCGCCGGGGCGCAGATCGATTTCGCATTCGTCCAGCGACCAACCGCCGAACACGCCGAGCCAGCGCTTGAGCAGGTCGGGACGGGTCCAGGCTTCGAACACGAGTTCGCGCGGGGCGTCGAATTCGCGGACGACGAGAATCGCGGTGTCGCCGTCGGCGGCGACTTTCAGCGTGTTGGCGCTCATGAGGTCTTCCTCTTGCGGTTGGGGCGGATGGCGGGACGGGGCGACGCGTCGGCGGCGGAGGCCGCGGCGCGCTCGCGTTGCATTTGCTCGAGCAGGGCATCGAGCTGGCCGAAGCTGTTCTCCCAGTAGCGGCGATAGGTCTCCAGCCACGCGTTGGCCTCGGCCAGCGGCTGCGCGCGCAGGCGGCAGGGGCGGCGCTGGGCGTCGCGGCCGCGTTCGATCAGGCCGGCGCCTTCGAGCACCTTGAGGTGCTTGGAGATCGCCGGCTGGCTCATCGCGAACGGTTCGGCCAGCTCGTTGACCGAGGCTTCGCCGAGCGCGAGCCGGGCCAGGATCGCGCGCCGGGTCGGGTCGGACAGGGCGGCGAAGGTGGCGTTGAGGTCGGCGTTGGGCTGCATATATAGCCAATAAGTTATAAAACGTATTGGCTATATACGTCCGGCGTCGCGGCCGGTCAAACCCGTTCCGACGAACGGCGCGGCATTCGACACGCTTTCGCGCTGCGGCCTACACTCCCCGCCTTTCCTCAGGACCCCTGCGCATGCGAATCCGCGCTCCTCTCACCGTTCTCGCCTGCGCGCTGGCGCTGGCCGCGTGCAAGCCGCAGCCGGGCCAGCCGGCCGATGCGGGCGCCACGAACGCCGACGCCAAGCCCGCGGCCGCCGCGCCGGCGCAACCCGCCGCCGAGGCCAAGCCGACCGGCGCCGACGACAATCTCAACGCGGTGCTGTGGATGCAGCGTTCGATCGAATACCGCGCCAGCGCCGAGACGATCTATCGCGCCGCCGCCGACAAGCTCGACGCCGCGTTGAAGCAGCCCAACTGGGATGCGCTGGTGCCGGAAGAGCGCGGCAATTCGGCCAAGGGCCTCAAGCCCGCGGTGGTGATGGACGTGGACGAGACCGTGCTCGACAACTCGCCGTATCAGGCGCGCCTGGTGCGCGACGGCAAGGAATACGACGAAGTCACCTGGGACGCGTGGGTGGCCGAAAAGAAGGCCAAACCGATCCCCGGCGTGGTCGAGTTCGCCAAGGCCGCGCAGGCCAAGGGCGTGACGATTCTGTACTTGTCCAACCGCGCGGTGCATCTGAAGGACGCCACGCTCGCGAACCTGCGCAGCGCCGGTTTGCCGGTGGCCGACGACGAAGTCTTCCTCGGCTTGGGCACGGTCGTGGACGGTTGCGAACAAAACGGCAGCGAGAAGAATTGCCGCCGCCTGTTGGCCGGCAAGAAGTACCGCGTGCTGATGCAGTTCGGCGATCAGATCGGCGACTTCGTGCAGGTCGTGGCGAATACGCCGGAAGGCCGCGACGCGTTGCTCGAGCAGTACCACGATTGGTTCGGCGAACGTTGGTGGATGCTGCCGAACCCGAGCTACGGCTCGTGGGAAGCGATGACTTTCAACAACGACTACAGCCAGTCGCGCGATGCGCGCCGCGAGGCCAAGCGCAAGGCGCTGGATGTGGCGCCCTGAGATTCGGTGGGGCGGCCTTTGTCGGCCGCCATTTAAAATCAATGGGTTGTGACGCAATACTTCAGGTATTGCATTAACTTGGCCGCGGCGTTAGTCTGCCCGCATCCCGACTTCGGCCGGGGCCGTGCCACAACTCGTACTCTCCGGCGCAAGCCGGTTTTGAAGGAGGCCTCGCGCCTCCTTTTTCTTTTGTCCGCCGCGAGGTCCGCGAGCTCCCTGTAGGAGCGGCGTAAGCCGCGACCGCGCCACATCGCTTACGACGATCCCTGGACAAACATTCGCCACGCCAACGCGTGTGGATTTTTACGGCCCGTATCGTTCGCCGTCTTCCCGGCGCCCCGAGCCGTCGCGCGATCGGCCTCCCCGCCGCGCTACTTCGGCTGCCCCTGTAGGAGCGGCGCAAGCCGCGACCGCGCCACATCGCTTACGGCGAACCCTGGACAAACATTCGCCACGCCAACGCGAAGGGTTTTTTACGGCTCGTACCATCCGCCGACTTCCTGGCGGCCCGCGTCGTCGGCGAATCGGCGCGGTCGCGGCTTGCGCCGCTCCTACAGGTAGGCCATGCGGGTGCGTCAGTAGGTGACGGTGACGACCACGGTGTCGGTGTAACTGCCCGGCGTCGCGACCTGCGGCGCCACGCGGCCGTAGACGGTTTGCGATTGCGCCGCTCCCGTGCCGGTGCCGCCGACGGTGTCGGTGCCCAAGGTCGTGCCCCAGCGTTGGCTGCGTCCGCTGTCGCGATACAACTCATAAGGAACGAACTGCCCGCCGGCGCTGCGCATGCGGCGGATGTTGCCGCTGGCGTTGAGGCCGTTGCCGATGCCGAGCTGCCATGCGGTGCGGCCGGTGCAGGTCAGGCCGATCGCGGTGGTGCGGTCGACGTTGCTGAGGATCTGGCCCGGCACGTTGCCGAAGGCGAGGTCGGGCACCGGTTTGGGGCTCAGCGTGCAGGCGTTGGGCACCGAGCCGCTGGCGGTGAACGGGAAGGTGCTCGGCGTGCCGGTGCTGCCGCCGCTGATGCAGGTCGCGGGCATCGGCGGCGTGCCGATCAGGGCTTCGGCGAACTGGAATTCGATCTTGGTGTCGGCCGCGCCGGTGAAGCGGTTACTGTAGTTGCCGGCGTTGAGCGCGGTCTGGGTCGGGATGCGGCCGTACAGCGTGGCGTTGAGCGTTTGGCTGCCGCCGAGCACCGGCACGTCGTAATCGAATTGCAGCGGCAGATAGTTGGGCACGGTGGCGTTGCCGCGCGCGCCCCAGATCTGGCTGCGCGCGCTGTCGGTGTAGAGCTGCATCTGGATCGGGTCGCCGAAGCCGTTGATCATGCGCCGCGGCGCCAGCGTGCCGCCGCCGTCGGTGCCGCTGAAGAGGCTCACGCACATGTTCACCCGGGCCTTGGCCAGCAGCGACAGCGCGCCGGTGGAGCAGGTGACGGTGAGCGTGGCGGTGGCGTCGGTGACCGCGCCGTTGGTGGGCGCGAACACCAGATTCGTCATGCTGCCGGTGCAACTGGTCGCGGCTTGCGCGGGCACGAGCGCGCCCCACGCGGCGAGTAGCGCGAACGCGCAGCGCAGCAACGCGCAGCGCAGGCGCGAGCCGCGCGCCGCCGCGCTCACGGCGCCGCCTCGCGCGCGCACGCCAGCGGGCCGATGCGCGCGATGCCTTGCGCATCGCTCGGATAATCGAAGCGCACCGCGCATTCGCCGTCCGGCGTCGCCACGCGCAGTTCGTTGCGTTCGAGCAGGTTCTCCAGATAGGTCTCGCCGTCGTAGCCGACCGTCGCCTGTTCGCCGTTGCCGCTGCGCACCGCGCTGCCCAGCGGCAGCGGCGCGCCGGCGGCGTCGCGCAACACCAACACCGCGGCGCGGATCTTCTGGATCGAGAAACGCACCACGGTGCCGGAGCGATCGCGCGGCGTGGCCTGGGTTTCGACCCGGTCCAGGCGGGTGTCGGCCGGCAATTCCATCGGATCGATGCCGATGCGGTTGCGCTGCCACGCGTTGAGCGGCGTCACCAGCAGCAGGCCGTCGCGGTCGGTGCGGCCGAACGGGCGGTTCTCCAGCAACACCGGCACGCCGGGCACGCCGGTGGCGACCACGGCGAAGGCGTCGCTGACGCTGCGCGCGGCGAACACGTGGCCGCCCATCCATACCAGCGAACCGCTGGCGCTGGCGTAGCCGTAATCGCGCGAGCCTTGGCGCGCGTAGCCGAGATTGAAGCGGCCGACGTCGGTCAGCCACGCCGCTTCGGCCAAGCCGCCTTCCTCGCCGTCGCCGCCGCGCGCTTGCAGGCGCCAGCCGAAGCCGCCGTCGCCGGGCACCGGACGGGTCAGGTCGATCGCGCCTTGGTCGAGGCCGCCGGCGCGTTGCGCCGACACGCTGAGCTGGGTGCCGGGGCGCGCGGGGTCGGGCTGCAGGTTGAGGGTGAAGCCGAGATAGACCGTGCGGTCGGCACTGCGGTCGAGGTTCTGGTTGTACGACAGGCTCAGCGAGGCGCGGGTGCCGAGGTTGCGGCTCCAATTCGCGCCGGCGTAGCGCGCCGGTTCTTCGCCGCGATAGATCAGGCGCACGTAGTTCACGCCGAGGCTGCCGATGCGCGCGTCGCTCCAACCGATCACCACGCGCTCGCTGACCCGCGGCGCGCCCAGGCCGTAGCGCGAGGCGAGGTCGCGGTAATCGCCGTGGGTGCGTTGGGTGTCGGCGGCGAAGTTGAAGCGGCCGTTGCTCCAGTTGTAGCCGGCGGTGTATTGCCAGCCCGCGTCGCCGCCGTCGCGGCCGTGGCTCAGCGAGGCGCCGAACACGCCGGCTTGTCCGAGCAGCCAGGCCGCGCCGAGCCCGGCGTTGACCACGCCGTCGCCGCCTTCGCCATGGGCTTGGAAGGTGAAGCGGTCGCTGACGCCGTAACGCAGGTCGGCGCTGAGCAAGGGATCGCTGCCGTATTCGAACGACCGCAACGCATAGGCTTCGCGCGCGACGCCCAGGCTCACCGACCAATCCGACAGGCCTTTCGCCAACAACTGCTGCGCGGCGTAGAACGGGAAGTCGAGCGTGCGGGTGCGGCCGAACGCGTCGGTGACCACCAATTGCGCGTTGCCGGCGCCGGTGATGCCGGGAATCGTGGTGAGCTGGAACGGCCCCGGCGCGAGATCGCCTTGGTATTGGCGGATGCCGTTGACGTACAGATCCACCGCCGAGGGCACCGCGACTTCGCCGACCAGGGTCGGCAGCGGCGTGGTGATGCGGTAGGGCTGCAAGCCGAAGTCGCGGCCGAAGCGCACGCCGCCCAGGCGCAGCGGGCGGGTCCAGTCGAGCTGGCCGCTGACGACGTCGCCGACGGTGATCGCGAACATCGATTCGGGCCGCGACCAGCGCCAGCTCGTGTCCAGGCGGATCGAGTCGGTGCGCCGCGGCGCGCCGTCCTCGCGGTAGTGGCGGATCACGCCGGTCTGACTGAACACCCCGTCGCCGAGTCCGAACGCGCGCGCTTCCACGAACGCGGTGGCGTTGTCGCTGCGGTCGTCGCGGCTGGCGTAGAGGTCGTAGTTGAGCAGCACGCCGGGCGAGGCGCTGGCGCGCGGCACGTCGGCGCCGGGCGCGTTGAGGCGGCTGGTTTGCAGGTCCAGCAGCGACAGCGACGCATCGATGGCGACGCGTTGTTGCGCGGCGTCGAAGCGCACGCCGACGCCGGGCAGCGTGTCGGGCGCGAGGGTGTCGCCGCTGTCGCGGCCGGGCAGGGCGAAGCCGAGCGCGCGCAGGGTGGCGACGCTGGCGTAGAGCCGGCCTTCGCGCAGCTCGAAGGGTTGCGGCGGGCCGTACGCGGTCTGGTTGAGGCTGACTTCCAGGTACACGGCCATGCCCGAGGCCGGCGCCGCGCCGGTCTGCGCCAACGCCGGGATGAGCGGCAGCGGCGGCGGTTCGGCCGCGCGGCTGAACTGCGACGCCAGGAGCAAGCCGGCCGGCATGGCTTCAACGAGCCGGCGGGTCCAGCGCCAGCGCCTGCTCGTTGGGTTCGCCATTGATCCTCGCTTTCAACGTGCCGGCACCGCGCAGCGGTTCGGCCGCGGTGCGCAGCGGCCAGCGCATGCGTTGGCCGGCCAGGGCGTAGCCGAGCAAGCCCGGCGCGAGCGGATAGCGGCGTCCTTGCGCGTCGACGAACACCGCATCGGCCAGTTGCGCGCGTTGTTCGCCGCGGTTGTCCACCGCCAGCCACGGGGTGTCGCCTTCGAACTGGAATTGCGCGCGCAGCTGCGGCGGGCCGCCCGCGACGGTCGGCGCCAGGAACACCGGCACCGAATAGCGCAGCACGAACTGCAGGCCTTCGCTGCGCGGCGTCTGCGGCGGCGGCAGTTCGTCGACGATCAGCCGGTAGGCGGTTTCGCGCGCGGGCGGCGCGCCGAGGCGGATCACCCGCACCAGCTGGCGCGCGCCGGGCGCGAGTTCGAGCATCGGCGGGCTGATCGCCAGCCCGGGGTCGGTGTCGAGCCGCTCTTGGCCGTTGTCTTGGGTCCAGCGGTACACCCGCACCTGCGCGCGCAGCGTTTCCTGGCCGGTGTTGCTGAGCCACAAGGCGTCGGCCGGGCGGTCGCGGGCGAGGGTGAGCGTGGTCGGGGTGACCTGCAGCCCGGCCGCGAGCCCCGGGCAGGCCGCGGCGGCCAGCGCGGCGCTCAGGGCGAGCCGGGGCAGGAGATCGCGGACTGACGGGGAGTGCCGGCCGCCGCCCATCGCGCGGGCGGTCAGTAGGTGACCGTGGCGATCACCACGTCATTGTAAGTACCAGCCGGAAAGTTGGCGCTGGGCGTGCGCCCGTACACCGGGATGTTGACCGCGGCGCCGGTGCCGCTGCCCGCCAGCACGTTGCCGCCGACGCCGGTGGTGCTGCCCCACACGTCGGCGGGGCCGCGCGCGGCGGCGCGATAGAGCTGGTAGGGCACCTGATTGGCGCCGTTGGCCATCTTGCGGCTGTTGACGTCGGTGCCGTTCTGGCCGTTGTCCAGGCCGATGGTGTAGGCCGTGCCCGGCGTGCAGTTGAGGGTCAGCTGGCCCTGTTGATCGACGTTGGTCGCGGTCGAGGCCACGCTGCCGAAGTTCACCGGCAGCGGCGCGGTGGTGTGGATGTCGCAGACGCTGGTGATGGTGATGGTGACGTTGAGGTTGGCGGTGTCGCTGGCCGCGAACGCGGGGCCAGCGGCGGCTAAGGCCAACACAGCGAGGAACAGACGGCTCGGGGTAGGACGCATGGTCGTTCTCCTGCGCGCGCTGCGCGCATTAGGCGGGCGAGCTTTTGTGCCGGTTCTGCCTGGTTAGAACGCATAAAACATGCCAGAGCCGGCACCTTAGTCCTGCATTCGCGAGGCGGGGGGTGACGCCTTTCACGAGATCGGGGAGCGCGCCCGTTCAGCGGCTTATTTGCTAAATCCATCACAAAACGTGGGTGACGCGATGGGACCGCAGGAGACGACCGATGCCGTCGCTAACTGTGCGTTCGCGTCGTAAAGGTGAGCGAGCGTGAGCCCGCGCTTGTGCGCCGACGGGGCCGAGGCCAAGATGCCGGTCCGCGGATGCGCTCCGCGCCAGAGCCTCCGCACGCATGTCTCTCGTTCGACGCGCCAGCGCCGCCGTGCTGACCGCCGCCGCCGTGTTGGCGGCGGCCGGCTGCGGCCCGGATCCCGCTCCGGCCGACGCGGTGCCGACCTTGCCGGCGCAGGCGGTCGCTCAATTGGTGTCCGATCTGCGCCACAACGATCTGGCCGGCTACGCCCGCCACGCGGTGCCGCCGGAACTGCATCAGCGCCTGGAAACCGCCTGGGGCCAGGGCCGCACGGTGTGGCCGCTGACCGAGTTGCCGCTCGACGACCGCTTCCCGTCCTTCATCGCCGCGCTGGCCGAGCAGGACGCCGAACGCAAGCTGGTGGCGACCTACCGCCGCCAGTTCGCCGGCGCCGACGCCGAATTGCAGTCCGCGGCCAAGACCTTGGGCCTGTTCGCGAGCCAGTACGTGCGCAGCGAGCCGGGTTACAGCGACACCGAACGCGACCACCACGCGCAGCTGATCGAGGCGCTCAGCGCGTGGGCGCAGGCCGCGCCGCTCGGGGACTCGCGGCGCGCGCGCGAAACCATTCCGCAGCTCGTTTCGGCCGCGCGCGCCACCGGCCTGGCCGGCCCGGACGCGTTCGCCAAGGCCGGCATGGACCGCAGTCTGCGCCGGCTCGGGCCGTTCGTGGAGCGGCTCAAGCAAGCGCTGGGCGAGTACGGCTTGAACCTGGACGCGGCGTTGGACAGCGTCGACGCCACCCTGGACGAGCAGACCGGCGACACCGCCAAGGTGCGCATCCGCTATCAGGTCGGCGGGCAGGCGGTGGACGCGTATGTGCTGGTCGAGCGCATCGACGGCCGCTGGTATCTCAGCGATGTGCTGCGCCACGCCCGCGCCGAAGCCGAGGCGCCGGCCAAGGCGGCGCCGTCGGGAACGATGGCGCAACGGTTGGCGGCGCTGGCCAAGGTGCAGGCGCGGGCGCCGTCGGCGGTGCCGGCCAAGCCCGCGGCCGCGGGCGCCGCGCCGGCGGCCGCACCGGTGGTGTCGCCGCCGGCGGACAAACCCGTCGACGAGCCGCTAGCCAAGCCGGCCTCCGGCGCCGGCGAGGCCAAGCCCGGCGCCAAGGCGCCCGTGGCCGAGGCCAAGCCGGCCGACACCGTCGAGCCCAAGCCCACCGGCGCCGGCAAACCCATCGCGCCCGAGGCCAAGCCGGCCGGCAAGAGCTTCCCGCCCGAGGCCAAGCCGGCCGCCAAGCCGGCGGCGCGGTCCGGCGCCGCCGG
Source organism: Lysobacter sp. K5869 (assembly GCF_018847975.1). NCBI lineage: Bacteria > Pseudomonadati > Pseudomonadota > Gammaproteobacteria > Lysobacterales > Lysobacteraceae > Lysobacter > Lysobacter sp. K5869. The sequence goes on along the minus strand of NZ_CP072597.1, from coordinate 744,056 downwards.
CGAGCCGCCCAAGCCGCGCTGAGCGGGGCGCTGCGCGGCCGATCGTCGCGATCCGGGCGATCGGCAACCGGCCCGGCTGCCCGCTCGCACGAACCCGGCCGTTGCCGGGTTCGAGGCCGCCCGGGCTTCGCGCCCCAAGGCGGTGACCCGGGCGTCTCCATCCGGGGCACGCCGCCGTCCCTTCGCAGGCCAGCCGCGCGGCGGCGCTTGGTCCAAGGCGCGGCCCCAGGCCGAATAGGCATAATGCGGGCAATGCCGAAACAGACGCCCCTGCCTTTCCCCGACGCCTCGCAGGCCCCGGGCGATAACGCGCCGGCCGCGACGGATCCGCGCGATCTGCCCGCCGACGCCGATCCGGGCAGCGCAAACGCAACTCCAGCCACATCGAACATGCCTCAAGCGTCCGTTCCGAATACTCCCGATCCCAGCACCGGCCCGGCCTCCGCCGACAGCGGCGACGCCGCCGCGAATGCCGCCGGCGGCGAAGCCGCGCCCCCGAATGCCGGCGGCCCGGCCGCGCGCGCGAACGCTCAAGACGGCCCGGCGGCCGACGCGGTCGCCGCCACGCGCGCCGACGGCCCGGGCGAGGCGCCCGCCGTCCCCGGCGAGCCGTCCGCGTCCCACGCCGAAGCCGAACACGACCCCGAGCAGCCCGAACTGCCGATGCCGGCGCCCGCCGCTGCGTCCCCGGGCGCTGCGGCCGCCGCCGCCGCGAACGCGCCGCGCCCGTGGTGGGCGCGCCTGCTCGGCAAACTGATGGCGCCGTGGGTCACTCTGACCATCGAGCCGAAGAACCCCAAGCAGCACATCGCCGAGCAGCAGTGGCACGGCCGCCCGGTCTGCTACGTGCTCGAGGACTACGGCCTGTCCAACGCGCTGATCCTGGAGCGCGCCTGCCTGGAAAGCGGCCTGCCCTCGCCGCTGCAGCCGCTGCCGGGCGATCCGCTCGGCCGCAAGCGCGCCTACGTCGCGCTGTCGCGGCGCAACGCCGGCACCTTGGCGCCGGCCGGCCCGCCGTCGGCGAAAACCCACTCCGGCTCGCTCGCGCGCCTGCTCGACGCGCACCGCGTCGACGCGCAGCTCGATGTGCAACTGGTGCCGGTGTCGATCTTCGTCGGCCGCGCGCCGGACCGCACCAGCGGCTGGTTCTCGGTGCTGTTCTCGGAAAACTGGACCCTGGTCGGCCGCTTCCGCCGCCTGCTCGCGATCGCGCTCAACGGCCGCCACACCACGGTGCGGTTCTCCCCGCCGGTGTCGCTGCGCGGCATCGTCGACGAAGGCCTGGAACCCGAACGCACGGTGCGCAAGCTCTCGCGCGTGCTGCGCACCCACTTCCGCCGCATCCGCGCGGCGGTGATCGGGCCCGATCTTTCGACCCGGCGCATGCTGATCGACCGCGTGCTCGCCAGCGACCCGGTCAAGGAAGCCATCGCCGATCAGGCCCGCCGCGACGGCAGCGACAGCGCCGAGGCCTGGAAAAAGGCCCACGCGATGGCCTATGAGATCGCTGCCGACTACTCGCATCCGGTGGTGCGCTCGGCCAGCTTCCTGCTCACGCCGGTGTGGAACCGCATCTACCGCGGCGTGCTGGTCCATCACCTGGACAAGCTCAAGCAAGAAGCGCCCGGTTTCGAAGTGGTCTACGTGCCCTGCCACCGCAGCCATCTCGATTACTTGCTGCTGAGCTATCTGCTCTACACCAAGGGCATCGTGCCGCCGCACATCGCCGCCGGCGTCAATCTCAATCTGCCCGTGGTCGGCACCATCCTGCGCAAGGGCGGCGCGTTCTTCCTGCGCCGCAGCATCCGCGGCAGCGCGCTGTATTCGGCGGTGTTCTCCGAGTACGTCGCGCAGCTGGTGGCGGGCGGCTATTCGATCGAATACTTCATCGAAGGCGGACGCTCGCGCACCGGCCGGCTGCTGCCGCCCAAGGGCGGCATGATCGTGATGACCGTGCGCGGCTTCCTGCGCCAGCCCACGAGGCCGGTGCTGTTCCAGCCGGTCTACATCGGCTACGAGAAGCTGATGGAGGGCAACAGCTACCTCGACGAACTCTCCGGCAAGCCGAAAGAGAAAGAATCGATCTGGCAGCTGCTGTGGGGCATTCCCAAGGTGCTGCGCTCCAACTACGGGCAAGTGGTGGTGAACTTCGGCGAGCCGATCAAGCTCGGCGACATGCTCGCCGAACACGCGCCGCAGTGGGACGGCCAGCCGCTGGGCGAGGACGACAAGCCGCAGTGGCTGTCCGACACCGTCGATGCGTTGGCACAACAGATCCAGGTCAACGTCAACCGCGCCGCCGACGTCAACCCGATCAACCTGCTGGCGCTGGCGCTGCTGTCCACGCCCAAGCACGCGATGGGCGAGGCCGACCTGCTCGCGCAGATCGCGCTGAGCAAGACGTTGCTGGCCGAACTGCCGTACTCCGACCGCGTCACCGTCACCCCGCACACGCCGCAGGAAATCGTCGCCCACGGCGAAGAGATCAACGTGCTCGAACGCATCGCCCACCCGCTCGGCGATGTGCTCGGCGTGGACGAAGACAAGGCGGTGTTGCTGAGCTACTTCCGCAACAACGTGCTGCACTTGTTCACCGCGGCCTCGTGGATCGCCTGCTGCTTCCAGCACAACCGGCGCATGAGCCTGGCCGGCGTGCTGCGCCTGGGCCGCAGCGTGTATCCGTTCCTGCAGGCCGAGCTGTTCCTGCCGTGGGGCGAGGAAGAATTCGCCCAGCGCCTGGCGCGCACGGTCGAGGTGTTCATCCGCGAAGGCCTGCTGGAAAAGGTCAGCGACGACGACGGCGGCATCCTCGCCCGCAACGCCGGCCAGACCGACGAAGTGTTCCGCCTGCGCGCGATCGGCCACTCGCTGCAACAGGCCTTCGAGCGCTACTACATCGCGATTTCGGTACTGGTGAAGAACGGCCCGGGCACCTTGTCGGCGGCCGAACTGGAAAGCCTGTGCCAGCTCGCCGCGCAGCGCCTGTCGCTGCTGTACGCGCCGGCCGCGCCGGAGTTCTTCGACAAGACCCTGTTCCGCGGCTTCATCCAGAAACTGCGCGAACTCAAGCTGGTGTGGCCCGACAGCCAGAGCAAGCTGGCGTTCGATCAGCGTCTGGACACCTGGGCGAAGGATGCGAAGGTCATCCTCGGGCGCGAGTTGCGCCACACCATCGAGAAGATCAGCCCGGAGATGGCGGCTAAGCCGGCGCCGGCGGAAAAAGCGCCGGGCTGATCCGGGCCGGCCGCGGGCGGGGCGTTTCAGCGCTCCGCCCGCCGCGCCGGCGGCATCGGCCTTGATCTGGCTCGCATCGAAACTGCGACCGGCTTCGCGAATTCTCTCTATAATCGCCTCGCGGTCGAGCGCTAGCCGCCGCAGGGGAAGTAAATCATTCAACAGGGGAAATCGATGAAGTCTGTCGCGTTGTGGCGCGCCGGTGGCGCCGTGCTCGTGTGTTTGTCCTTGGCGGCCTGCGCGCCGAAATCGTACGTGGTCAAGTCGCCGGTGCCGTCGCAGGTGCGTTATGCCGCCGCGCCCGCGCAGGCCGAGCGGATCGCCTTGCAAGACAACCGCGCCGCCGCCGAGCGGGCCTTCCTCACCGGCACGCTGGCTTCGACCTTGATGGTGGAAAGCGCGCCGCTGGATCCGGCCGCGTTCCTGGCCAAGAACCTGCAAGCCGAGCTCAACGCGCGCGGCATTCCTGCGCAGGTCGGCGCGGGCGAGGCCAGCGCGTTCCCGCGCATCGATCTGAAGACCTTCCGGATCCAGAACCACCGCCAGAACGCCTACTCGCCCTACGTCACCTTCACCTACCTCAGCGCCGACGTGGAAACCGCCGCCGGCAAGCAGCGCGTGGGCGTGTTCGTCAAGCGAGGCAAGGTGCCGGTGTGGAGCTTCGACGAAATCATCGAGCCGACCTTGAACCAGCCGCTGTCGCTGGCGGTGAAGGAGCTCGCCGCGAAAGTCGCCAACCAGCTGTACGGCGCGCGCGCCGACGATGCCGCGGTCGCCGCGCTGACCGCCAAGATCGCCCAACGCAGCGACGACAGCTACCTGGACGTGTACGCGCTGGGCTTCGCCAACAATCCCAAGGCCATCGATACCCTGGTCGGCCTGACCCGCGACGAGGACGAGTACGTCCGCATCGCGGCGATCTCCTCGCTGGGCAATCTGCGCGCGCAGGGGCAGTTCGATCTGCTCAAGTCGATCTACAGCGACGCCAAGATCTGGCAAGACCGCGCCATGGCGATCAAGGCCATCGGCGATCTGGACACGCCGCAGTCCAAAGCCTTCCTGACCGAGCAGATGGCGCACTGGAAGAGCCAGCCAGCCGGCAAGGAACCCAGCTGGACGATGCAGGTCATCGCGCTGTACCTGTAAGCGCGAACCTGCGCGCCGCCGCCGGGCTCGGCGGCGGCGCCGCCCCGGGACGGCCGCCGGGCGGCGCCTGATGATCGTCACTGCGGCGCGCGCGATGCAGCGGTTACCATCGCGCGATCCCGCTCCGGCCCTCGCGAAATGTCTTCCAGCCCGCTTTCCGCCGCCGCGCCCGTTTCTCCGTCGCCGAGCGGCTCCGCCGTCCGCGGCGAGCCCGCCGGCGCCTGGCTCGAAATCCCGCTGCTGACCGCGCGCCTGCTATGGCGCCACTGGCCGGCGCTGGCGTTCTGGTTCTTCGCCCAGCGGCTGTGCTACAGCCTGTTGATGGATCTGGCGGTCAAGCTCGGCGAACGCTCGCTGCTGCTGTCGTTCGCCTCGTTGTCGGTGCTGATCGTCACCCAGCTGGCCGGCACCATCTTCATGTTCCAGTCGCTGCGGCCCTCGCTGCCGATGCTTGCGGGCGGCGCGACCACGCCGGATACCAAGGCGGTGCGCAAGCAGTGGAGCACGGCGCTGGCGATCGCGTTGTTGCCGTTCTTCGCGTACTACGCCGGTTGGGGGTTGTTGGAGAACCTGCGCCGTTATTTCGTCACCGACTACACCTTCAGCGTGTGGGAGCGCGAAGACCTGCACGATGTGCTGCATCTGAAGGGTTTGTGGATCGCCTTGGCGGTGGCGTGGGCGGTCCGTTGGTTCAGCAAGCGCCGTGCGACGGCGACCGGAAACGCGCGCTGGAACATCTTGGCGACCTTGTGCGAGGCGTACTGGGTGTTCGTCGGCGTGGCCGCGATCACTCAGGCCACCAAGGCGGTAACGGATTGGTGGCACGAGCGCGCGGTGTACGTGGCGGTGACCGATTGGTGGGAAAGCCCCACCGCGCTGTTCAAGACCCTGGCGCCGACCAAGCGCGCGCTGGCGCCGGTGTGGGATTTCCTCACCACGGCCGGCGGCGCGGTGGCGTTGCCGCTGATTTGGTTGGCGATCACCGCCATCATCTACGGGATCGACTTGCGCCGCGCGCAGCGCATCGACGCGGCCGACGAGGCGCTGGGGCGCATGGTCGACCGGTTCAAAGCCATGCATTTCACCGTGCGCATGCTCGCCGACAAGGCCAGCGCGGGTTGGAGCAGCAAGGGCGTTCCCATCGTCAACAGCCTGCGCCTGGTGCTGCGCGCCGGCCTGCCGGCGCTGTTGACGCTGTGCGTGTGCTGGCAAGCGCTGGCCTACATCGATTCTTGGTCTTGGCGCGTGCTGGAGCTGGCGCTCGGGCCGCGCGACCCCGAATGGCAGAAGGTGTCGGGCCAGTTCTGGGCGGCGTTCTTGACCACGCCGTTTTCGATGCGGCCCTCGCTCATCACCGATACGGTTCGTGTGGTTCTGCTGGCCGCGACGTTCGATCGCGCCTTGGTCAGGATGCGAGGCTGAAGCGAACCGCGAACGTTCGACGAAAAGGCCGCGGATGCGGCCTTTTCGTTGTCGCGATCACCAGCCTTTCGGCGGTTCCGAGGGGTTGGCGACCATCGCGGCGACGATTTCCTCGAGCTTGCGGATCGCGGTTTGCACCTGTTCCTTGCTGCGCGAGTCCCAATACGATTGGCCCGCGGCGTAGTACTGCCTGAGATCCGCGAGCCGGGTCTGGATCGTCGCGAGATTGCATTTCAGGTTGCTGCAAACGGTCTCGTAAGCCCAGTAATCCGACGAGCCGCCGCCGCAGTCGCCGCATTCCATCAGGTCCGGACTCTCGCCTGGATTCATGATCTTGCGGCTGGGATTCCAGTCGGTTCCGTAGGCGGTCCACGTCATGATGTCCAGCCCGCCGGAACTGGTGACGACCACCGGATCCAGCGTGGGCGGGGGCGCGACGTAATCCTGCGCGGCCGCGGGAGAGGAAAACAGTGCGGCGAAAATCGATGCGGCGGCGAAGCGCGAAGCGAAAGCCATTGCGTGATGCTCCAGGTCCAAGCGACGACGGCGGAAGATTCTGAGTCGGCCGCGATGGGTCGCCCGTCGATGCGAGTCCAGCGCGGATGTCACCCAGAAAGGATCGCAGCCGGAGTGGAGGCGATCGGCGCCGCTGGCGTGTTGCCTCCTGACGAAATATCGATTTTCGTCACATTTCGTAATTCAGGAAACGGCCGTCCGCCAACGCGGAGTTGCGAAACTCGATCCGCGCGCGCAGCCCTTCGCGGCGGACGTTCCTGGGGATCAGATAGGCGTGCTGAAACGCGAACGGTCTGCCTGGAACGGCCAGGATTTGCTTGAAAGAGGCGTCGTATCCGCTGCCGCAAGTGTTGGGAACGCGCGGACCGGACAGGCGCGGCAACGCGCCCGGATCGGGCTCCCAGCGTCGTCCGTCCGCATCGGTCAGCGCGCCTTTGCAGGTGTCCAGATCGCGGACCTTGGTGCCGGAGTCGGGGATCGTTTCGTAGTTCACCAACACGATCATGGCGTCCTTGCGCAGCGCGCCGCGAACGCGCGGATCGCCGGGCGGCAGCGTTTCGAATCCGGTCAAGCGCCAGCGAGCGCCCGCGTAGTGGGTCCAGTTGCTCTTGTTCGCCGCGAGCGGGATGTTCGGATGGCGCGAGCGATAAGCGCCGAGCGCGTCGCGATATGACATCCAAAGCGTCGCGCCGGCGATCAAGACGGCGCCGGCGAGCCACCATCGGTTATGCCGCCACCAGCCGGGGAACGGCGCGGCGGTCGGGGCCGTCTGCGCGCTCGTGCGCGAAGTTTCCTCAGAGGTCATGGGTTGCGCGCTCACATTCGCAGGTCCAGCACCGGGACGGTATCCGCGGTCAATTTGCGTTCCCGCGCCGGGTCGATCTTCAAGTCGATGTCGACCAGGCTGTCGCCGCCGTCGGGCAGCAACAGGCCCCAATAAACCTGCAGGTGGGCGCCCTGCAGCTTGTCCGCCGGGACTTCGAAGAACCAGGCGCCTTTCTCTGGCAAGCCGGGCGCGAGCTCGCGTTCGCTGAGGTTGATCCCGGGCAGCTTGGGCCGCTCTTTGTTGGAGGCGACATAGACCAGCCCGTCGAGGGTGCGCAACTGCGCGGTGACGTAGCCGGGCGCCTGCAGCGCTTCGACCTCCGCCAACACCGACAACCACACGCCCGGGGAGCGTAGGACGTGGTCCTGCGGCTGAGAGAAATCGCCTTTGAGCAAATACGCGCGCGCCGTCTTGATCGATCCGGTCTGGACGGCGAAGTTGCGTCCGAGCGCCCGCGTCTGCGGCGCGCCCGATTGCAGCAGCGGCGCGTCGCGTTGTTCGTAATCGGACTCGCCCTTGCGCAAGGCGACGATCGCCGCCAACGCAAGAACGATCCACAGGGCGTAACGCCACAGTCCGCGGGAAGGACGAGTGGATGCGGAGCGCGCGACGCTACTCATTGCGCCACGATCCTGTCGCGCAGATCCTGCACGGCCAGCGCCAGTTTCGCGGCCGGCTTGCCTTGCACCCAGGCGCCTTCGTCATTGGGATAGGCCTTGGCCTTGTAGTCGCGGGCGAACAGACCGAAGGTCTCTTTCGTCTTGTAGGCGTAACCGGGCGGCAGCTTCCACACCAAGTCCACGCGTTGCTTCAGCCGCGGATGCAGATCGCCGAGAATGCTGTGGTCGTCCGCGGCCAGCGGCAGATCGGCTTTCACCGCGTCGAACTTGGGGCCGACCAGGATCAGATCCTTGATCAGATAGTTGTAGCTGCCGAAGCTGCGCCCGGTCCGATTCTCGACATCGGCCTGCAACACCAAATACAACTGGTTCGGCTCGACCCGCCCGCCCGGCCGATAACGCGCCACCCAGGCGCGCAGCGGCGTCACCGCCATCGCGCCGGTCTGCACGCGCTTGCCGGCGGTGGATTGCGGGATCGGCTTGGATTTGCTCTTGGCCGGCTTGAAGCCGCCGAGGGCGAAAGTGAGCACGAGCGCGACCGCGGCGACCGCTGCGGCGGCCTGCCACCACGGGTTGCGCGCTGCGCCGATCAGTTCGTCCTTGTTCGCCATGCCAGGGCCCGTTGCGAGTGCGCGCACCGTAGCACAGGGGGCACGAACCGCTGCACCCGGGGACGTCACCAGGGGCACATGACAGATGCCATGCGCGCGTCGCCGCGGATGCTGTATCCGTGCCGCCGCGGGCGCCGTCGCGATGCGGTGCCCGGCGCCGCCGCGGGCGCCGGCGCTCAGGCCGGTTCGTCGGGAATCAGCGCGCTTTCGAGCCGGGCGATGCAGTCCTTGAGCCACAGCTTGCGCTTCTTCAGCCGCTTGAGGGTCAGCTCGTCGGACTGCGGGTCCAGGTTGAGGCGTTCGATGGCCGCGTCGAGGTCGCGATGCTCCAGCCGCAGGTCGGCGAGCTGGCGGGCGATTTCGGCGGCATCGGTGCTGACGGTCATGGCGCTGAGCTTAAACCGCCGCCGTGTCCGCCGTCATCGGCCGTCGCGCGCGGGGCTGAAACCCTTGCGGCGATTGGCTTGGCGCCGCGGGCGCGCGCCGTCCCGGCCGTGTTCACCGACCCTTGGCGTAGAATCGGCGGCCTGATGAGTACCGTCCTGCCCCTAGCCGAACCCGTCCGCCGCGCCCGCGCCGACGCCCCCGCCGCCGATCTCGAGCGCCTCGGCGCGCGCCTGCGCCACCAGGTCGGCCGCGCCATCGCCGACTTCGGCATGATCGAGGACGGCGACAAGGTCATGGTCTGCCTGTCCGGCGGCAAGGACAGCTACACGATGCTCGACGTCCTGCTGCAGCTGCAGAAGAAGGCGCCGGTGAAGTTCGAGCTGGTCGCGGTCAACCTCGACCAGAAGCAGCCGGACTTTCCCGAGCACGTGCTGCCGCAGTACCTCGAATCGGTCGGCGTGCCGTACAAGATCCTCGAGCAGGACACCTACTCGGTGGTCACCCGGGTGGTGCCGGAAGGCAAGACCATGTGCTCGCTGTGTTCGCGGCTGCGGCGCGGCGCGCTGTACACCTACGCGGCCGAGCAGGGCTTCACCAAGATCGCGCTCGGCCACCACCGCGACGATCTGGTCGCCACCTTCTTCCTGAACCTGTTCTTCCACGCCAAGCTCAGCGGCATGCCGCCGAAGCTGCTGTCCGACGACGGTCGCCACGTGGTGATCCGGCCGCTGGCCTACGTGCGCGAGGACGACATCGTCGAATACGCCGCCGCGCGCCGGTTCCCGATCATCCCGTGCAACCTGTGCGGCTCGCAGGAGAACCTGCAGCGCAAGCAGGTCAAGCGGATGATGGAGGCGTGGGAACGCGAGACGCCCGGGCGCCTGGAGATCATCTCGCGCGCGCTCGGCGACATCCGGCTGTCGCAGCTGAGCGATCCCAAGCTGTTCGATTTCCTCGGCCTGGGGCAGGGCGGCGGCGCGGCGTTGCAGACGCCGGCGTGGCTCGACGAGGCCGACTCCGACGATCCGGTCGCGCAGATCGGATGATCCATCGCTTCATCGCACCGTCGTTCCCGCGAAAGCGGGAACCCAGGGCTCTTCGTGCGAGAACGCACGAGGTCTGTGGATTCCCGCTTTCGCGGGAATGACGACACGCGGCAGGCGCGGCACCCGCGACGCCGATCCCTATTCCCCATTCCATATTCCCGGTCTCTGAATGTTCTTCCGCAACCTGACGTTCTTCCGCTTCCCCACCACCCACGATCTCGCCGAACTCGACAAGGGTTTGGAGGAATGCCGGCTCAAGCCGGTCGGCCCGCTGGAGTTGTCCTCGCGCGGCTTCATCTCGCCGTTCGGCCGCGGCGACGAAGACGCGGTCATCAGCAACCGCATCGGCAGCGCGATCTGGCTGACCGTCGGCGGCGAAGACCGCCTGCTGCCCGGCGCGGTCATCAACGACATGCTGGCCAAGAAGCTGGCCGAGATCGAGCAGAAGGAAGGGCGCAAGCCCGGCGGGCGCACCCGCAAGCGGCTCAAGGACGAGCTCATCACCGACCTGATGCCGCGCGCGTTCATCAAGCCCAGCCGCACCGACGCGATCATCGATCTCGAACACGGGCTGGTGATCGTCGACACCTCCAGCCGCAAGACCGCCGAGAACGTCATCAGCGAAATCCGCCGCGCCATCGGCAGCTTCCCGGCGCTGCCGCTCAACGCCGAAGTGGCGCCGCGTTCGATCCTGACCGGCTGGGTCGCGGGCGAGCCGCTGCCGGACGGGATCATGCTCGGCGACGAGTGCGAACTGCGCGATCCGGTCGATCAGGGCGCGGTGGTGAAGTGCCAGCGCCAGGAGCTGGAGAGCGACGAGATCGCCAAGCACCTGGAAACCGGCAAGCAGGTCACCCGACTGGCGCTGAGCCTGGACGACCACGTTTCGTTCGTGATCGGCGAAGACCTGATCGTGCGCAAGTTCAAGCTGCTCGACGGCGCGGTGGATCAGCTGGAACACAGCGACGGCGACGGGCTGCGCGCCGAGCTGGACGCGCGCTTCGCGTTGATGAGCGCGGAGGTGAAGCGCTTGTTCGTGGTGCTGGAGAAGGCGTTGAAGTTGTCGAAGGTCGAGGCCTGATCGTTCGCCAGTCGCCGATGTTCCGGGTGTAGGAGCGGCGTAAGCCGCGACCCGGGCATCGCAGTTGCGGCGCGATCGGTCGGAGCGCGGTCGCGGCTCACGCCGCTCCTACAGGGAGCGGCCGCGGCTTCGTATCCCCTTGTAGGAGCGGCGCAAGCCGCGACCGCGACACCGCGCCTACGCCGCCGCCGACCATCGCCCGCGTCGCCACCCAACCCGCGCCGCCGCAACACCTTTCCCACCCCACCGCGCTATGCTTCGCGCATGGCGGCCCCCCACCCATGAAAAGCCTGCTGCGCTTGCTGACCGGCCAGCCGCAGGCCGCGCCGCGCGCGGTCTCGCGCGAGACCGTCGCCATCGCCCTGGCCAACGGCCGCACCGTCGAGGTGCTGCGCGTGCGCGACCCGCGCGCGCGCCGGATCAAGCTCAGCGTCGACGAGCGCGGCCCGCGCCTGACCTTGCCGCTGCGCGCCAGCGAGATCGCCGGCACCCGCTTCGTGATCGAACACGGCGACTGGCTGCTGGCGCAGATCGCCCGCGCCGGCACCGACGCGCCGGGCTTGCAGCCGCACCTCACCGAAGCCCTGCCGCTGCGCGGCGTCGAGGTGCCGCTGCGCTGGCAGAGCGCGCGCTACCTGCGCATCCAGCCGGGCGAAGACGCCATCGATATCGCCGCGCCGGACGCCGTCGCACTCAAGTCGCTGCAGCGCGCGCTGCGCGATTTCTACGAAGGCCAGGCCCGCGCCGACGTCGGCCGCTGGCTGCCCAAGTACCTGCCCGGCCTGCCGCGCGCGCCGTCGCGGCTGCGTTACCGGGTGATGTCGTCGCAATGGGGTTCGCTCGCGCCCGACGGCGCGCTGTCGCTGGACCTGTCGCTGGTGTTGGCGCCGCCGGCCGCGTTCGAGTACGTGCTGGTGCACGAACTCTGCCATCTGATCCACGCCGACCACTCGCGCGCGTTCTGGCGCGAGGTCGAGCAGCGCTGCCCGGACTGGCGCGATCAGCGCGAGTACTTCCGCGATTCCGGGCGCGCGCTCAAGGCGCGGTTGCGCAAGCTGATCGCGGCCGACGAGTAAGCGCCGGCGTTCCTCGCGCGGAACTCAGCGCGACAGGAACTCGCGGAACAAGGCGCCGACGATGTCCGGCTGCTCCATGTGCAGATGATGCGTCCCCGCCCGCGTGTGCAGCTCGCCGTCGCGCAGCAAGGTCGCGCGCTCGCGCCGCTGCGCGTCGGGCATGTAGCTCTGCGCCGGGTCGGCCCAGACCATGCAGGTCGGGCTGTCGATGGCGCGGATCAGCGCGCGCATCTGCGCCTCGCTCATGCGCTGCGCCGACACCAGGGTGAGGCGCGGATCGCTGCGCCAGACGAAACCGGCCGCGCCGGCGTCGCTGCGCGCCGGCGCGACGCCGCGTTCGACCAGCAGCCGCGCCACCGGCTCGCTCAAATCGTTGGCGATCATGCGCGCCTTGATCGCGGTGGCGATGTCGGAGAACACCCGCAATTGCTTGCCGCCGAGCGCGGCCATGCCGGCGAAGGCCTCGCGCAGACGGGGGCCGACGCGTTCCTCGGGTTCCGACAGCGAGCCCAGCGCTTCGATCAGCAGCAGCTTGTCCACGCGCTGCGGCACCGCCGCGGCGATCATGCTGGCGGTGGCGCCGCCGAGCGAATGGCCGAGCAGGTGGAAGCGCTCCCAACCCAGCGCGTCGGCCACCGCCAGCGCGGCGCGCGCGGCGCCGACCAAGGTGTATTCGGCCGCCATCGGCAAATGCGCGCTGGCGCCATGGCCGGGCAGATCCGGGGCGACCAGATCGAAACCGTCGAGCCACGGCGCCAGCGGCACGTAGCTGGCGGCGTTGTCGAGCCAACCGTGCAGCGCCAGCAGCTTCGGCGCTTGCGCGCGGCCGTTGCGCAGGCCGGCGAGGCGGCCGAAGGCGGTGTCGACGACGAATTCTTGCAAGGCTGCCATTACCGCTTCCCGAGTTGAGCGTTCGCGCGATCGATCCGCCGATCGCGCCGTCCATGATGACACCACGCGGCGATGACGATGCGTGCGACGATGGCGGCTGCGCCGCGCGCCGCCGCGCTCAAGCCGCGCCGGCCGCCGGCCAGTCGGCGAGTTCGCGCTGCACGATGCCGGCCAGCGCCTGCGCATGCGCCGGCGATTCGTTGAGGCAGGGGATGTAGCGCAGCCGTCCGCCGCGCGCGGCGAACTCCTCGGCCAGCATCATCGCCACCTCTTCCAGGGTTTCCAGGCAATCCACGGCGAAGCCCGGCGCGATCACATCGACCTGGCGCACGCCGCGCGCGGCCAGCGCGGTCAGGGTGTCGGCGGTGGACGGCTCCAGCCAGCGCTCGCGGCCGAAGCGCGATTGGTAGCTCAGGCTCCAGGCGCCCTCGGGCAGTTCCAGCGCTTGCGCGATGGCGCGCGCGCTGGCCTCGCACTGGCGCGGATACGGGTCGCCGGCGGCGGCGAAGCGCTGCGGCAGGCCATGGAAGGAGAGCAGCAAGTGTTCGCCGGCGCCGTGGGCGGCGCGATGGCGGCGCACCGATTCGGCGACCGCGTCGACCCACTCGGGATCGGCGTGGTAGTCGTGGACCAAGCGCTTGTCCAGACCTTGCGCGGCGTCGAGCACATCGCCGACCGAGGCCGTGGTGGAGGTCGAATACTGCGGATACAGCGGCAGCGCCAGCACCCGCTTCACCCCTTGCTCGCGCAGCCGCGCCAGCAGCTGCTTCCACGACGGCTGGCCGTAACGCATCGCGTGCAGCACGCGCACCTGCGGCAACTCGCGCTGCAGCGCTTCGGCGAGGCGGCGGGTGTGCACCGCCAGCGGCGAGCCTTCCGGCAGCCACACGCTGGCGTACTTGTGCGCGACCTTGCCGCTGCGCAGCGGCAGGATCGCGAAATGCAGCAGCGGGCACCACAGCCAGCGGCTCATGTCGACGACGCGACGGTCGTGCAGGAATTCGGACAGATAACGGCGCACGGCCGCAGTGTTGGCGGCCTCGGGGGTGCCGAGGTTGACCAGCACCACGGCGGTGTCGGCGCCGGCCGGGCCGGCGGCGGTCGCGTCTGGGCTTGCGTTAGCGGGCATGGGCATAGGATGACATCCGCGGCTGCCGGCGAGGAATCTTTGCCGGATCGAATGTTTCGATCGCAGCCATA